>NZ_JBFBAA010000004.1:10308-422783 GCF_040682035.1 Actinoplanes sp. NPDC051470
GGCGCGTCACCCGGCGACGGGCTGGACAGGTTCACCGCGAAGGTCTCGCTCAGCTCGTACACGCCGTCGGTCTTGATCGTCACCGGGATCGACTTGGCGGTGTCACCCGGATTGAACTCGACCGTGCCGGTCGCGGTCAGGTAGTCACCCGGCTGCTTGGCAGTCCCGTCGGCCGTGGTGTACGCCGCGGTGATCTTCCGCTCGGTGGTCTGAGCCTGGTTGCCGTTCTGCCCGAAGTCGAGGGTCACCGGCACCGCAGCGGAACCGACATCCTCGTTCACCTGGGCTCCGGCCGGCACCACGGTCGGCGCCTTGTCACCGGCGGCGTCCGCGATGGTCACCCAGGCCGGGGTGGGAGTGGTGGTCAGGCCGGTGAGGGTGACCTTCACCGTCTGGTCGTACTCGTCGACCGTGTCGTTCTCCAGCACGATCGAACCCAACGCGATCGGGTTGCTGAACGCGCCGCCGGGCAGGTTGGTCGCGGTGAACGTCGCGGTGAAGTCCTGCGGATCCGCCTGGTGGCTACCCGCATTGACGGCACCGGCCGCCACCACCGTGATCGCGATCGGGTCCTGCGTGACACCAGTCATCGTGCCCGTCACCGGCACCGTGCTGCCCTCAGCGCCGTCGACCGTGTTCAGCACCACGGTCGGCTCGGGGTCGTCGTCAACGATGGAGAGGGTGGCGGTCACCGGCGACGATGCGTCGACGGCGTCCAGCTCACCAGCGGCGACCACCACCTTGACCGTGGCGGTCTCGATGAGCTCGTACACGCCGTCGTCCTTCACCGTGATCGGGACGACGAGCGAGGTGTCGCCGGCGTGAACCGTCACCGGGCTGGCCGGCAACTCGAAGTCGTCCTTGCCGGATCCGCTCACCCCATGCGTGGCCGAGCCGTCAGTAACAGTCACCGTGACATCGACGTCCTCGGAGGCCGGGCGGTCGAGCTGCACCGTGAAGCCGGCGGTGGTTGTCACGCCCTCCTTGACCGTGGTCACCGGGGCGGCGAGCTGGTTGAGAACCGGCTTGGCGCCGCTGTCGACATCATCGATCCGCACCGTCACACTCGTCGGAGCGATCGGCGCGTCACCCGGCGACGGGTCGGACAGGTTCACCGCGAAGGTCTCGCTGCGCTCGTACACACCGTCAGTCTTGATCGTCACCGGGATCGACTTGCCGGTGTCACCCGGCTCGAACTCGACCGTGCCGGCCGCGGTCAGGTAGTCACCCGGCTGCTTGGCAGTACCGTCCGCAGTGGCGTACGACGCGGTGATCTTCCGCTCCGTGGTCAGAGCCAGGTTACCGTTCTGCCCGAAGTCGAGAGTCACCGGCACCGCGGCGACGCCGGCGTCTTCGTTGACCTGCACCCCGGCCGGCACGACGGTCGGCGCCTTGTCACTGCCGGCATCCGCGATAGTCACCCACGCCGGCGTGGGAGTGCTGGTCAGCCCGGTCAGGGTGACCTTGACCGTCTGGTCGTACTCGTCGATCGTGTCGTTGACCAGCAGGATCGAACCCAACGCGATCGGGTTGCTGAACGCGCCGCCAGGCAAGTTGGTGGCAGTGAACGTCGCGGTGAAGTCCTGCGGATCCGCCTGGTGGCTACCCGCATTGACGGCACCGGCCGCCACCACCGTGATCGCGATCGGGTCCTGGGTGACACCGGTCATCGTGGCCGTCACCGGCACGGTGCTGCCCTCGGCGCCGTCGACCGTGTTCAGCACCACGGTCGGCTCGGGGTCGTCGTCAACGATGGAGAGAGTCGCGGACACCGGCTGCGGCGCGTTGACCGCGTCGGTCTCGCCCGGGGCCAGCTCGATGCCGACGGTGGCGGTCTCGGTGTGTTCGAACACGTCGTCGTTGTTGATGGTGATCGGGACGACGAGTGAGGTGTCGCCGGCGTGAACCGTCACCGGGCTGGCCGGCAACTCGAAGTCGTCCTTGCCAGGTCCGCTCACCCCATGCGTGGCCGAGCCGTCGGTGACGGTCACCTTGACGTCGACGTCCTCGGCGGCCACGCGGTCGAGCTTGACGGTGAAGTCGGCCGTGCCCGCCGTGCCCTCCGCGAACGCGGCCGGGGCGACCAGGTCGTCGAGCACCGGCTCCTGGCCGGAGTCGTTGTCGGCGATCTCCACGTCGACGCTCGCCGGGGCGATCGGCGCGTCGCCGGGCGACGGGGTGGCCAGCTTGACCTTGAACAGCTCGGTGCGCTCGAAGACGGTGTCCTCGTTGATGGTCACCGGGATCGACTCGCTGACGTCACCGGCCACGAAGTCGACGGTGCCGGTGGCGGTGGTGTAGTCGCCGGGCTGCTTGGCGGTGCCGTCCTCGGTGGTGTACCCGGCGGTGATCCGCTTCTCGGTGGTGAGAGCCTGGTTGCCGTTCAGGCTGAAGTTCAGCGTCACCGGTACCTGCACGGTGCCGTCGGACTCGTTCTTCTGCAGCCCGGCCGCGACGATGGTCGGGGTCTTGTCGGCCGCGTCGTCGTTGATCGTCAGCCAGACCGGCGCGACGTCCGGGACGCCGGTCAGCGACACCTTGACCGTCTCGGCGTTCTCGTCGGCGGTGTCGGGGATCAGGTCGACGGTGCCGACCGTCCACGGGTTGCTGATGACGCCGGCCGGCAGGTTCACCGCGGCGAGCAGGTTGGTGGCGTCGAAGTCGCCCGGCTCGGCGGGGTCGCCGTTCGGCGGGGCGTCGCCCGCGGCGGCGAGCGTGATCGCGACCGGGTCCTGGGAGACGCCGGTGACGGTCGCGGTGATCGCGGCGGTCTGTGACTCGGTCCGGCCGGTCTGGGCCTGCAGCTCGACCAATGGGGCGTCGTCGTCGTTGTTGAGGGTGAGCGTCGAGGTCAGGTCGCCGGCCGCGACGGCGGGATCGTTCAGCGTGGTCGCCACCTTGATCGTGGCCGACTCCGGGCCCTCGTACACCTCATCGCCGTTGACCTGGAACGTCACGTTCGCGGTGGTCTGGCCGGCCGGGATGGTAACGGTGCTGCTCGGCGCCTCGAAGTCGTTGGCGCCCGGAGAGCCGGCCATGATCACCGCGCTGCCGGGTGTGGCGGTCACGTCCAGAGTGATCGAGCTGGAGCTCGGGTTGGTCAGCGCGACCTGGATGTTCTTGGTCTCCTGCGTGTCGCCCTCGGCCATCGTGAGGTCGGGGAAGGTCGACAGCTGCGGGAGGGCGTCGTCGTCGTTGATCGTCACCGTGTGCATGGCACCCGGCGCCAGGCTCGCGGTGCCGGCGGCGTTGGACAGGATGACCTTGAAGTCCTCGTTGGGCTCGTCCTTGACGTCGCTCTTGATCTTCACGGTGAACGTCTTCGTGGTCTGGCCCGCCGCGAAGACGAGTTCGCCCGGGGTGACCGCCTCGAAGTCCTCGTCCTCGGTGGCCGAGTCGCCCTGCACCGCGTAGCCGACCCGCACCTCGCGGCCGGAGGCGGCGCCGAGCGAGACGGTGAAGGTCTCGTCCCGGACGCCGACATTGCCCTCGGTCACCGACGCCGGGCTCATCGAGACCACCGGCAGGGCGTCGTCGTCGGTGATGTGGCCAGTGGCCTCCATCGTCCCGGCCGTGTAGTAGCCCTGGGTCGGCGCTCCCGGCGCGGTCAGCTTGACCTTGAAGTCCTCCGGGGTGAGCTCGTCGAGCGCGTCGGTCGTCGTGGGCACGGACACCGTCTTGATCGTCTCGCCGGGCGAGAACACGACCGACTGGTTGGTGACCGCGGTGAAGTCGGCCGACGACGCCGTGCCGGTCTCGGTGTTCGCGACCACGGTGACCACGCGCTTGGACGCCGCGGAGAGGTTCACCGTGAAGTCGATTTGGGTCCCCTCGGTTTCAGCGCCGGGCCCCAGGACGTTCACCGTCGGCATCGCGTCGTTGTCCGCGATCTGCACCTGGAGCGCCGGTCCGGGCGCCGCGGTGGTGTTGGTCTCGCCGGAGCCGGCCACCGAGAAGGTCTCCATGTCCTCCTCGTCGAACAGGTCGTCGTTGATCGGGACGTCGACGTAGCCGGTGGTCTGACCGGTCGGGATGGAGAGGGGGGTGTTCGTCTGTCCGGTGTAGTCGTCGGGCTGGACGGCGGTGCCGTCCGAGGTGCTGAGCGGGATCGTCACGGCACGGCCGGAGACCGCCGACAGGGTCGCGGTGATCCGTGCCGCGGGCACGTTCTCGTTGACCGATCCGATCACCGCATGGGTGACCGTATCGGTCATCGCCAGGGTGTAGGTGGGAGTCACGTCGTCGTCGTCGAGGATGCCCTGGGCCTCCCGGACGATCGGCTGCCCGCCGACCGTGCCGGTGAACTTGAGCGTGAATGTCTCGTCGTCCTCGTCCAGCGCGTCGGCGAGGCCCTGGACGGTGAACTTCTTGGTGGTCGCGCGGGTGCTGCCGGCCGGAAAGGACGTGGTGCCGCTGATCGCGGTGTAGTCCTTGCCCGCCTCGGCCGTGCCGTCCTCGGTGGTGTAGGTCAGGTCGAGCTTGTCCGGCGACCCGCCCTGGCGGACGAGCTCGAAGACGAAGGCGTCGTTCTCCACCGACTCCTGGTCGCTGGTGAAGTCGACCTCGCCGGCGGCGTAGGCCGGAGTGGCCACGAACACCGCGGGGACGAGACCGATGAACGCGGCGACCGCCGTCGCCAGGAGCATCCGGAGGGAGCGTCGAGCCCCCGAGGAGTAGTGCATGGCTCAACGTCTCCTTCAGGCGGAATCGCACGTACGTCGGACGTAACGTAACCGAAGGATTACTGGCAAAAGGCGCGAATAGATTTCTCTACCGGGCCCGGATACCGCTCAGAACCACCGAGAAGAACGCAATCGCCAACAGAACCGTCAGAACAGGAACCCACCACCACCACACGAGGTCCGGTGGTGGTCCGGCCGGCGGGGTACTGACCCACGGGCGCGCGCTCTTCGACCAGGCCACAAAGGCGTCTCCGACGGGGAGTACGCCGAACGCGTAGCGCCGGGTGTGCGGGGTGTCGATCGGCACCCCGGCGACGTCGGCCAGACCGGTCAGCGCGTCGGCCAGCCGGTCGTCACCCTGGACCCGGGCCGCACCCATGGTCACCGCCGTGGCCGACAGGCTCACGCCGAACAGCAGCGGTCCGGAGTCCACGTCGCCCTCCCCCGGCACCCCGGCCGGGAACTCGCTGATGGCCGGCCCGAAGGCGCGGAACCGCTCGCGGAACCGACCGTACTGCTGGGCGGCGAACGCCGGGTCGACGTCGACCAGGAACCGCTGGATCATGCTCTGCGAGGTGCCACGGGCCACCTCGGTCGGCGCGCCGGTGTCCGGGTCAGCGCGGTGCGGCAACAGACCGGTCCGTGGGTCGAGCCGCTGCTTCGCCGCGGCCACCCAGCGGTCGACGGCCGGCTGGTAGCGCGGCGGGAAGAGTTTGTCGTGCAGCCGCAGCGAGGCGATGGCCACGGTGGAGTCGACCGGCCAGGACTGGCCCGGGTAGGCGGCCAGGAACGGCGTCGGCGAGGCGTCGAAGGCGGCGGCCAGCTCGGCGGAGTCACGCTCGAAGCGGGTCGCCTCCGGACCGGACGGGTCGAGGGCGACGATGCCGCCGCGCAGCCAGTTGCTCCAGCCACGGTAGAAGACGCCGAAGGACGGGATCAGGCCGGCGTCGAAGGGGGCGCGGCCGTCGGCCGAGTCGAGGGCGGCGAGGGCCCAGCGGGCGGCGGCCAGCTCGTCGGCGCGGTCCGGCGGCGGCTCGCCCCGGCCCAGGTCGACCTCGGTCAGGCCGTAGAGGGCGTACATGAAGAAATAGCCCTCGGGAAACATCGCCTGGGCGTCGTGGGCGGCGCCCGACTCCAGCTCGGACCGCACGAACGCGAGCTGACGGCGTACCGAAGCGGGGTGGTGATCGGCGACGACCAGCCGGACCGCCGCGATCAGCGCGCCCAGGCACACGGCCACGGCCAGTCCTGCCCGAAGCACCCGGATCATCCGCACGCGCCCGATGATAGGAAGCCCCGGCCAGGTGAAAGCGGGGACAGATCGCCGTTTCGGTCAGAGCCGTTCAGGCCGCGTTAACCTGCGGTCCTCACGGGGCTGATGGCGTGGGCCCTGACCACCGTTCACACATGTAGGACGACGGTCCCGGACTACGTGACCGACTCGGCCGCGTCCGGCACCGGCTGGGCGACCGGCCACAAGACCTACAACGGCGCCATCTCGGTCACGCCGGACGGGCGGCCGAAGCCGACCATCCTGGAGAAGGCCAAGACGGCCGGCTTCCGCACCGGCAACGTGACCACCGCCGAGCTCGAGGACGCCACCCCGGCCATGCTCGTCTCGCACGTGGTCAACCGCGACTGCAAGGGCCCCGACGCGATGGCCACCTGCGCGGTCACCGACAAGGTCAACGGCGGCGCCGGCTCGATCGCCGAGCAACTGGTCGAGACCAGGGCCGACGTCACCGTCGGCGGCGGCAAGCAGTACTTCGACCAGAAGGTCAAGGCCGGCACGTACAAGGACCTGACCGTGCTGCAGCAGGCCCAGGTGAACGGCTACTCGATCGTCACCGGCCTGGCCGGCCTCCCGGCCAACCCGAAGGGCCCGGTTCTCGGCGCCTTCGCGCCGAACAACATGGACCTGGAGTGGGTGGGCCCCAAGCCGACCCGCACCGGGACCGCGCCGTCGCGCTGCGCCCTGAACACCGCCCGCAACGCGGCCCAGCCGCACCAACGTCACCATGCGGCGCGCGCTCGGCGTCTCTTAAGACCGGTTTCCCATTCGCTTCCGAGACGCTTCTCCAGGCTGCGAATGTGGGACTGGTCTTAGTACCGTGGCGGCGTGCGGCCCTTCCGGATCCTGGTGCTCCTCATCCTGATCGCGGGCTGCACGCCGCCGTCGCCGTCCCCGGACAAACCGGACGGCTGGCGCCTCGTCTGGGGCGACGAGTTCGACGCCCGGACGATCGACCGGACGAAGTGGACGATCCGGGACGGCGAGGGCCGCGACGTCGACCTCGGCTGCAACGTCGACGACCCGGCCAACTCCTACATCCGGTACGGCTTCCTGGTCATCCGGGGGCTGCGGAAAACCGTGCGCTGCGGGCCGGAGACGCGGCGGTACACGCAGGCGTACCTGGACACCATCGGCCGGGCCGCGTGGACCTACGGCCGGTTCGAGATCCGGGCCCGATCACCCCGGGCGGGCACGTCGGCCGGGATCTGGCCGGCCTTCTGGCTGCGGCCCGAGGACGGCGGCAAGGGCGAGATCGACGTGGTCGAGCTGCCGGGTGGCGACCGCTGGCAGGACCGGGCCACGGCGGCGATCTTCTACGACTACTCGCCGGTCAAACAGGATATCCGGGTCATGCTGCCCAGCGGTGGCACGCCCGGCGACGGCTTCCACACCTACCTCACCGAGTGGACGCCGACCGCGCTGACCTGGTCCATCGACGGCCACCAGGTGTGGCGGCGGGACCGGTCGACCACGCCGTTCTTCGACGAGATCTTCCACAAGCCGTACAACCTGCGCCTCAACCTGCAGGTCGGCGGCTGGCTCGGCGCCCCGGACGCGGCCACCGCCTTCCCCGCCGAATTCGTCGTCGACCATGTGCGTGTTTATCAACGCTCGCCTATGGTCTAGCCCGTGATCCCGCGTCAGCGAAGGCCGTCGGCTGAGCCCGAGTTCCCGCCCGGCGATCCGCGCTCGCGCACCGACGGGCTCGGCTGGGTCGCCCGGGCCGTCTTCCCCGACCCGATGCTCCGGCTCACGGTCGGCGATCAAGGGCCGCCGGCCGTCCGGTACGCCGTGCTGCCGTCCCTCGATGACGCGAAGTTCCTGCTCCCGCTCGCCTCGCGCCGGGTGACCGCGGCGTCGGTGCTGGCCTACAACGCGCTGCGGCCGCCCCGGGTCCGCGCCACCCGGGCCGTGGTCGGCGGCCTCGCCCGCGCCGGACTGCTCGGTCTCACCCGGGCCCCGATCCTGACCGTCACCGGCGGTCCCCTGCTCTGGGAGCACCTCGCCGACCTGCTCGGGACGCCGCGACTGCACGCCGCCATCGGCATCCGCCCGCCCGACCCGCACCACAAGCCGACCCTGCAACTCTTCGACGATCAGGGCCGGGCCCGGGGGTACGCCAAGATCGGCTGGAACGCCGGCACCCGCGCGATGGTGCGCGACGAGGCGGCGACGCTGGCGTCCCTGCCGCCACCGGCCGCCGACTTCCCGGAGGCGCCCGGGCTCCTGCTGCACACCCAGTGGCAGCAGCGGGAGATCGCGGTGATCGCCCCGATGCCCCGGCAGGTCCGCGGCGTCCGGCGACCGGCCTCGCCCCGGACGGCGGCCATGCTGGCGGTGGCCCGGGTCGCCGGGCCGCGGGCGCCGTTCGCGTCGTCGAGCTTCCTGGCCGGCTGGCGGCGGCGGGCCTCCGGCGCCGGGCTGGCCGCGGCCGAGTCACCGGGCGCGATCACCGTCGACGACGCGATCGAGGCGCTGGTGGCCCGGGACGGCGATCTCGACCTGGCCTTCGGGCACTGGCACGGCGACTGGGTGCCGTGGAACATGGGCCGCCACGACGGCCGGCTGCTGCTCTGGGACTGGGAGAACAGTGCTCCGGACGTACCACTGGGATTTGATCTGGCTCATCAGTTCTTCCAGATGGCGTTGTCGGGCGGCGCGGCGACCGGGCCGAGCGCGGCCGCCATGGACGACGCGTTGCGTGAGCACGGCCGGGAGCTGGGGCTGGACGAGCGGCGGCAGCGGTTCGTCGGCGACGCCTACCTGATCGAGTTGTGGCTGCGCGCCTATCAGCTCTCGGGCGGCGCGGGCTGGAACCGGCGGCTGCACCCGGCCCTGCTCGACACCCTCGCCGGGCGGCTGGCATAGCGTCGTCCCGTGGACGATTCGGTACTCGACAACCCCGCGTGGGCCGCGCTGACCGGGCCGCACGCGCACTTCGCGGAGCGGGCGGGCCGGGCGGCGCGCTACCCGGCCGACATGTCACCCTGGCACGCGCTGGACGACCCCGCCGACCCGGCGGCCTGGGCCGACGCGGCGACGCTGGCCGGGCCGGGCGGCAAGATCACGCTGATGGGGCCGTTCGACACGATCCCGGCCGGCTGGACGTTCTTCCGCGGCGTCGACGGCGTGCAGATGGCCGGCGACGGGGTGGCGGTCGCGCCCGACGCCGAGGCGGTGGTGCTCGGGCCGGCCGACCTGCCCGAGATCGCCGACCTGGTGCAGCGGACCGATCCGGGGCCGTTCGAACCCCGGACCGTCGAGATGGGTACGTACCTGGGCCTGCGTGCCGGCGGACGGCTGGTGGCGATGGCCGGTGAGCGGCTGCGCCCGCCCGGCTGGACCGAGATCAGCGCGGTGTGCACCGACCCGGCGTACCGCGGTCGCGGGCTGGCCACCCGGCTGGTCCGGGCGGTGGCGGCGAACATCCGGGGCCGCGGCGACGTCCCGTTCCTGCACACCGCGGCGTTCAACACGACCGCGATCCGGCTCTACGAGTCGATGGGGTTCACGCGGCGCGGCCGGACCCGTTTTGCCAGCTACACGACAGCGGGGGCGGCTGGCACGAAACCGTGAGCACACCGGCGGCGAGATCCAAGAAGCTGAACTCCTCACAACGAACACGGGAGACCTCAGATGTCGCACGTCAAGAAGATCGTCGTCGCGGGCCTGTCGGCCGGTATCGCTCTGACCGCGGCGGCGGGCTGCACCGGACCGGCCGCCCGGCCCGGCGCCGCGGGCCCGGCCGCCACGCCTCCTTCTTCCGCGCCGACCGCGCCGGCCACGCCTTCAGCTCCGTCGAAGCCCACCTCGTCGAAGCCGGCCAAGCCTTCGACGACCTCCGGCGGTAGTGGTGGCGGCGCGAGTGACAAGGTCACCTGGGCCAAGGTCGACTTCCGCAAGCAGATGTTCTACGACCTCAACTGCCCCGATGTTCCCGAGGCGAAGGGCCGGGCCCAGGTCTACAGCACCAAGCGGGTCGACCTCACCGGCGACGGCCGCAAGGAGGTCGTGGTCGCCGGCACCTGCGTCTACCTGAGCGGTGCGGACGGCGCCCACGTGCTCATCTACCCCGGCAACGACCGTGACATCGAGAACCTGATCCCGCTGGTCGACATCGGCCAGGACCAGGACCTGACCTCGGCCGCGGTGCGGATCGACGGCCGCCGGGTCACGGTCACCTCGAAGGCGCTGAGCAAGAAGGCGCCGACCTGCTGCCCCGACCTGCAGATCACGCAGACCTACAAGTGGGACGGCGGCACGTTCGTCCGCACGAACATCTCGCAGGTCAAGCTCCCGACCGAGTAGGCCCGGTCCGTCATACCCTGATCCGGGCGTGCCGGTGCATGTCGTGGCGGCCGTCGTCGTGGACGGCGGCGCTGCGCATGACGCCCTCGGCCTCGAAGCCGGCCTTCGTCGCCACCCGGCAGGAACCGATGTTGCGGGTCGAGTGATCGAGATACAGCCGGTGGAAGCCGGCCGGGCCGAACGCCCACGCGCTGACGGCCGCCAGCGCGCCCGACGCGACCCCGGCACGGCGTGCGGCCGGCACCACCCAGTAGGCGCAGCCGGCCACACCCGATCCGAAGTCGAAGCCCCGCGCGGCGATGCGGCCCGCGACCTCGCCGCCGCGGGTCACCGCCCAGTGGGCGCCGCGCTCCTGTTCCCAGTCGGCCCGGTAACCGTCGAACCAGCCGCGGACGTCATCCTCCGAGTCGGGCCGGTTGGTGTGCCAGCGCCGCAGCTCCGGATCCTGATAGGCGGCGTGGAACACCGGCGCGTCGGTTGCTTCCCAGGGCCGCAGGAGCAGGCCACCCGCCGCGGACAGCAGCGGCTGTGGTCGCGCCGACAGCGACCCGGCGGCGATGACCGGCGGCGTGGAGAGCGTCACCAGGGGAACGTCATGGTCAGGTGGGCCGCCAGGGCGGCGTTGTGCGGGGCGTAGAAGGCGGCCAGCTCGGCCCTCGTGGCCGGGTTCATCGCCGGGCTCGGCCGGGTGTTGTGGGCCTGGTAGGACGGCAGGTCGAGCGGTGGGAGGTTCAGGAAATCCAGGACCCGGGCGTACGTCGCGGCGGGGCTCGCGTAGAGGGACTCGCTGGGCAGGACGAGGAACTGGGACTCGTCGAAGCGGTCCAGCCACGGGTAGAGGTGGTCCAGGTAGACGCCGCGCTCACGGTAGGCGTACCAGTCGTAGGGTTGGGAGAAGTAGTGCGGGTCGACGATCATCTTGGCTCGTTCGCCGGCCGTGCGATCGGGCTCGGCGGCCAGCGCGTCCTCGAAGGAGAGCGGCTCGACGCCCTCGCCGCGGCGTTCCTTCCAGTGTGAGAAGGCGCGTTCGACCGGGTCGCGGAGCAGCACGATGATGCGGACCCAGGGCATCAGCTGGGCCACCCGGGCCGCCGCCAGCGGGTGGAACATGTAGAGCGGCGCGGCCTCACCCACCTTCGGCGGGGCGCCGTGCTTGCGTTCGAGCGCCGCCCGCTGCTTGGCGGTCGGGAAGTGCGAGCGGAACCAGGCCTCGCCGCGGTGGTGGTTCTCCTCGAAGTAGTGGCTGGTCTTGGTGTTCCAGGCCGGGAAGAGGCGCGGAACCAGCGGGTGCTGCAGCAGGTAGTTCCACAGCGACGTGGTGCCGCCGCGCTTCGTGCCGATGATCAGGAAGTCGGGCAGCGGGCGCTGGTCGCTCGTCCGCACGCCGTACCGGACCAGCACCTCGCGGATCTGCTCGCGCGCCTGCCGGGGCGCGACGCCCTTGATGAGATCCTTCGCCGTCACCGTCTCCCCCTCAGCACCGCGGCGACCAACACGACCGGCAGGAGCAGGGCCAGCGCCGTCGCCAGCCCGCCCAGCCCGCGGCCGCCCGCGACCACGCCCGCCGCCGCGGCCAGTCCCGTCACCGCGGTCACGCCGGCGGCGGTGAGCCACAGCGGACGCGAGGATAGCGGCTCCCGCAAAGCGCGGCGGGCCAGCGCGGCGGCGATCACGTTCTCGGCGACGATGCCGAGCGACCAGGCCAGCGCGGCGCCCATCGCCCCGTACCTCGGGACCAGCAGCAACGCGGCCGCGACGTTCGCGGCCAGACCGGTCAGCGTCGCGTACAGGTGGCCCCGGCTGTTGCCGCTCATCAGCAGAACCGTCTGGGCCAGGCCGACACCGACGTTGACCAGCATCGCGCCGGCCAGCACGGCGAGCGGGCCGGCCGCCCGGGGGAAATCGCCGCCGAACAGGCCGAGAAAGGCCGGCGCGAAGACCGCGAGCAGAAGGTACGCGGGGAAGGACAGCGCCACGATCGCTTGCGTGGTCTTCCGGTAGAGCGTGGCGGCCTCGTGGCGCTGTCCCGCGCCTCTCCCGCCCAGGAGGCGCGAGAGGTGCGGGGCCATCGCCACCCGGAGGCCCTGCATGATGAGCAGTCCGGCGAGCGCATACCGGCCCGCGGCGGCGAAGAGACCGGCCTCGGCCGGGCCGCTGAGGGCGCCGGTGAGCAGCACGCCGACCCACATGCTGCTCGCGTCGACCGCCACCGAGGCCGCGCGTGGCAGCGCATAACCCCAGAACACCCGCCACGCCTTGGGTTTCTTCGGTCTCGGGGCCAGGACGGCGCCGATGACCAGCGCCGCCGTGAGGGGGGCCAGCCAGGCGCCGAAGCCGAGCAGCAGGGAGCCGCCCGCGGCGACGAGCAGCGCCGGGCGGAGCAGCGGGACGAGCACGAACTGCACGGCGACGTAGGCGGTGACCGGCCGGGTGGCGCGGACCGCGGCCATCAGGACGGTGGCGGCGACGATGAGCGGAACGCCGCCGAAAGCCATCCGCAGGAGCGTGGGATCGGGCAGGTCCAGCGCGCGGGCCAGCGGCTCGGCAAGCGCCACGCCCGCGATCGCGACGAGCACCGCGACGCTGATGCTCGGGATCAGCGCCGTGGCGACGAGCATGCCGCGTTCGCGATCCGGTCGATTTTTGATCTTCGCGCGGCTTCCGCCACCCCCACCCCGGCACTGGGTGGGTGTCACCGTAGCCGACGAAATCGATGGCTCGACCGGGTTGTCCACAGGCTGGAGGCGTGGCATGGCCCACATCAACGCCGTGTCGGCGCCCAGGCAGCAGACCGCCCCGGCGATCGTGACCAAGCCGATCACCGTGAACAGCACCCCGGCGCCGTCCACCCCGTACACCCGGGTCAGAACCGTGGTGAGCACGAACCCGAGCACGCCGTTGACCGCCGCCCCCGCCACCCCGATCGCGCCGCCCCGGGAGACGCGTCGCGCGTCCAGCAGCGTCATGTGGCACCCCGGTTGACCGGCCCGTCGACCGCCGCCAGCCCCAGCCCGATGGCGCCGAACAGCACGGCCAGGTTGGGGTCGACGTACGAGTAGAACGGCGTGATGATGACCGCGATCACCGGCAGCGAGCTGAGCCACAGCCCGGTCGGCGTGACGGCGGCGGCCATCCGCCGGGCGATCACCGCGAAGATCAGGTAGAAGACGATCGTGGCGGGGATGCCGTGGCTGTAGAGCAGTTGCCAGAGCAGGCCCTGGGTGCCCAGCGGCTCGGCCGCGTAGGTCGTGTCCACGGTGGTCGGGTGGCCGTACCCGATCAAGGGTGACCGCATCACCGCCGACCAGGTCTGCGCGTAGATGTCGAGGCGGTCGCGGGTGCTGGCGGTGGTCGACGTGCGGTTGTCGATCAGCTCGACCACGGGGATGAACAGGGTGATGATCCAGCCGGCGAGCACGATCACCGCGATCGGCAGCATCAGCCGTACCCGCCCGCGGGCGATCTCGCGGCCGAGCAGGTAGAGCAGGCCGGCGCCGAGGCCGATGAACATGCCGCGGTTGAGCGTGAGGAAGGCGGGGACGACCGAGAGCGGCAGCGAGACGAACAGCACGACGCGGGTGCGCCGGTTGCGGATCGCGGTGAGGCAGGCCAGGACGATGGGTACGAAGAAGCAGTACGCGGTGCCCCAGTTGTTGGTGTACGGGTAGGGCGCCGCCGGCCGGTAGATCGGGTTCTGGCTGGCCGGGTTGAACTCGGTCGACGACAGGGTGGTCAGCGCCGAGACGTAGCGTTCCGACGCGATGCCGTCCGGCAGCAGCAGCGCGAACGGGCTGGGCACGTGGAATGTCGGCGCCAGCACCCCGAACCAGCCCAGCGCGACCAGCCCGAGCCAGTAGAGGATCAGCGGGTTGGCGATCCGCGACCACGCCACCCCGTCGCGGGCCAGGTTGTAGACGTAGACGCCGAGCAGGAAGCCGGTCAGCAGGTGGCCGAGCCGCAGGCTGAAGACCAGCGCCGTGGTCGACTTCTCCAGGCGGATCGCGCTGATCGCCACCAGGATGAGGAACGCCAGCGTGAACGCGGTGCCGGCCGGTCGCCGGATGCGGCCGCGGGTGGCCATCAGGATGAACAGCACCAGGCCGAAGAAGGGCCAGACGAAGTAGAGGACGCCGAGGCCCCACCAGACCGGCATGAGCGCGAACATCGCGTACAGCGGCCACAGCGGCAGGCCGGCCGGGCGGACGAGCCAGGACTGCCGCGGCCGGGCGACCTCGATCGCCACCTCAGATCCCCTTGCCGCGCTTCTGGGCCATCCGCAGCACGCGGTCGCCGGAGAGCAGGCCGGTGATCACCGGGACGATGACCAGCGTCCGCTTCTCGCGGGGGTTGAGCCGCACCACCGCGGCGAGCTCACGGATCGCCTCGACGCGGCGGCCGCTGGAGGCCAGGGCGAACGCGATCTGGCCGCGGATGCGGGCCGTCCCGGCGCGGCTGCGGGCCAGTTCCGGGTGTTTGCCGAGCAGGTAGCGCTGGGCCTCGACGATGGTGGCCCAGCGGCCGAAGTAGAACGAGCCGCCGTGCCAGTCGACGGTGACCAGCGGCTCGCGGACGATCGCCACGTCGGTGTGCCGGCTGAGCCGGAGCAGCCACTCGTAGTCCTCGCCGTAGCCGCCGGGGATCTCCTCGTCGACCGGGCCGGCCGCCGCGAACGTGGTGGCGCGGACCAGCATCGTGCTGGAGTGCACCTCCATCACCCGGTCGGCGAGGAACTCGTCGAAGGTGACCCGGTCGCGGTCGAGCACCCGTTCCCGGTCGATGCCGGGGCCCTTGAGGCGCAGCCCGCAGCTCACCGCGCCGATCGCCGGGTCGTCGAGGAGCGCGACCTGGCGGGTGAGCTTGGCCGGGCGCCAGATGTCGTCGTCGTCGCAGAAGGCCAGCAGGTCGCCCGAGGCCGCCTCGACGCCGCTGTTGCGGCCGCCGGGCAGGCCGGGGGTTCGCGAGTTGTGCAGGAAGCGCAGCTTGCGGCCGGGGCGGTGGGGCATCTCGAACTCGCGGATCGGGGCGTGGTCGTACACCACCAGGCACTCGATCTCGCCGGCGTAGTCCTGGGCCAGGATGTTGGCGACCGCGCGTTCGAGCAGGCCCGGCCGGTCGCGGGTGGCGACCACGACGCTGACGGTGGGCGGGTTACGCACCCTTGCCGCCGGTGAGCACGAACCCGGCGGTCTGCGCGCCGGCCGAGCGGAGCCGGTCGACCAGGCGGGTCAGGTCGCGGTTGCGGGTGCGGTCGCGGGCCACCACGAGTACGGCCGTCCCGTACTGCGCCGCGCGTACCCCTCGTTCGTCCACGTCGGACGGCGGCGCGTCGACCACCATGACCCCGGCCATCGGCTGGTCGCTCAGGGCGACCAGCCGGACCACGCCGCCGCCGATCGCCACCACGGTGGGGCGCCGGCCGTCCGAGCCGTAGGCGTCGCCGAACGCGGGCGTGTAGATCCGCGGCGGGGCGAGCACGGACTGGCCGGTCTCGTGCTCGATGACCATGGTGGCCTCGGGGTCGTCGGCCTGCGGCGGCCCGGGCACCGCGGGCAGCAGGGTGACGCCCGGCGCCGGGGAGCCGTTGTGCCGTTGCGCCTCACCGGCCCGGAGCACCCGGGCCCGCGGCGGGGTGCGCTTCTGCGCGGTGAAGAGCACGTTCCGCAGGGTTTCGTGCAGTTCCGGGGCGGCGACCAGCCACACGTCCTGACCGGCCTCGGCGATCGCCACGGCGACGTTCACCGACACCGCGGTGCGGCCCTCGTCGTCCCGGCCGGAGAGCATGACCAGCGGCCGGTTGGGGTTGAGCCGGATCCACTTGAGCAGGGCCAGCGACACGTAGCGGGCGTCCGCCGCCGCGGCGTCGGCGGTGTGCCGGCCGGCCGCGCGCACGGTGCCCAGGGCGGGCACACCGATCAGGTCGGCGGCCTGTTCGAGGGAGCGGACCCGCCCGTCCAGCGCCTCCCGGGCGTGGGCCACGACGGCGCCGGCGAGCAGGCCGCCGAGCAGCGCGCCGAGCACGTAGAGCTGCCAGGCGTCGTGGCTGGAGGGCAGCGGCGCGCGGGCCGCGCCGGTGATGGCGCCCGGGGTCAGGTCGGCCGAGGCGATCTTCGCGCGCTGGTTGGCGAGCTGGGCGATCTGGTCGTTCAGCGCGGCGACCTGGTCGAGCATGGCCTGCGTACGCGCGGGCGTGCCCTCCTGGCCGTCCTCCTCGTCCGGGATGCCCTTCTGCGCGGCCTTCCGCTGGTCGGTGACCTGGCGCAGGGTGCTGTCGTAGGAGAGCAGCAGCCCCTCCCGCTGCTTCTGGTACAGCGCCTCGCGCACGTGCAGGTAGGTCTTGGCGGCGGCGTTGGCCCCGGCGATCGCGCGGTCCTCGGCGTCGTCGGCGTAGCCGAAACGCAGCACGGCGCCGCCGGTCGGCACCTCGACGCTGAGCGCCTCCCGCACGTCGTCGGCGTCTCGGCCCAGCGCGCGGGAGGTCGCGTCGATGACGTCGTTGCCCAGCGCCACGCCGGTCTCCGCGGTCATGTTGATGGCCCGGTCGGCGCCGCTGGACGGCAGCGTGAACGGGTCGGTCACCACCGGGCGCAGCACGACCACGGTGGTGGCGTGATAGGTGGCCGGCAGCAGGAGCAGATAGCCGGCCACGGCCAGGAGCATCAGGCCGGTGGCGGCGAGCACGATGCGCCAGCGGCGCAGCGGGATCCGGACGACGTCGGCGAAGCCGACCACCCGCTGCCGGTTACCGGCCACGGAATCCATGACATCCATGAGTTACTCCCTCTGCGCCGCTGGAGCGGTCTAGCTGGTGGCGAAGAACAGCGTGGGGTTGTTCCAGCCGGAACCGGCGATCTGGGACGCGGTCGTTCCGACGACCGCGTTGGCCGCGGCCGGGTTGAACGCCGCCCGCTTCAGGACACCGGTGGTGGATCCGTACAGGACGTTGCCGTTGGCCCAGGCCAGGCCGCGGACGGTCGACCAGTCGACGCCGGTCGTCGGCAACGTGAACTGGGTGCAGCCGATGATCGAGCCGTCCGGCGTGAAGTAGCGGTAGTAGAGCGCGTTGCTGCCCGACAACGTGTAGTACATCCGGCCGCTGAGGTAGAACGCGCCGGTCATCGTCGACGCGTTGAACCAGGTGTTGAAGCCGCTGGCCTCCCACGGCGCGCCGGCCGAGCCGGCCGAGAAGACCGAGGCGTTCAGCTTGCCGGCGGTGGTCGACCAGTAGACCTTGTTGCTCAGCGAGAACGCCGCCTTGGCCCCGTTGAGCTGGGTCTGGGTGCTGCTGGTGGCCGCGCCCAGCGCGGTGCCGTTGAACGCGACCTTGGTGAACGCGGTCGCGCCCCCACCCCGGTAGAGGTAGCCGCTGGTGGCCGCCGGCGCGTTCTGCACCGCGATGGTCCGGCCGCCCGCGGTCGGGAAGAGCGCCTGCCGGCCGTGGTACTCCTGGGCCACGCCGTCGGAGTCCTGCCCGATGTAGACGCCGTTCGAGCCCTTCCAGATCTCCCAGACGATCGGGCCCCACTCGGTGCCGCCGGGCGGCAGCGCGTCGCCGGGCGAGCGGCCCGGGTTCCACGCCACCGGCAGGCCGTTGGTGGCGTCGAGCGCGCCGAAGCCGTACCGGTCGATGCCGCCCGGGCCCCTGACGTCGCTGCCGTTGGCGTTGCTCAGCCAGCGGAAGTGCCCGCCGACGTAGATCAGGCCGTCGGCCGCCTCGATCGCGGTGACCGAGTCCGTGCCGGTGAAGTCGACCCAGGTGGCGGTGACCGCGCCGCGGTGCGAGGTCTCGAAGCGGGCGATCGAGTCGCAGTACGCGTCGCCGCTGGCGCCGTCCGCGCCGATCACGAAGTAGCCGCCGTCGTCGGAGAAGTCGACGTCGCGGGCGTAGAACGGGAACCGCCCGGATCCGCAGGCGGCCACGTAGCGGTCGGTGGTCCAGTTGGCGACCGCCGGCACGCCGCTGACGTCGACCATCACGACCTGGTTGCGGCTCTGCCCGTTCACCACGGTGAAGTTGCCGGTGGCGACCAGCGTGTTCCCGTCCGGCGACAGGGCCAGGGCCCAGACCAGTTCGAAGGAGTTGTCGTACGGGCGGGCGCCGCTCGCGTCGACCTGGAAGCCGGCGTCGATCGCGCCGGTCGTCGCGTTCAGCCGCGCCAGCAGCGAGTGTTCGGTCCCGTTGACCCAGTGGAAGGCGCCCGCGATGTAGAGCTGGTTGCCCTTCACGACCGTACGCCGGACCACGCCGCCGTCACCGCGGCCGACCCAGCTGGCCACGGTGTCGCCGGTGGCCGGGTCGATCGCCACCAGGTTCTTGCGGGCCACGCCGTTCACCGTGCCGAAGTTGCCGCCCACGATCAGCTTGCCGTCCGGGTTCACCGCGAGCGCCTGCACCGCCCCGTCGAAGGCCGGCGTGAAGCCGGTCTTCAGCGCGCCGGTGGTGGCGTCGTACGCGACCAGGTAGCTCGCCGCCGACCAGCTCGACGCGCCGGAGGCCTTGACCCCGGTGAACGCCCCGCCGGCGTAGATCGTGTTGCCGATCTGGGTGAACGCCCGCACGTCGCCGTTCTGGAAGTGCGGCGTGTAATCGACGGGATCGGCCGAGACGATGGTCGCGGCGGCCGGTGCCGGCACGTACACCGCGGCGGCGGGCACGGCGGTCAGCCCGACCACCAGACCTGCGACGGCGGCCGGCACCAGGAGCCGACGGAGTAGGGACACGTGCCCTCCTAGGGAACGAACTGCTCGGACGTGAGACGGAACGGTGTGACACCCGGGCGACTGCGCACCGACCAGCCGGCCGCGGTCTCCAGGTCGGCGAAGGTGATCTCGTCGGCCTCGCGGGCCACCACGAGATCGCGTTTCTCCAGGTCGTGGGCGATGGCGACCTGGTGGTCGTCGACGTGCTCGCCGTACGCGCGGCGGCGCGGCACGTAGAGCGCCCGGCGGCCGGCCTGCATCGCGGCCAGCGCCGACCCGACCCCGGCGTGCGAGATGACCACGTCGGCGTCGCGCAGCGCCCGGCGCATCTCGGCGATCGGCACCTGGGCGCGGGCGCCGGCCGGCATCCGCTCGATCGTGGTCGCGCCGACCTGCCACAGCACGTCGAGGCCGCGCGGGAGGACGTCGACCAGGCGGTTGAGCAGCCTCGGGAACGCGTACCCGGGATGGGTGCCGAGCGTGACGACCACCTTGCGCACCGGGCGTGGCGGCGTCGGCTCGGCGCGGAAGCTGTCGAAGATGGACCCGCCGTAGCGCCAGGTGTGGTCGGCCCAGGAGCGGTGCTGGGTGAAGAGCCGGGTACGCGGCAGGCGCGCCGCCAGCCGGCCGGTCAGCGACGGGCCGTCCGTCCGGGTCGCGCTCTCGATGTACGTGCACCGCACGCCCGTGGCGACGGCCGGCACGAAGAACGACAGCGCGATGCTCGCCCCGGTGCTGAACACCTCGTCGTACCGCCCGCTCCGGAGCATCCGCCGGGCCACGATCATGGTCCGCAGCATCCCTGCCACGTCGCGCGTGGTCGACGGGCGTACGTGCACCACGTCTTCGCCCTCCAGCAACGACCGGCTCTGCGGGCTGTCGAACGTCACCCAGCGCCGGTCGGGCACGTCGAGGCGCGGCACCAGGTCGTGCAGCTCGGCCAGGTGCCCGCCGGTCGAGGCGACCAGGAGCGCCGTCATGACACCGGCTCCAGGCTCGTCGCCGGTGCGTTCCCTCTGACCCCGGCCCCGGTGACCCCGGCCAGCACGCACACGGCCAGGGCGAAGCCGGCGAACAGCGCCGGGCCGAACAGCAGGCCGCTTAGCACGTCGGTCAGCCAGTGCTTCTGCACGTAGACGCGGGAGTACCCCTCGTAACTGGCGAGCAGCAGGACGGCCGTACCCAGCGCGACCTGGATCTTGCGGTTGAACCGCCAGGTGAGCGCGGCGAACAGCGCCAGCGTGCCGAACACCATGACGATCCGGGCGATGCCGCCGGACGGGTAGGTGCCCAGCCCGGTCGGCGGGTGGCCGCGGTCGACCATCCCGGCGATGATCGCCTGCACGTACTGTTCCAGCACGAACTGGGCCGGGATGGCCAGCAGCGGGATCCAGAAGCGGCGCCGCCACAGCACGGCGAAGACCACCGCCCCGACGACGGTCACCCACTTCAGCGGGTAGCGGTCGCCGAGCCCGGTGTAGAACCAGTTGAAGGCTTCGAAGCCGGGGCTGCGCCGGGTGGCCACCCAGGTCAGCACCGGCCGGTCGACGGCCTTCTCCAGCCCGTGGGCCAGCTCGCCGATCGGCCAGAACACCGCCACGACGGCCGCCGACCAGGCCAGCACCACGGTGAGCGCGGCGCCCGGCCGGCCGAACGCCGTCACCAGGCCGTCCACCGCCGTGCCGATCCGGCTCGCCAGTTCGCCGCGGGCCAGCCGTCGCCCCGGTCCGTACGCCAGCAGTGGTCCGAACACCACCGGCACAATCACCGCCAGCACGGCGATGAGATGAAGCGTTACCAATGCCTGAACCCGTTTCCCGCGGCCCGTCCCTGACCGCTCGCTCCCGCCCCCGCGTCCGTCAGTAGGCCCCCTGGCCCCGCATCACGACCATCGCGGTCCGCATGAGAATCACCAGGTCGACCGTGAGCGACCAGTTCTCCACATACCGCAGGTCGAGCCGGATCGAGTCCTCCCAGGACAGATCCGACCGGCCGCTCACCTGCCACAGCCCGGTCATCCCGGGCTTCACCACCAGTCGCCGGCGCATGTCCTCGGGGTACTGCTCGACCTCGGCGTGCAGCGGAGGACGCGGCCCGACCAGCGACATCTCTCCCCGCAGCACGTTGATGAGCTGCGGAAGCTCGTCCAGCGAATGCCGGCGCAGCACCCGGCCGGCCCGGGTCACCCGGGGGTCGTGCCGCATCTTGAACAGCACGCCGGCGAAGTCGTTGCTCTGGTCCATCGTCTCGCGGCGCTGCTCGGCGTCGACGTGCATCGTGCGGAACTTGAACATCCGGAACGACTCGCCGTCGCGGCCGACCCGGGTCTGCCGGAAGAACACCGGGCCGCCCGTGTCGAGCTTGATCCAGATCGCGATGCCCAGGAACACCGGCGCGAACAGCAGCAGCAGGAACGCCGCGCCGGTCACGTCGAAGACGCCCTTGATCAGGCGCCGGCCGCCGATCAGCCGGGGGTGTTCGACATGCATCATCGGCAGCCCGTCGACCGGCCGCACGGTGATCCGGTCACCCGCGGTGTCCACCAGCGACGAGGCCACGATCAGGTCGATGTCGTCGCGTTCCAGCTCCCAGGCCAGCCGGCGCAGCATCGGGCCGTCCAGCTCGGGGCAGGACAGCACCATCACGGTGTCGGCCCCGGCCGCCGCCGCCGAGTTGGCCGCCGCCGCCAGCGCCCCGAACACCGGCACGTCGACCACGCTCGCGGCGCCGTCGAGCTGGTTGGCCGGCAGGCAGGCGCCGATCACCTGGAAGCCGTGGTGGTAGCGGCGGTGCAGCTGACGGGTCATCTCGGCGACCGCCGTGGCGTGGCCGAGCACCAGCACGCGGTGCATGGCGCGGCCCTTGGCCCGGGCGCCGTGCAGGCGCTGGCGCAGCAGCCATCGGCCCAGCAGGGACAGGCTGGTGGTCAGCACCAGGACCATCAGGACGTAGCCGCGGGCCAGCTCGGCCCTCAGCACGTACGACGACAGGGCCAGGCCGATGGTGAGGCGGGCGCCGGCCCGGAGCACGCGCTGGTATTCGTCGGTGCCGACGAAGAGCAGGCGTCGTTCGTACGCGTGGGTCAGCGCCAGCAGCCCCAGCCAGACCGGCGGGAGCAGCGCCGAGAACACCAGGTACCAGGTCGCGTACGCGGCGCCCTGGAACCGCAGCACATACGCCACCAGGGTGGCGACCAGCGTGGCGGCGAAGTCGACCATGAAGAGCCACTTGACGTAGCGCGCTTCCCACACCCAGCGGTCGGCGAGCCGGCGTCCGGTGGCGTCGCCGAGGTCGCGCTCGGTCACGCCGAAATACGAAGTCGTAGTCGGTATCGATCCGGTGTCGGCGTCGTCCGCCGTCATGTCCGTCGTCGTCACGACGCCCCTGTTTCGAGTGAGTCCCCACGCCCACGAGGCATAACGATCATTCGCCCGCCGATCCCCAATTGCGGTGAACTTCAAGTGAGGTCCGAGAGAATACCGACACCTTTCCCCAAAGAACCTCACAACTTGGTTGCGAGCTTGATTCGAGCGCCATTCATCGGCCCGGCTCTACATCGGACAATGAGCTTCAAGATTCTTTGGTCCGGTGCGATTGGGGGCACCGAACGTTAACACAGGAGGCAGGTCAGACCAGAGAGGGACGTCGATGAATCGTGACAAGTGCCACTGACAATGGACAGAGCGGGACGGGTCCGGCGGATATCGATCAGCGTAGAAGTCGAAGGGCCAACGCCGGGCACCGGCGGACCGCCTTCTCGGCGACACCGGTGAGAGCCGCGGGCACGGCCGGCTCGGACGCGCCGTCGCGGGCCAGGGGGAATCCCCACTCATCCTCGACCAGCAGTTCGGTAAGCAGCTCGGAACAGAGGCCACGGCCGTCGCACGCGGTCCAGTCGATGTGCAGGCGCTGGGTCATCGGGGTGCTCCGTTCGCCCGGCAGTGGCCCGCCAGGTGGGCGTCGACGTCGGCCGCGAAGGTGCGCAGGCTGCTTCTGATCAGGCGAACCGTGCCGTCCGGGTGGTGGCAGGCGCCACGGCCCTCGACGCTGCGCGCCAGCCGCGTGACCTCGTTGACATCGGGTTCGCCATGGACCAGCCGCATGAGCGCGTCGGCCAGCCGCGGCAGGCCGTTCACGCAGGGACCGCACTGGCCCGCCACCTGGTCGGCCAGGTAGCCGGCGATGCGCGCGGTCTCGGCCAGGCCGCAGGCGTCGGCGGGCAGCACGTGGACGACGCCGGCGCCCGGGGAAGCGTCGTACGGCGCCAGCGCGGCCCGGCTCACCGGCAGGTCGGGCCGGGCCGGGACCCAGGCGCCGTGGTAGCCGCCGACCAGCACCGCCTGGATCGTGGCGGTCGCGCCGCCGGCCCCGTCGACCAGCTCGGCCAGCGTCACGCCGTAACCCGCCTCCAGCACCCCCGGCCGGGCCACCGCGCCGCCGACCGTGGCCAGGAAGGTGCCCGGCTCGTCGGCCGTGCCGGCCGCACGGAACCAGGCCGGGCCGTGGCGGGCGATCAGCGCGATGTGGGCGAGCGTCTCGACGTTCTGCACCACGATGCCCCGCTGCGCCAGCCGGGCCGTCCGGTCCGAGGGCACGGCGGCCCGGCCGGCGACCGCGTTGGCCACGGCCGAGGCCTCACCCGCCACGAACCGCTCCGGCGCGGCCGTGAGGGTCACGGCCCGCTGGTGTGCGGCCAGATGGGGCAGCAGGTCGGCCGGCAGATAGAGGTGCGACTCCCGGGCGCCCAGCGCATCCGCCACCAGGCGCAGACCATCGAGGACCAGATCCGGCCGGTACGTCAGGAGCACACGATCCTTCGCGCTGGCGGGCTCCCCTTCCGACCCGTTGCCGATGACGACCGGGGCGCCGGCGACGGCGGCGAGCTTGCGCCACACCGGGAAGCCGGCGCCACCACGCCCGGTGAGCCCGGCCTCCCGCAGCAGGCCGATCAGCGCTTCCCGGCTCAGCCGCGGAGTCGCCACCTCGCGACGCGCCGCTCCGAGCCCCGCCGCTCCGGAACGCGCCGCTCTGGAACGCGCCGTTTCGGGACGCGCCGCTCCGGGGCGCGCCGCCATGGGACGCGCCGAGCTCTGCGCTCCGGTTCGCGGCTGTGCGTCGTCGGCCAGCAGCCGTCTGGTCAGGGTGTTCGTCAGGACGGTCATCGGTTCGCGCCTCTCAAGATCATTTTTCGTCGCGGCGCACCGCCCCCTCCCCCACCCCGGCACTGGGTGGGCGCAAATGTAGGCGGGGGGTACGACAGGATTTGGGGGCTGTCCACAGGGCGCTTCATCCGGGGTCTCCCGGCAGGACAACCCGGCTGCGGGGGACGGCCTGGACCGAGGTCCTGGCCGGTCGAGAAGGCGGGACTGTGCTGTGCCCGTACCTACGCAGTCTTGGTCTTCCGAAGTTCGGCGACAGGCGCCACGCGACGGCGGCCAGGACCAGCGCACCGCAGGCGGCGACGATCGTCCACATCCACCAGGCGCGGGCGTCGGTGCCGGTCTGAATGCCGTGCAGGAGGGCCAAGGGCCAGCTCAGGTAGGCCAGCCAGTGCACGATGCGCCAGGTGCGGACGCCGAGGCGGTGACGCAGCGCGGTGGTGATGGCGATGGCGGCCAGCGTGTCGAGGGCCAGGGTGCCGAGGCCGAGCCAGAACGGGCGGCGGTCGCCGGCGAACGGCACGATCAGGTCGAGCGGGGTGAGCTTGGCGTACGGGTCGAAGAGCAGCGTCACCACGTGGATCAGCAGCATCGTGAGGGCGAGCAGGGCGGCGTTGCGGTGCACCAGGTTGACCACGAAGCGGGGCAGGCCGAAGGCGGTACGGCCGTCGCGGGCGGCGATGCCCAGGGCGACCACGATGCTGAGCAGCACCAACGTCATGACACCGGTGCCACGGCCGGTGTACCAGAGCGCGTCGGTCATGCCGGCCACCCGCCCAGGCGCAGCACGTCGCCGGTCGCGGTGACCAGCCGGCTCGGCACGGTGGCCAGCATCGCGGTGGCGCGGTGGCCGCGGACCAGCGCGGCGGTGCTCAGGGTGTTCGCGGCCAGGCACGACCAAGCGGCCACGGAGGCCGAGCGCCAGACGTCCGGCGCCGGGCGACCGGTGCGCGGGTCGATGATGTGGTGCAGGCCCGGTGACCAGCGGCGGGACTGGGTGCTCGAGGTGGCCAGGGCGGCGCCGGCGGGCAACCGCACCGTGCACTTCGGATCGCCGGGACGGTCCTGCACGAGCACCCGCCAGCCGCCCTCGGGCGCGTCACCGGCCGTGGCGATGTCGCCGCCGAGGGCCACCAGCACGCCCACGCCCAGCCGGGTCGTCACGGTGCGTGCGGCTCGGTCGGCGGCCGCGGCCTTGGCCGTCGCGCCAAGATCGAGCAGAACCCCCTCGGGTACGGTCAGACGGTCGCCGTTCAGCGATACGGCGCGCCAGTCCGGTACGGGGAAGACGCGGATCGCGGGTGCGGCCGGGCGTCCCGTGATGGCGGCGAAGTCACGGTCGTAGCCGAGGCCCGCCAGGATGCCGCCGACCGTCGGGTCCACGTCGCCGCCGGTCTGCTCGGCCGCGGCCAGGGCGGCCTCGACCAGGTCGGCGAGCAGGGGGCTGACCCTCATCCCGCCTTTGGTGGCGCAGGCGCGACGAAGTTCGGAGTCGGGACGGAAGCGGCTGCACGCGGTGTCGACGGCGGCCAGTTCGTGGCGGACCAGGACCGTGGCGGCGGCCAGGCGGCGCGGGTCGGTGACGACGATGCGGGCGGTGGTGCCCCAGACCGGCCACTGGGCGGTGTTCTCGGTGATCGGCAGTGACTCGACGAGCGGCATGATCAGGAACCCCCGGAGGTGGCCTGGCCGCTGTCGCTGTCCCCGCTGTCGGTGATCGCCGGCGAGTCGCTGGTGGCGCCCTGATCGGTCGTCTCTTGCTCGTCGGTCGCCTCTTGAGAGGACGCGGCGTAGGCGGCTATCCCCACCCCGGTCGCGCCGGTGATGCTGGCGCCGATCAGCGCGAGGGTCAGTGCCACGCTGCGGCGAAGTCCGGTGTCGCGGTCCATCGGGCATCTCCCTTGGTTGACGGCTCAACCAAAAATGCCCGACGCGGCTAGCTCTCGTCTGTGTCGGCCCTGAGCAGTCCCTGTGAGAGTCACAGCAGCCCGTGGGACATAGCGGTCGTAACGGCGGCGGTGCGGTCGGCGACGCCCAGCTTGCTGAACACGCGCAGCAGATGCGTCTTGACCGTCGCCTCCGAGATGAACAGCTCCTTGCCGATCTCGGCGTTGGTCCGGCCCCGCGCGACCAGCCGCAGCACCTCCGCCTCGCGCGCCGACAGCGCCGGCGGCGCCGGCTTGCGGACCTGCCGGACCAGCGTCGAGGCCACGCTGGGCGCGAGCACGGTCTCCCCGCGGTACGCGGCCCGCACGGCGTCCGCCAGCTCGGTCGGCGACGCGTCCTTGAGCAGGTAGCCGCAGGCGCCGGCCTCGATCGCGCGCAGAATGTCCCGGTCCGTCTCGTAGGTGGTCAGCACCACCACCCGGGTCTTCGGCACCCGGGCCAGGATGCGGCCGGTCGCGGCCACCCCGTCGCCGTCCGGCATGCGCAGGTCCATCAGCACGATGTCCGGGCGCAGCTCGGCCGCCCGCTCGACGCCGCCGTCGCCGGAGGACGCCTCGCCCACCACGGTCAGGTCGGGCTCGGCGTCGAGCATGCCGCGCAACCCGTGCCGGACCACAGGATGGTCGTCGACCAGCAGGATGCGGATCGCGCCCCCGTTCCTCTCGGAGCCGGCGCCGCTCATGCCGGCGCCGCTCATGCCGGGAACGCTCACGCCGGGACCTCCAGCTCGATCGTCGTACCCGTCTCGGGGTCACTCCGCACCAGCAGCGACCCCCGCACCTGCTCGGCCCGCGCCCGCATCGCCGTCAGCCCGAAGCCCCGCGCCCCGTCCGGGTCGAAGCCGCGCCCATCGTCGCGCACCACGAGCCGAACCGATTCGTCGCGGTACGCCAGGAGCAGGTCCGCCTCCCGCGCCCCCGCATGCCGGCGGACGTTGGTGAGCGCCTCCTGCGCCGCGCGGAGCAGCACGACCTCGATGGCCGTCGGCAGCGCCCGCGGTTCCCCGGTGACCCGCGCGGTGGCCGGGATGCCGGTGGTCTCGCTGAAGCTCGAGGCCTGCCGCCGCACGGCTTCCGCCAGCGAGGCGTCGGCCAGCGCGGAGGGCCCGAGCGCGGCGATGAGGGCGCGGGACTCGGCGAGATTCTCCCGAGCGGTGCGTACGGCCAGCGCCAGGCGCTCGTTGGCCAGCGCCGGATCGGCCGCCTGCACCAGCGTGATGATGCTGGTGAACCCTTGGGCGAGCGTGTCATGGATCTCGCCGGCCAGCCGCGCCCGCTCGGCCGCGACCCCGGCTTCGTGCGACAGCCGGACGACCTCGGCCCGGCTGGCCCGGAGCTCGGCGATGAGCACACCGCGTTCCCGGCTCTGCGCGATGACCCGGTTGATCCAGGTGCCCAGCCACACCGCGAGCGCGGCCGAGACCAGGAAGATCGACCCGAGGTGGGTGAGGATCTCGGTGCTCCACCCATCCCGGGCCACCGCACAGAGCACCGGAACCAAACAGGCGACAACAACCAGAGGCGCCGCCGGCCGCAACGGCAACAGCAGGAAAATCAGCGGACAAACCGCGAAGAGCAGATAACTGACGACCGATGCCTCGTAGGTCCCGACGGCAAAGACCAGAAGCACGACCCCGACAACCACAGTCCCGGCCCGCACATCATCCCGGGTGAGCAGCGACCGCCCCCAAACCACATAAACCACCGCGATAACCACAATCGACGCGGCCCCCACCAGCCGCCGCCCCAGCTCGATCTCGGTAACGGTGAGCGTGGCGACCATCACCCCCACGGCGACAATCCCCAGAAACAGCCCCCACCGCCGATCAGCCTCAGCACCCCCACCCGCCGTCTCGTGCCGCTCCCCGTCCTGCCCCTCGCCGCGCCTTTCCTCCTCACCGCGCCTCTGCTCCTCGCCGCGCCTTTCCTCCTCACCGCGCCTCTGCTCCTCGCCGCGCCTTTCCTCCTGATCGCCGTGCCCCTCTTCATCGCCGCGCCCCTGCTTTTCGGCCGACGCCGTCATGTCCCCACCGCCTCCGCGCATCCCCGCGACCATCCTCCATCGACGCCTTTGCTCTGAGCGCATATAGGCAACACCCGCAGCGCGACCTTGCCCTGGACCCAGGTATATCGCTGCGCGGCGCGACCCCTTGCTCTGAGCACGCATGCGCATCGCTGCCCGCCGGCCCCTGAGTCGGCGGGCGGTGCCGCGCCGCGTACCCGTCGGATCGATCTTGATCTTGGGGTTGGGTCAGCGATCGCGGCGATCGGTCCAGCGGAAGGTGACCAGGCACAGGACCAGGCCGACCACGCACCAGGCGCCGAGCACCAGCGCGACCCGCCCCAGCTCCCACGCGCCGGCGACCTCGTCGCGGACCATCGCGTCGGGCAGGAAGACCGAGCGGAAGCCCTGCCCGATCCACTTGACCGGGAAGACCGACGCCAGGTTGATCATCCAGTCCGGGAGCTGCGTGATCGGGTTGATGAAGATCCCGGACAGGAACTGCAGCGCGACGACCGGCACATTCAGGATCGCCCCGGCGGTGCGCGCGTTGCGGACCAGCGAGCTGGCCGCGATGCCGAGCAACGTGCAGGAGATCACCGAGAGGACGAAGATCCACGCGAACGTCCACCAGCTGCCGGCATCACCCGGCAGCGGCATGTCGAAGCCCCACACCCCGATCGCGAGCAGGACAGCCACCTCCAGCAGGCTGATCGCCGCCACAAAGATCCACTTCCCGATGAAGTACGCCGTGGCGGTGACGGGCGTGCCACGCAACCGCTTGAGCGTGCCGTCCTCCCGGTCGACGGCCAGCCCGATACCCATCGTGATGAACGACGTCGAGACGATCCCGTACGCGATCATGCTCGCCGCGAAGATCTGCGCGCCGTTGATCCCGAGCTCGTTGTAGTCGCTCCCGAAGATCGTCCCGAACAGCACCAGCAGCAGCGCCGGAAACGAGAACGTGAAGATCATCGCGGTCTTGTCCCGGACGAACTGCAACAACTCGACCCAGCCGCGGCTGAGCCCGTTGTGCAGGGTCGACGGCAGAGCGGTCATCGCGTCTCTCCGTTCTGTGCGGTTTCGCCGGTCCTGTTGCTTTCGCCGATCAAGGTCAGGTAGGTGTCCTCGAGCGTCGGCCGGTTGACCGTGAGCCGGCTCAGGTCGGCGCCCTCGGCGTGCAGCTTGACGATCAACTCGGCCGGATTGGCGGTGGACTCGGCGTGGCCGTCCCAGCGGACGGTGGCCTCGGCCGTGGCGCGCCCGCCGAGGCTGGCCGGGCTGCCCTCGGCGACGATCCGGCCGGCCGAGATCACGGCGAGCCGGTCGGCGAGCGCCTCGGCCTCATCGAGGTAGTGCGTGGTCAGCACGATCGTGGTGCCCTCGCGTGCCTGCGCCCGGATCAGATCCCAGAACTGTCGCCGCGCCTCCGGGTCGAACCCGGTGGTCGGCTCGTCCAGGAACAGCACCTCGGGCCGCCCGACGACGCCGAGCGCCACGTCGACCCGGCGCCGCTGCCCACCGGACAGCGCCCGGATCTTGGACTTGGCCTTGTCCGTCAGCCCGACCATCTCGATGACCTCGGCGGCCGGCCGCGGATCTGGATAGAACCCGCCCACGTGCCGCACGATCTCGGTCACGGTCAGGTCGGCCGCGTCGGTGGCCGTCTGCAGCACGATCCCGATCCGGGCCCGCCACGCCCGTCCCGCCGCGCCCGGGTCGATCCCGAGCACCCGCACGTCACCGGCGTCCCGCCGCCGATGCCCTTCCAATATCTCGACGGTCGTCGTCTTCCCCGCACCGTTGGGCCCGAGCAACGCGAACACCTCGCCGGCGGCCACGCTCAGGTCGACACCGGCCACGGCGTCCCGTCCCCCGTAAGCCTTCCGCAGCCCACGAACCTCGATAGCTGTCATGTCGTAGAGACTTCCGCCTGACGACACCCCACCGCGACGTCCACGCGGCCGTCATCCCGTGTCAACCGATCGATGGACACGACCGGCCTCCGGCTGCTCCCCGCTACTGCGCTGGGGGCTGCTCCCCGCTACTGCGCTGCGGGCTACTCCCAGCGGAAGAACCGGGTCGCCGCGGTGACGCCGAGTGCCGCCCACGCGGCCAGGCTCAGCCAGATCGACCCCGGGATCGCCGTGCCTCCGAGCGCATCCCGCAACGCCTGCGCATGCGCCGCCAGCGGCAGCACGAACCACCCCGCCACGCCCAGGTCCGGCGCCGCGAACATGATCCCGCCCACCGACAGCATCACCACGTAGATCAGCGTCGCGCCGGCGGTCACCGTCTCCGGCCGGAGCAGACCCGCCATCGTCAGGGCCAGCCCCGAGTACGCGGCCACGGCCAGCACCGTGATCCCGACCGCCGGGAGCAGGTGCCCGAACTCGGGCCGCCAGCCGACCGCCAGCCCGACCAGGGCCAGTGCCAGCAACTGCACCAGGACCAGCCCGAGGATCGCCGACGTCTTCGCGAACAGCAGCCCGGACCGGGTCAGCGGCGACGCCCCGAGTCGTTTGAGGACGCCGTAGCTGCGCTCGTACCCGGTGGTGATCGCCTGCCCGGTGAACGCCGTCGACATGACCGTGAGGGCGAGCACCCCCGGCACCACGTACGCCAGCCGGTCGTCGCCCGGCACGTTGGTCACATCGGTGAGCCCCGCGCCGAGCATCACCAGCAGCGGCACACCCATGGCCAGCACGACCGCCTCGCCGCGACGGGCCGTGAGCAGCAGTTCCATCTTGATCTGCCGCCGGATCACGGTGCCGCGCGCGGCCCGCCCCGGCGCCGGCGCGAAGGTCCCGGCGCTCATCGCGGCGCCCCCGGCCCGGCCTGCGCCGCCGCCTCGGCCTGCGCCTCAGGCTCGGCCTGCGCCCCGGGCTCGGCGTGCGCCCCGGGCTCGGCGTGCGCCCCGGGCTCGGCGTGCGCCTTCGGCGACGTCAGCGCGAGGTAGACATCTTCGAGCGTCCGCCGGCGCGAGTTCACGGCGGTCACCTGGGCACCCACCTCCGCGAACCAGGACAGGACCGCGGCGATCGCCGCGCTGTCCAGTTCCCCGGCGACCGCGTACTCACCCGGCGACCCTTCGTCGATCTTGGCATCCATGCGCTCGGCCAGCCGCGCCACCGGCAGCCCGGCGTCGGCGCGAACCTCCAGCAGGTCGATGCCGGCCGCCGCGGTGAGCTCGGCCGGCGTGCCGGTCGCCGCCACCCGGCCCGACCGCATGATCACGACCTGGTCGGCGAGCCGTTCGGCCTCGTCCAAGAGATGGGTGGTGAGCAGGACGGACACCCCGTCGGCCCGGAGTTCCTCGACCAGCCGCCAGGTGGTGTGCCGCGCCTCGGTGTCCATGCCGGCCGTCGGCTCGTCGAGGAACACCATCTCCGGCCGGCCGACGAGCGCGACCGCGAGCGCGAGCCGTTGTTGCTCGCCGCCGGACAACCGCCGCCAGCGGGTACGCCGTACCCCGCGTAGCCCCAGCCGGTCGAGCAGCATCCCGGTGTCCAGCGGCGTCGCGGCGAACCCGGCGAACAACTCCAGGATCTCTCCCACGGTCGCCCACGGGTAGACGCCCCCGGCCTGCAGCATGATCCCGATCCGCGGCATCAGCGCGTCGTGGTCGCCGACCGGGTCGAGCCCGAGCACCGTGGCGGTCCCGCCATCCGGCCGCCGGAACCCCTCGCACACCTGGAGCAGGCTCGTCTTCCCGGCGCCGTTGTTGCCGAGCAGGGCGAGCACCTGCCCACGCGGAGCGGTCAGCGAGACACCGTCGACAGCGGTGACGTCGCCGTAGCGAACCACCACGTCCCGCACCTCGACGGCCCCGGCCTGACTCATCCCGCCCCATCGTCCCGGCGAATCCCGGCGGATCCGCTCCGGCCACGATACGTTGCGCCCGGCCTCCGCCCGACGCCGAGCCTCGCGACGTTCCGTCACCAGCATTGTCCCGCCTCTCCCGTTCCGCTCCCCCCTGCCTACCGGGCCGGAGGCGCCCTTTCCTCCTCCCCGCGGCCGCACCGCTCCTCCCTGAGGTGGAACTGTTGCGTCCGCACCCGTCCTCCCCCGGCCGCGCGCGAGACTCAGCCCATCGCGATCGGTAGGGTGCCCGCCATGACCGACCGAACCGTCGTCGAGATCTACACAGACGGGGCATGCATCCCGAATCCCGGCCCCGGCGGCTGGGGCGCGGTCCTGCGCTACGGCAGCGTCGAGCGTGACCTCTGCGGCGGTGAGGCGAGCACCACCACGAACAACCGGATGGAGCTGACCGCGCCGATCCGCGCGCTGGAGTCGCTGACCCGGGCGCCGCTGACCGTGATGCTCTACACCGACAGCGTCTACGTCCGCGACGGCATCACGAAGTGGCTGCCCCGGTGGAAGGCCAACGGCTGGCAGACCGCCGCCAAGCAGCCCGTCAAGAACGTCGACCTGTGGCAGCGCCTGGAAGCGGCGGTGAGCCGTCATCAGGTGGCGTGGCACTGGGTCAAGGGCCATGCCGGGCACCCGGAGAACGAACGCGCCGACCGCCTGGCGGCCCGCGGGCTCCAGGAGGCCGTCGACGGCGCCGTCAATCTCCCACCGGCGACGCCGACCCTGAGCGAACCCGGGCCCGTCGGCCTCTTCTGAGCTGCCTAAATCCGGCCCACCCTTAGGTACGGCGCCGGATCCGCTCGTTCGCCTTCGCCAGAAGGATGAAGCCGTGCTCAAGAACCCTGGTCTGCCCGGAAACCCGTCCACGCCCATGCCCGTGAGCGCCGCGCTGGAACCGCCGGGCGCCGCGCCCCCTCCGGTCCCCTTAGCCGGGCGCCGGCCGGGCGCGCGCTGGCCGATCGCGCTGCTCCGCGGCGTCTCCTTGCTCGTCCTTATCCAGGTGTTGCTCCAAGCCGCACTGGCCGGCGGCTTCATCACCGGGGACGTCTCGCTGCTCGGCCTGCACAGCGCCAACGGCACCCTGCTGTTCCTGACCGCCGGACTGCTCGTCGTCGGCGCGGTTCTGCTGGTCCGCCCCGGCCGGGGCCCGTGGTGGCCGATCGCGCTGACCTCGGGCATCTGGTTCCTGATCACCGTGCAGGCCGGTCTCGGCTTCGCCCGCATGGTCGGCCTGCACATCCCGATCGGGGTGGCGCTGATGGGCCTGATCGGCGGCTTCGCCTGGTGGACCTGCGCATATCGGACCCGTCGATGAGCCTGACCCGGCGCGGCCTCCTCACGCTCGCCGGCGTGGCCGCCGCGGCGGCCGGATGTGGACGAGCCTCCGACGGGCCGGGCACCGGTCGGCTGCTGACCAGCAAGGCTCTGCCCGCCCGGTTCACCGCCCCGCTGCCGATCCCCGCGATCGCCCGCCCGGTGCGGGTCACCGCCGACGCCGACCACTACGTGCTCACCCAGAAGGCCGCCGACGTCAGCCTGCTGCCCGGCCGGACGACCCGCATCTGGGGTTACGACGGCACCTTCCCCGGGCCGACTCTGCGGGTCCGTGCCGGCCGACCGGCCGTGGTGACGATGCGCAACGAACTGCCCGTGCCGACCTCGACCCATCTGCACGGCGGCGTCACCCCGCCCGACTCCGACGGCTTCCCCACCGACCTGACCGTCCCGCGCGGCTACTCGCCGGCCCCGCCGACGGCACGCCAGGTGCACGACGTCAGCCGCGACTATCGCTACCCGAACAATCAGCGGGCGGCGACGCTCTGGTACCACGACCACCGGATGGACTTCACCGGCCCGCAGGTGTGGCGCGGGCTGCTCGGCCTCTACCAGATCACCGACCCGCGGGAAGAGGCGCTGCCACTGCCCCGCGACGACCGCGACCTGCCCCTGATGATCTGCGATCGCGCCTTCGAGGAGGACGGCTCGTTCGCCTACCCGTCGCACGACATGGCGATGCACCGGCCGGGCGCCCGCGGCCAGTTCGTGACCGGCGTCTTCGGCGACGTGATCCTCGTCAACGGCGCCCCGTGGCCCCGGCACGAGGTGGACGCCGCGCGCTATCGGCTGCGGCTGGTCAACGCCTCCAACGCCCGCCGCTACCGGCTCGCCCTCGAGGCCGGCGGGAAACGGCTGCCGATGATCCAGATCGGCAGCGACGACGGGCTGCTGCCCGCGCCGATCACGCACACCGAGATCATCGTCACGCCCGGCGAACGCTACGACGTCGTGGTGGACTTCGCCGCCCTGCCGATCGGCACCGAGGTGACCCTGGTCAACGACTTCGGCATCGGCACGACCGCCGAGGTGATGCGCTTCGCGGTGGCCCGCAAGGCCGCCGACGACAGCCGGGTGCCGGACCGGCTCGTGCCCGCCGCGGAGCCCCCGCTCACCACGGCCGACGCGGTCACCGAGCGGCAGTTCGACTTCCGTTACGACGAGGGGCGGTGGACGGTCAACCGCCAGCTCTACGACCCCGCCGGCAGCCTGGCCACGCCTCGGCTGGACACCGTCGAGCTGTGGCGCTTCACCAGCGACTTCCACCACCCGGTCCACGTGCACCTGGCCCACTTCCAGGTGCTGTCGCGTTCTGGTCGATCGCCGGAGCCGTGGGAGACGGGCTGGAAGGACACGGTGGACGTACGACCGTACGAAACGGTCGAGGTGTTGGCGAAGTTCGCCGGCCACCGCGGCAAGTACATGTTGCACTGCCACAACCTCGAGCACGAGGACATGGCGATGATGGCCAACTTCGACGTGATCTGACGCCTGCATCGAGGACCTCCCTCAGTTGGCGTCAGGTTTAGCACCACCCTCCGACAAATGTTCGAGGCAACGGAGAAAGACCTGCTCATCCCCTGTGGATAACCGATCGAGCAGGCCTCGCTCGGCCGCTCGGATCGCCACCCGGACCACCGAGTGGACGTCCTGCCCCGCGGCCGTGAGCGCCAGCAGCCGGACCCGCCGATCGGCCGGGTCGGGCTCGCGCTCGATCAGCCCCCGCCGCTGCAGGTCGTCGAGCACCGGTATGAGCCGCGTCTTGTCCGCGCCGATGGCCTTGGCCAGCGCCGCCTGCGTACGCATGGGCTCGTCGCGCAGCGCCGAAAGCACCACATAAGCCCACATCGACAGGTTGTTCTCGGCCAGGATCGGCTGCTCCAGGGTGATCAGCAGACGCGCCAGCCGGGCCGCCATCGCGCCCAGATCGGGCCGATCCGTGTCGCTTGTCACGCCGCGACGATACCCGTTGACAGATCGTACGCTCAGGTAGATCGTAAACGCATGCATATCGATCTGATCCGAGCCGACGCCGAAGCCGTCCGAGCCACCGTCGACCTGGTGAGCCGCGTGACGCCCGACGACCTGACCAGGCCAACGCCGTGCGACGGGTGGAATCTGCGCGCCCTGCTCGCCCACATGACCGCCCAACACGAGGGCTTCGCCGCGGCCGCCATCGAGCGCGGGCCCGATGAGGCGGCCTGGCGCCCAAGGTGGCAAGACCCGAAACCCCTCGAGGGGTACGCCGTGAGCGCCGCCGTCGTGCTTTCGGCGTTCGAAGCCGACGGTGTGCTCGACCACCCCTTCCACCTGCCCGAGATCCGTCCCGAACCGGTGCCCGGGCGCCTCGCGATCAGCTTCCACCTGGTCGACTACCTGGCGCATGGCTGGGATGTCGCCGCCACGCTCGGCCTGCCCTGGTCGCCGCCGCCCGACGCGCTGGCGGCGGCGCTGCCCGTCGCCCGCCAGGTGCCCGACGACGACTCCCGCACGCAGGCGGGCGCCGCCTTCGCGCCGGGCGTTCCGTTCCCGCCCGGTGTGTCGCCCGAGACCGAATTTCTCGCTCGGCTGGGCAGGTCGGTGAGCTGGCGGCCGAAAACTGTCGGGCTCGCCTGATAGGACAGGAGCATGGCAGAGCAGACGATGCGCTACGGCGTGATCCTTCCTGGCGGCACCGCGACTCAGCAGCTCGAGCAGGCGGTCCTGGCCGACCGCTCGGGGTGGGACGGCGTGTTCGTGTGGGAGGCGGCCTACGGCGTCGACGCGTGGAGCCTGCTCGCCGCGATCGCCGTGCAGACTTCCCAGGTCCGCCTGGGCACGATCCTCACGCCGCTCCCGTGGCGCCGGCCGTGGAAGGTGGCGAGTCAGGTCGCGACCGTCGACCAGCTCTCCGGCGGCCGGGCGATCCTCGGCATCGGGGTCGGCGCCATCACCACCGACCTGCCACAGACCGGCGAGGAGCTCGACCTCCACACCCGCGCCGACATGATGGACGAGGGCATCGACCTGATGCGCGCGCTGTGGGCCGGCGAGGCCCGGGCCGAGGGCGTGCATTACCAGTACGCGGTGGACCGCAACGACCTGGCCGAGGTCGGCCGTCCGGTGCAGGAGCGGGTGCCGATCTGGGTGGTGGCGAAGTGGCCGCGGCCCCGGTCGATGCGCCGTGTCCTGAAGTGCGACGGGCTCATTCCCGGTCACGAGCAGACGCCGGCGAACATCCGTGACACCCGAGCCTGGCTCGCCGAACAGGGCGCTCCGGCCGGTCTCGACATCCTCGCCGAGGGCGAGACGCCGGCCGACGACGCGGCCGCCGCGTGGGAGGCGGTGCGGCCGCTGGCCGAGGCGGGCTGCACGTGGTGGATGGAGACGCGCTGGGAGATGCCACACAACAGCGACGACCGCATGGCTCAGATCACCGAGCGGATCGCGGCCGGGCCGCCCCGGAGCCCGGCATGACGACGATCGAGCCGTTCCGCTTCCGGGTCAGCGACGATCAGATCGCCGAGCTGCGCAACCGCCTGCGCTGGACCCGCTGGCCCGAGCCGGCCACGACGCCCGGGTGGGAGCAGGGGCCGCCGCTGGCCTACGTGCGTGAGCTCTGCCGCTACTGGGCCGACGAGTACGACTGGCGGGCCACCGAGGCGCGGCTGGCCGCGGTGCCACAGTTCCGCACCATGATCGATGGGCTCGCGATCCACTTCTGGCATGTGCGATCGGCTCGGCCCGACGCGACTCCGCTGATCATGACGCACGGCTGGCCCGGTTCGGTGATCGAGTTCGAGAAGGTCCTCGGGCCGCTGAGCGAACACTTCCACGTGGTTTGCCCGTCGCTGCCCGGGTACGGCTTCAGCGACCGGCCGGACGGCCCCGGCTGGACGGTGGAGCGGACGGCCGATGCCTGGACCGAGTTGATGACGCGGCTCGGCTACGGCTGGTTCATCGCGCAGGGCCACGACTGGGGCACCAGCGTCAGCACCGAGATCGGCAAGCGCCGCCCCGACCGGGTGATCGGGCTACACCTGATGCCGCCGCTGGTTCCGCCCGACACGGCCACCGCCGCCGACTGGACCCCGGCCGAGCAGGCGGCCGCCGCGTCGCTGACCTCGGCCAGCACGGGCGACGGCTACTCCCTGGAACAGGCGACCCGGCCGCAGACCATCGGCTACGGCCTGGTGGATTCCCCCGCGCTGCTGTGCGCCTGGATCATCGAGAAGTTCCAGGCGTGGACCGACTGCGACGGCGACCTCGCGAGCGTGCTGACGCGCGACGAGTTGCTCGACAACCTCATGCACTACTGGCTGCCGGGGACGGGAGCGTCGGCCGCGCGACTGTACGCGGAGAGCTTCGCCCGGGTGCAGACCCGCTTCCGCGGCGGCGTCGCCGACCGGGTGGACGTGCCGACCGGTTGCACCATCTTCCCGAAGGAGAACCCGCGCCCGTCGCGCCGCTGGGCGGAACGCCGCTTCACCGACATCCGCTACTGGAGCGAGCCCCCGCGCGGCGGCCACTTCGCGGCCTTCGAACAACCCGCCCTCTTTGCCGCCGAAGTGATCGCCTGCGCTCGTGCCCTGACCAGCGATATCCCCAGCTCATGATCTCCGCGGAGAGCTCAGGCCGATGGTGGAGCGGGACGTCGATGGTTGAGGCGGTCGACGATCTCGGCGGCCGGGAGGGCGAAGTCGGTGGTCTCAGGGTCGCCCTCGGCGAGGGTCGTGGTGGATACGTCCTGGTAGACGGCAGCGATCGCGGTGAAGAGGTCGGGGGTGAGGCCGGCCGCCGACTGGGTGGTGGCGATCTCATGCATCTCGTCCACGAAACGGTGGGCCTTGGTGGCGGAGGAGACGACGCCGGCCAGGTCGGCCACGTCGTTCCGGCTCAGGTCGGCCACGACCGCGTCCAGGACGCCGTGGTGGCCGGCCGTTCGGATGGCCTGGGTCAGCAGGGCGCCCAAACCCTTGTAGACGCTGGCGGTGCACATCTTGGTCGCGCTGGCGGCGCCGACCTCGGCGCCCACGATGATCGGCTGAACCTGACCCGACCAGGGCAGATCGGCGATGGCGGCGGCGTGTTCGCCACTCAGGAAGATGCGCGCGCCGGGGCGGACGTTCGGCGGCGCGCCCGAGATCGCGCCGTCGACGACGGGCGCGGGCGACAGTTCGTGGGCCACGGCGGTCATCGTGGTGGGCGACACGGCGTTGAGGTCGGCGACGATGGCGCGCGATGAGGTGGCTTTCAAGGCGGCGGCGATGGCCCCGGCCGCGGCGAGGCTGCGGCCCGGCGGGGTGATCGAGAGTACGACGTCGGCGTCGGCCACCACGTCGGACAGGGTGGGCACGAGTTCGAGGCCGGCCTCGTCGGCCAGGCGGCGCGTGCGAGCCGACCTCTCCGCGACCGTGGCCACGACCCGGGCGCCGCCCTGTCGCAGGGCCCAGCCGATGCCGGACCCCATGTATCCCGGACTCACCAGACCCACAGTCGTCATTTATTGATCCTTACACGATCGGGGTAAATCAAACGGGCCATAGCTCTCAGTCGATACTTATCGCCAGAATCGGGGGATGACCGCCCCCCTCGTGTCGTCGATCTTCGCTGTCCTTTTCGCGCTCGCGGGTTACGCCGCCGGTCGCTACCACCAATGGCAGCGGAGCGCGACGGATCGCGAGGACGCCTACCGCGACGGCTTCGACGCGGCCACCGAGAGCACCTTCAGCACGGCCGCGCGCATCGCTTCCCAGCCCGCGCAGCCCACCGCGGCCACTCCGACCGCCACCCCGTCCGACCCGCCCATCGCCGCACAGGCGGCCCTGGCAACGTCATCCGCCGGCGCCCTGGGAACGGCCCTCGCGCCAACCGCGCCACCGACGACGCTCCCAGCCCAGGAGCGCGATCACGCGGCGTTCTCGGCTCAAGAACGCGATCATGCGGCACACGCGGCGCAAGAACGTGAACACGCCGCGCGCGAGGCTCAAGAAGGTGAGCACGCGGCGCTGGCGGCACAGGAACTCGAACACGTAACACGTGCGGTCAGGGAGCGCGAACAAGCGGCACGCGCGGCGCAAGAACGCGAACACGCCGCACGCGCAGCGCAAGAACGCGAACAGGCGGCCGTCGACGGGGTTCGGCAGTTGGCGGAAAACGCTGCGACGTTCTCCGATGGGCGCGGCCGTGACGCGGCAAGTGCCGGTGTTCGGTCGGCTCCGGCGGGTTGGGACGGCCGGGGCGGGGTCGCCGAAGACGACGAGACCGCGGATGTGTTGTCGCCGATTGCCGAGTCGGCTGTTGGCATGCCGCTCGGGTATCGGCACATGAGCCACCGCGAGCAGCTGGAGGAAGAGTTTTCGGCGCCTGCGCCTCATTCCTTCGGCGGCGAGTCGGCGGACGCTGCGGCCGGACGTCGGCACGGCGCTGAGGACGTGCATCAGCTTGAGCGAGACGGTGCTGCGGCCAGGAGGCGTGCCGTTGAAGACTCGGGAGCATTCTTCGCGCCGGTAGTGAGAGACGCAGGACGAGCAGCCGACATCCGGGACGAAGCGCTCGCTACCGAAAGGCGGGACGTCGGAAGAGCAGCCGAGATGCGAGACGCAACGCCAGCGGCCGGGATGCGCGACCCAGGACGCGCGGCCGAGATGGGAGACCAAGAAGGCTCGGCCGAGGGGCGAGCCCGAGGCGACGCGGCCGGAAGGCAAGAAGCAGGCGGCGCGGCCGGAAGGCGAGAGGCGGGCGGCGCGGCCGAAGGACGAGACCACGGAGTAGCGGCAGGACGGATGGTCGGGGAGCCGGGCGGTGAAGGGCAGGAGGCTGAGGTGCCGCGGCGGGGGCGGCATTACGTGCCGGATGAGTTGGTGCAGGCTTCGACCTATCGGTTGTCGGCTGATCGGGTTGCTCGGGCCAAGGTGCCGGGCAGCATCAAGGAAGGGGACGAGGTTCCTCGGACTGTGCCCAAGCCTCGGTCGTCGTGATGGCGGTGGGATGAGGAGTGTCGTACCTCGGGGATAGCGTTCTCGCATGGTCACCGTTGATGACGTGCGGGAGGTTGCGCGGCCGCTGCCACGCAGTTCGGAGCATCTGATTCGAGACAGGGTGAAGTTTCGGGTCGGGGCGATCGTCTATGTGGCGTTCTCGCGGGATGAGACCGTCATGGGGTTCGCGTTTCCGCGGGAGGAACGGGCCGCTCTGGTCGCTACCCAGCCGCGGGTCTTTCATCTGCCTGATGCCGCCAACATGCGCTTTCAGTGGGTGCAGGCCTGGATGGCTGAGCTCGATCACGCCCTCATGGAGGAGCTGGTGATCGACGCCTGGCGGATGGTGGTGCCCAAGAAGGTCTCGGCGGCCTACATCGCCGCGAGAGGCTAGCCGCACGGACAAAAGCCCGCGCAGATAGAGACCAACGCGGGGAGACCCAGCGCGAAAGGAATTAGCACGGAGGAACCAGCGCGCAGACAAGGCGGCGAGCAGAAGGAGAGGGACCAGCGGCGCCGCCCGGCTGGGTCAGGAGGGCGGCGCCGCCGGAGGGGCTCAGCTCTTGACCGAGCCCGCCATCAGGCCGCCGATGAACCAGCGGCCCAGCAGGATGTAGACGATCAGCGTCGGCAAGGACGTGATCAGGGCGCCGGCCATCGAGGCGGCGTAGTCGGGGCTCTGCGCCCCGGCCAGGGCGTTCAACGCGATCGTGATGGGCCCGTTGCGGGTGTTGGACAGGAAGATCGCGAAGAGGTAGTCGTTCCAGGCGCTGGTGAACTGCCAGATGATGGTGACCACGAAGCCGGGGATCGAGATCGGCAGGATGATCGACCAGAAGGTGCGCAGCAGGCCCGCGCCGTCCATGCGGCTGGCCTCGATCAGGTCCTCCGGAACCGTGGTGGCGTAGTAGTTCCGGAAGATCAGGGTGCAGATCGGGATGCCGTAGATGCAGTGCACGAAGATCAGCGTGGGGATGCCGGGCTGCAGGTTGATCTGGGTCACGATCTCGCGCAGCGGGATCATCACCGCCTGATACGGGATGAACATGCCGAACAGGATCAGCGTGAAGACGACGTCGGCGCCGGGGAACCGCCACCGGGACAGCACAAAACCGTTCGCCGCCCCGATCAGTGAGCTGATCAGCGCCACGGGGATGGCCAGCTGGAAGGTGCGGAGGAAGGCCGGCTGCAACGCCGTCCAGGCCTTGCCCCAGGAGGCGACCGTCCAGTGTGTCGGCAGGTTCCACTGACCGGTCACGCCGATCTCGTTGCCCGCCTTGAAGCTGGTCACCACCAGCACGTAGGCCGGCATCAGCACGATGAGGACGAAGATGATGGCCAGGGCGTACTTGATCACCGGGCCGATACCGAAGGACCGACGACGGCGGGCGCGGACCCCGGGCGACGGCTCCAGGCCGGTCGGCGGCGCGGAAGCGACAGTGGTCATCGGCTCTTCTCCGCCCGGTTGGTGTAGATCAGGTAGGGCACGATGACGACGGCCACGAGCAGCAGCAGGATGATCGAGATCGCCGCGGCCTTCGAGTAGTCGCTGGTGAGCAAGGCCTGCCAGACGTAGACGGCGGGCACCTCGGACAGCCACTGCGCGCCGGACACGCTCATGATCAGGTCGAACATCTTCATCGACATGTGCCCGAGGATGATCAGCGCCGACAGGGCGACCGGAGTCAGCTGCGGGAAGATGACGTTGCGGTAGAGCCGGTAGGTGCTCGCGCCGTCCATCGCCGCCGCCTCGCGCAGCTCCTGCGGGATGCCCCGGAAACCGGCCAGGAACAGCGCCATCACATAGCCGCTGAGCTGCCAGACGGCCGGCAACGCCATCGCCGCCATGCCCCAGTCGGGGTTGGTCCACCAGGTGTTCTTCAGGAAGTCGAGGCCGAAGCCGTCGAACACGGCGTTCAGGCCGCCGTCGGCCGGATTCATCAGCCAGCGCCACACCACACCGGACGCGACGAAGCTGACGGCCATCGGGAACAGGTAGACCGTACGGAAGAAGCCCTCGCCCCGCACCCCGCGCTCCAGCAGGAACGCCCAGAGCAGGCCCAGCAGCATCGTGCCGACGAGGAACACGACCGTGAAGACCAGCAGGTTCTTCAGCGAGTGCTGGAACCGGTCGTTGATGTCGTTGGTGAACAGGTTGGCGTAGTTCTCCAGCCCGACGAAGCCCTTCGAGCCGCGGGCGTTGTGCTCGTCGGAGAAGGAGACCTTGGCGGTCCAGGCGATCAGGCCGTACACGAAGACGGCGAGCAGGATCAGGGACGGGGACAGCAGCAGCAGGCCCGGCCCCCATTGCCGCATGCGGCGCATCGGAGCTCCTCAAGAGCCGGCGCACCTTCAGTGGCGCGCCGAGCGGTACACGGGCGGGACGGCCGGAGCCGTCCCACCCGCTCGTTACGCAGAAAATGCGAAGAAAGGAGTTACTTCTTCTTGCCGAACTGCTCGGCGGCCGCGGTCAGCGCCTTGGTCAGGGCGGCGTCGTCCTGGTTGGTGCTGTACGCGCCGAGCGCCGAGTTGGCGGCGCCCTGCCAGCCCTGCGAGCACGCCGAACCGTGGGCGCACGACGGCACCTGCTTGGCCGACTTCCAGTCGGCCATGGCGGCCTGCTGGTACTTGGGGTAGTCGGCGGGCGCCGCGTCCGTACGGGCCGGGATCGAGCCCTTCTTGGTGTTGAACGCCTTCTGGCCCTCGGCCGAACCGACCGTCTTCAGCCAGCACTTGGTGCCCTCGGCGTTCTTGGCGCCCTTCGGCAGCACGAACGAGTCGGCCAGCCACTGGAAGGTGGTGCCGTTGCCCGGGAACGTGAAGTAGGCGTAGTCCTTGAAGCCCTTGGCGTCGAGGTCGGCGGCCTCCCAGTCACCCATCAGCTGGTAGCCGGCCTTGCCGTCCATGACCAGCTTCTCGGCGTCGGTCCAGTCGAGCGCGTCACGGTCCTTGTTGGTGTACGTGAGCAGCTTCTTGAAGTCCGCGATGCCCTTGGCGACGCCCGGGTCGGTCCACGGCGTGGTGCCGTTCCACAGGCCGGTGAACTTCTCCGGGCCCAGGTCGGTGATCAGCACCGACTCGAACAGCATCAGCTGGGTCCAGTCCTTGCCGACGGCCAGCGGCGTGACGCCCTTGGCCTTCAGCTTGTCCAGGGCGGCGAAGAACTCGTTGAGGTCCTTCGGGTCGGCGGTGATGCCGGCCTCGGTGGTGACCTTCTTGTTGCTCCACACCACGTTGGCGCGGTGGATGTTGGCCGGCACCGAGTAGATCTTGCCGTCGACGGTGAGGTTGTCGATCAGGCCCTGCGGGAAGGCCTGCTTGAGTCCCCAGCTGTCGTAGTCGGCGCTGATGTCCTCGACCTGGCCGGCGTCGATGTAGTCGAGCAGCTCGGCGCCGGCGTGCGCCTGGAAGGTGTCCGGCGGCGTGTTCTGCTGGAGCCGCGAAGCGAGAACCGACTTCGCGTTGGCCCCGGCGCCACCGGCCACGGCGCCGTTCTCGAAGGTCTGCCCGGCACACGCGGTGCCGAAGGTGCTGACCAGGCCGTCCAGACCGGCCTTCTCACCACCGTCGGCCCACCAGGTGAACACCTCGACCTTGGTCGATCCACCCTCGCCACCCTCGTCGCCGCTGCCACACGCGGCAGCGGTCAACAGGGCGGCTATGCCGACAACGGCAACCGCCGCTCGCGTGAAGCGCATATGTCCCCCAAGCTCGTTATTTGACATCGTTGTCAAAGACAACCGGTCGCACACTGCCGCTCAACACCGAACATCGTCAAGAGTGATTGCGGCATCGTTTCCGGGCCGTAACGTGACGCTAAGCGGGCGCGCGCTCACCCGAACCGCGAGGGATCACCGTCGTCGAGATCACCACTGTCCGAGCTGGACCCTCGTAGCCGCTGATCCGGGCGTAGGCGAGGCGCGCGGCTTCCCTTCCTAAAGCGACCATGTCGTGGGCGACCACCGTGATGCCGAGGACGTCGGCCAGGTCGAAGTCGTCGAAGCCGATCAGGGCCGGCGGCGCACCAGGGTGATCACGGAACGCACGCAAAGCACCGGTGGTGAGCCGGTTGTTGGTCGTGAAGATCGCCGTCGGTGGTTGCTCCGAGGCGAGCAGGTCACGGACGACGTCTTCGGCCCGGCGTACGTCATGGACGTCGGTCGTCAAGAACCAGTCACGGTTGCCGCCGGCTTGCATCGCCTGCACGAAGCCCTCGATCCGGTCCCGCTGGGGCGCCTTGCGGGCCAGGTCGGAGACCAGGGCGATGCGCCGATGGCCACCGGCCAGCAGATGTTCCCCGGCCGACCGGGCGCCGCCGAGGTTGTCGATCAGCGCGACGTCGGCCGCCACACCCAGCGGCGGCCGGTCGAGGAAGACGAACGGGACCCCGCCCGCGCCCTCGGCGGCCAGATGGTCGTGGCGCTCGGCGCTGGGCACCACCAGCATCGCCCGCACCCGCCGTTCCAGGAACGCGTCGACCAGGCTGCGCTCGAGCTCGGCGTCCTCGTCGGTGTTGGCGGTGATCAGCTGGAGACCGTGCTGGCGCAGCTCGCGCTCGATGCCGCTGGCCACCGCCGAGTAGAACGGGTTGGCCAGGTCGCCGCTGATCAGCCCGACCAGGGCCGAGGTGGCGCCCCGGCGCAGCTCACGGGCGATGCCGTTGAGGCGGTAGCCGAGCACGTCGGCGGCGTCGCGCACCCGGCGTTCGGTGTCCTCGGCCACGTTCGGCTCGCGGTTCAGCGCGCGGGAGGCGGTCTTCAGGCTCACCCCGGCCAGCGACGCCACCTGCGTGAGCGTGGGACGACGCAACGCGGACATGGCGGCAAGTATGACATCGATGTCGTTTCGGATCATCTGCCGCGAACTGTCGGCCCCTGCCCTCTGGCCGTTCGGGCGGGGCGCAACCACGCGAAAGAAACTACTTTCGGTAATTGCTGCCCAGAGCAGGTTCCGACAAAGACGCAGCTAGGAGCACCATGCCGAGCATGAAGGCCGCGAGCCGAGATCGGTACTTCGATACTCTGCGTGCATTAGCGATGATCCGGGTGGTGCTGTTCCACGCTTTCCCGTTCGCCGCTCTCGAGCTGGTCTTCCCCTCGATGGGCGTGATGTTCGCGCTGGGCGGTTCGCTCATGGTCAAGTCGCTCGACCGGTCGGTGTCGCGGACCATCCGCAACCGGATCCGCCGACTGCTGCCGGCGCTCTGGGCGATGGGCCTGATCCTGGTGCCGCTGATGCTCCGGCTGGGCTGGGAGGATCACGCGCGATGGTCGCTGCTGCTCTGGGTCGTCCCGGTCGCGCAGCCGCCGTCGTCCGAGTTCGGCTTCCCGGCCGCCGGTGTCCTCTGGTACCTGGTGACGTACCTCTGGCTGGTTCTGCTCTCGCCGCTGTTGCTGAAGCTCTACCGCCGGGCCCGGATCGCGACGTTGCTGCTCCCCCTGGCGTTGCTGGCGGTGTTCATGATGCGGCCGGACATGTTCGGCCAGCGGGCCGGCGAGGTCGTGCAGAACGTGCTGGCCTACGCGACGTGCTGGATGCTCGGCTTCGCCCACCGCGAGGGTGACCTGCGCAAGGTCGGCAAGCGGTACGTCTACCCGCTCGCCGTCGCCTGCGTCGGCGGCGCGCTGGCCTGGGCCTTCACCCACCCCTCGGACCAGGGCTTCGATCTGGTCGGCATCCCGCCGGCGTACGCGATTTTCAGCATCGGTTTTGTCCTGGCCCTGATGCGCTGGTCGCCGACCATGGCGTGGCTGGCCAAGGTGCGGCCGCTGGACGGGTTCGTGTCGATGGTCAACAACCGGGCGGTCACCATCTATCTGTGGCACAACGTGGCGATCACCATCGCGGTGGTCCTGTTCGACCCGCTGAGGCTGTGGGAGATCCCGACCCAGTTCCTCGAGGACGTGACCGACTTCAGCATCGCCATCGCCCTGCTCGCCGTGGCCGTGCTCAGCCTCGGCTGGGTCGAGGACATCGCGGCCCGTCGCAAGCCACGGTTGTCCCCGTTCCCCCGGCCGAAGCGCCGTGCTCCGCCCGTACCCGCCAGATCGGTCGAACCCCAGCCGGTCGCTGCTTGACCTTCCCGTTGGGTGAAGCCCCAGGCTTGCTCGTGCCGGTCACCAGGCCGGCACGAGGAGGGTACGAGTGGAGCTGCTGACGATCGGCGCGTTCGCCCGCGCCGCCGGGCTGAGCGCCAAGGCCCTGCGCCTGTACGACGAGCAGGGACTGCTCCGCCCGGCCGCGGTGGACGCGGTGACCGGATACCGGTTCTACGCCCCGGAACAGCTCGATCGGGCCCGGTTGATCGCCCGCCTGCGCAGGGTGGAGATGCCGCTCGCCCGTATCCGGGAACTGTGCGACCTGCCGCCCGCCGAGGTGGCGGAGGCGGTCGCGGCGTTCCGGTCCGGGCTCGAACGACGGGCCCATGAGGTCGACCTCCTCGTCGATTCGTTGAGAGGAACGACGATGACCACGCTGCGACTGAAGTCCGCCGCCCGCGACGCGATCGGGTCGGTGCGGGAGAGCCACGAAGATGTGGCGTACGCCGACGACACCGTGCTCGCCGTCGCCGACGGCCTGGGCGGGCGCCCGGACGGCCGCGACGCCTCGACATCCGCCGTCAACGCCCTGCGTGGCGGGATCAGCGACCTCGGGGACCTCGGGGACCGCATCGCCGCCGCGGCTCGGGAGATCAAGGCGATGGACGGCCCCGCCACCACCCTCACCGCGCTGGTCCGCTCCGGCGACCGGCTGCTGCTGGCCCACATCGGCGACTCCCGCGCCTATCTGCTGCGCAACGGCGAGATGTTCCGGCTCACCCAGGATCACTCGTACGTGCAGACGCTGGTCGACGCCGGGACGATCGCGCCGGGCGAGGCGGCCGGGCACCCCAAGCGCCCGGTGCTGGTCCGCGCGCTGGGCGCGACCGCCGACGAACCCGACCTGGGACAGCGCGCGATGCTGGCCGGCGACCGCTATCTGCTCTGCTCGGACGGCCTGTGGGCGGCCGTGCCACCGGCCGACCTGGCGGCGGCGCTGCCCGGCGGCGACCCGGCCGCCGCCGCCGACCGGCTCCTCGAGCTGGCCCACACGCACGGCGCCCCCGACAACGTCGCCGTGGTCGTCGCGGATGTGCTGGTCGCGGACTGATGACGAACCCTGCGGGCGGGGCCGCGCGCCCCTAGGCTGAACCCCGTGACGACGGTGGACGAGCAGCAGTCCGGGTTCGCCCTGCGGCTGGCCCAGGCGAAGGTCGAACCCCGGCGCGAGGTGGCCCGGCGGACCGAGGTGGTCCTCCGGGTCACCGCGGTCACCCTGGCCTGGCTGGTGACGATGGCGCTGCTGCTGGGCTGGAGCCTGGCCAGCCCCGGCCCGGCCGGCGCCGAACGCTACGCGGCCGCGCTGGTCGCCATCCTGCTGCCGTTCGTGGCCGCGGTCATCGCGGTCAGCAACCACCAGGGCCGGCTCGGCGGCCTCTACATCGTGCTCACCCTGGTGATGGTCTTCCCGGCGCTGGGCATCGCGGGGTGGGCCTGAGATGGAGCTCGAGGGCGTCAACCTCACCAACCTCGACCAGGAGATCTTCCCCGAGGCCGGGGTGACCAAGCGCGACCTGATCGACTACCTCGACGCGATGAGCGACCGCATCCTGCCGGTCCTCGCCGACCGCCCGCTGTCGGTGATCCGTGTCCTGCGCGGCCAGGACTCCTTCATGCAGAAGAACCTGCCCAAGTACACGCCCGACTGGGTGCGGCGGACCGAGGTGTGGGCCGAGGCCTCGCACCGCAACGTGAACTACGCCCTCTGCAACGACCGCCGCACCCTGCTGTGGTTCGGCAACCAGCGCGCCATCGAGTACCACCCGGCCCTGATGCTCGCCGGCCGCCACCACCCGACCCACCTGATCATGGACCTCGACCCGCCCGAGGGCGGCGCCTTCGCCCAGGTGATCGATGCTGCCCGCCTCGTCAAGCAGGTCCTCGACGACGCCGGGATGGGCCACGCCCTGAAGACCAGCGGCTCCAAGGGCGTGCACATGTTCGTCCCGCTGCCCGACGACGCCCCGGTCGAGGACGTGGCCGCCGCGACCCGGGCCATCGCCGCCCGCGCCGAACGCCTCGACCCGGCCCTGGCCACCACCGCGTTCATCCGCGAGGACCGCCACGGCAAGGTCTTCCTCGATTCGACCCGGGCCGGCGGCGCGACGGTCGTGGCGGCCTACAGCCCCCGCATCCGCCCCGGCGCCCCCGTGTCGTTCCCGCTCTCCTGGTCCGAACTGGACGGCGTCAAACCGTCCGACTTCACCATCAGGAACGCCGTCGAGCGCCTGGCCGACCGCGACCCGTGGGCCGACGCGATGCCGCCGCCGCAGCCGTTGGACGCCGGCCTGGTCGAAGAGGGCCACACCATCCCGATCGCCCGAGTGGCCGCCATGCACGAGGGCAAACGGCGCAAGGCCCAGGAGCGCAAGAAAACCTCCTAGAGTACGGGCCCACCAAGCCCCCGTCCCCGCTCCGCGACCGAGGCGGCTCGTCCGGGCCGTGCCGCGAATTCCGGGCTTGCCCGTATCCTCACGGCATGACCACCGAGTGGGGCAGCGTCTCGTCCTGGGTCAGCTCGCTGCTCACCGGGTCATCGCTGGTGATCGCCGCGTTCACCTACTACCGCGCGACCAAGGACCGCCGCCGAACCCTGGACGAGGCGGAACGCGCCCAAGCGGCCCGCGTGACCCTCTGGTGGTCGAACCCCCGCAAGGCACGGGTCCGCAACAGCAACGACGTCGCGGTGACCGTGCGAGCCGCTCTGCCGGACGACGAGGCCAGCTCCGACCCGCTCGGCCTCGGCCCAGGCGAGACCCGGGATCTGATGCTCTCCGTCGATCTGGAAGGCCGCTCCGGCGACCTCGCCCTGATCGTGATCGACTCGCACGGCCGAACCTGGATCCGCCGCGGCGACGGTGTCCTGGAACGACTCACACACGTGGGTTCGCCGCCGTCAGCGGGAACCCAGCTCCGATGGGAATTCCGCTGAGCCCGGGGAACGGCTGTTCAGCCACTCGACCTCCAGGGTCTTGCGGAGCTCAGCCAGGAACGGGACGGGCCGCGGCCGGGAGAAGATCTGCCGCCCGTACGCCACTCCGGACGCGCCCGCCTGGATCGCCTGGGTCGCCTTGACGATCGCCTCGGCCTCGTTGCTGAGGGACTCGCCGGCGATCAGCACCGGCACTCCCATGGCCGACTCCACGACCGTGCGGAACGAGTCGACCGTGCCTGTGTAGATCGTCTTGACCACGGTCGCGCCCAGCTCGATCACGGCTCGGACACCGTGTCGGACCAATGCGGCGAATTCCTCGGGACTCCGCTCCCGCAGCGCGAGATGGTTGTCGTCGACGCCCTGCGAGTCGAGGCCACGGGGATAGGCGAAGGCGACCACCGGCATCCCGAAGTTGTCCGCCTCGCTGACCCGCGTGCTGAGCATCGCCAGCTGCTCGGCCTGATAGGGCGAGGTCATGTTGACATGGCAGGCGATCGCGTCGGCACCGGCCCGCACCGCGTCAAGGACCGAGCCGACCGCCACCTTCCGGGTGTGGTCCACCAGGGTGGTGCTGGCGCTGAGATTCATCACAACGGGGAGTTCGAGGAGCTTCTCGTGGGCCGCGGCCACCGAACCTCGGAAGCCCAGGACGGCCGTGACGTTCTCGACGACGTCGGGCGTCAGCAGCGCGCGGACGTCGCGCAGATGGTCCTCGGGGCCGGAGATGAGGCCGTCATCCAGCGGAAGCCAGAGGGCCGGCCGGTCCCGCGGCACCAGCCTCCGGAGCCGCCGCTCCGCCCCGCCTACGACCACCTGAACCTCCGCTGACCGTCGCTACGCTAGGTGAAGGGCGACAGAATAGACCGCTTGGTCGGACTCCGCGTCCTTAGGTCTCCAACGAAGCACAACCGGGCCGATGACGCCCGATCTTCGGTTCAGCCCAACACGTCCGGGGTGTCGTAACGGACCAGGACCGCGAAGATCTCGTCCGCGTCCAGGGTCGCGCCGAGAGCCTCGAGCTTCCGGAGGATCTCCCGGTCGTCCGAGTCCTTGTCGTCGGCCAGCGCGACGATCTGGCCGATCGGATCGTCCGCGGTGGGCGGGCCGCCTCGTGACCGTTCGTCGCCGGGCCGCCCGGCGGTCGTGCCGCCACTCATGTCGGGCCCTCCGTGATCACGTAGCGGAATCCCATGTCGTCGTTCTGCGCGTCGACGTCGCCACGTCCACGGTAGGCGGGATGTGCACGCCAGCTGTCATGCCGCCACGAGCCGCCCTTCACGATCCGGCGGCTGTGATCGCCGGGGGCATAGAAGTCGAAGACCCACTCGAAGATGTTGCCCAGCATCTCCACCGCGAGCTGCCGATGGGCCTGCTCCCGGACGGCGAACGTCCCGACCGGCGTGGTCGCGGGCCAGCCCTGGTCGTGGGTGTTACCGAAGGCCGGGCCGAGGGCGTTCTCCACGTCCACGGTCCGGGTCAGACCCCAGGAGTGCAGGCAGGCCGCCTCCCACTCGTTCTCGCTGGGCAGCCGGACCGCGGCGCCCAGGCGCCGGCCGAGCCAGCGGCAGAACGCGTTCGCCTCGAACCAGGACACGCCGACCACCGGCTGGAGCCGGTTGCGCAGCGCTTTCTTGTGCCAGTACCGCGGAGCGGTGACCGGGCGGGCCTGCAGGGCGCGGGCGTAGTCGACGATCTCCGACTCGGCCATCGCTGCGAACCGGACCAGGGCCGCCGCCCCGGCCGGGGTCGCTTTCCTCTCCCGCAGCAGCCGGATCGCCTTGCCGGGATGGTCGAGCCGCAACCGTTTCTGCCGGCGGACCCAGTCGGCGACGAACTGCTCGACCGTCCGCCTGCGGGTCCGCCACTCCCAGCCCTCCGGCGACCACAGGCTCTGATCCTCGTAGCCGCCGTCGGCGACGAACCCCGCGTATTCGGTGTTGGACACCGGGAAGCGCGAGATCCGGAACGAGGGCAGCTCGATCGCCCGGACTTCGCTCGCGACACTGCGCGTGGCACTGGTGGCCTCGCCCCGCTGTCCCAGATGCCACAGCCCGGCCGGCACGAGCATGGTGGCCCCGCGGCCACCCTCGGCGGCCGACGGCAGCGTCCAGCCCAGGTCGCCGAGCGCGGCCAGGATGCCGGAGCGCGCCGCGGGGACGAACACCTCGTCCAGGTCGGCGCGCAGGCGGGCGACGATCCGGTCGGCCACCGAGGCGTCCGGCTCCCGGATCGAGAGGTAGACCCGCGCGGCGAGCACCGGATCGACCGCGAGCAGCCGGTCCGCCACCTCGATGCCGCGCAGCTGGGCCGAGAACTGGAAGAGCTCGTCGTAGCGGTGGTGGTAGTAGTTCGGCGGGGCGCCGGAGGGAACCCCGGTCGGTGAGATCGCCGACTGCCACCCACCCCGTTCCTGCTCGGCCAGTTGCACGATCTCCTCGAGCGAGCTGCCGACGGCCGCGAAGAGATGTTGCACCGACGGATGGCTGAACCGGATCTTGCCCCGATCGACCCGGAGCACATGCAGGTCCTTGGCCGTGTCGAGGGCTTCCTGCGGGTCGACCGCCTGGCCGTCGACCTGCTGGATCGCCCGGGCCAGCAGGTTGCCCGCGTCGCCCTGCGGGATCGCCAGCCGGGCCTGCCCGTTCGGCAGCGCCGGCAGGGAGAGCTCCCGGGCCAGCAAGCCGAGCCCGCGGATCAGCGGAATGGTCTCCAGCACCGGCCAGGGGTCCTCACCCGAGCGGGCGATCGCGTCCAGGCTGCTGGCCTGACGGCTGGGTATCAGCCGGCCGTGTGGGTTGTCCTGTTCCCATTCCCGCACGACCGCGGCGGAGAGGTCGACGCCGAACAGCCGGGCGCCGGTCGTCGCCACCCACGGTGTGCCGGACGAGAGGTAGGTCTGCAGGCGGAACGGGGTCGAGTACAGCTCGAGCAGGCCCGGATCGGCGTCGAAGGCCCGGGCCAGCCGGCGCGCCATGTCGATGTCGCGCTCGGCCGCGATGGCCAGGATGTCCGGCCTGGAGAGCGGCAGGATGGTGACGGCGGTGGGCGGCTGGTCGCGGGGCGCGCGCATCCGGATCACCTGATCGCGGGTCCGGCAGCTCACCACGACCTTCCCCGCGCCGCGCTCGAACAATTCGTGGATCACGTCCAGCCACTGGTGCATCCACTGCTCGAGGGCCAGCCCCCGGATGCCGCCCTCGTTCAGCCCGTCGAGCAGCACCGTCCCGCCGTCGCCGAGGAACTGGTCGAGGTCACACCAGCGGGCTACGTCGACGGCCGCCTTCCACCGCTGCCGCAGCCAGTCGAGCGAGATGTTCGGCTTCGCGGGTTGCTCGGCCAGCGCGACGTAGAACGTCGTCGGGGCGACGGCCCCCGCCGACCGCTGCCGGATCGAGCGGGACGCCGCGTGGGCGTCGTAGAACTTCAGCTGCAGGCTCTTACCGGAACTGGGCTCGCCGAGGAGCATGACCAGCGGCCGGGTCAGCGGGTCGTCGACGACGTCGTCCAGCGACAGCGGGCCGGTGAGCCCCACGGTGACGTCCTCCGGCCGGGCCAGCCGCATGTTGATGAAGGCGCGGCTGCGCTCGTGGGTGGTCCAGGCGGCCAGGCGCCGCAGGTCGTAGTCCAGGCCGCTGACCGCTCGGCCCGGCCGGCACAGCTCCTGCCACAGCGTCATGGTCACCGGGACGACGCGCGGGCCTACCGACCTGTTGAGGCGGTCGACCAGCGCCTCCCGGCTGTCCGCGACCGCGGCCTCGGGCGGGGGCTCCTCGGTGGGCAGCAGCATCGGCAGGGTGCTGAACACCGGACCGGTCGGCCGGACCAGGCTCATCAGGTCGCCGGCCACCTTGGCGAGGTCTCCGATCTGGCCGTTCCACCGCAGGCTCGCGTCCCGCGGCCAGCCCGCCGGGTTCCCGGTGTCCGAGCTGGGCTCCACCCCGACCGTCATCGTCGCGCGGTTGGCGAGATCGGTGAGCGCGGCCAGTTCCGTTCGGCGCAGCTCGCGACGGGTCAGCACGACCAGACACTCGATCAGCGTGTCCCGGTCGCCGTTCATGATCACCGCCTGCTGACCACCCTCGGACAGTCGCAGCCGCAACTCGTCCGCCGCGACGTGGCTCTCACCCCAGATCCCGAATCGAATGTTCCGCCCCGATCGCTCCGCGGTCATCAGACGATCTGCCCACCGTCGACCGGGATGGATACGCCGTTGACGAATCCGGCCTCGGCGCTCGCCAGGAATAGAACGGCGGCGGCGATCTCGCCGGCCGTCGCCATCCGGCCGAACGGGTTCCACGATCGGTATTCGTCGAGTACGTCGTCGACCGTCGAACCGCGCATTCCGGCGCGGATCTGGGCAATGCGATTGATCATGTCCGACTCGACCGCACTAGGGCAGATCTCGTTGCAGGTGACGCCGGTGCGGGCGTACTCCAGCGCCATCACCTTGGTCAACCCGCTCAGCGCGTGTTTGGACGCCACGTAAGGAGCCCGCCGGGTCGCGCCGCGCAGGCTGTAGATCGAGCCGATGTTGATGATCCGTCCCCATCCGCGGCGCAGCATGCCCGGGACGATCGCCTGGGCGAGCAGGAACGGGACGGTCACGTTGATCCGCAGCATGCGGTCCCAGACGGCCGGGTCGACCGCGTGTGACTCGTCCTCGGAGACGTTGATGCCCGCGCAATTGATCAGGACGTCGAAGTCGGCCGTCGGAAGCTCGAAATCGCGAGAAAAGTCGATCTTAAATGCGGTGGCGCCGAAAGTGTCCACAATCCGATCGGCGGCCCGGTCGTTGCGGAGATATTGAAAGGTGATCCGGTGACCGGCCTTGGCGAATGCGACGACCATGGCCTCGCCGAGAGTGCCGGTTCCACCGGTGACCAGCACTCGGAGTGGATTCGAGACCTCACTGCCGGCCGGACCCAGCATATCGCCTCCGACATGGACGACCGTCTATTGGAGACCGCGTCTCCCATAGCGCAGGGTAGTACTTCGCTCACGGAATCGGCTAGGGCGATCACCCTCGTCCGGCGGGGATCATTTGAGGGATCGCCGGAATGAGGTCGGCGGGATGGGCGCATACGGTCAGCGCGCCCGCCTCGATCAATTCAGCCGGCGCGGCGTATCCCCAGCCCGCGCCGACGCAGCCCAGACCGTGCGCCCGGGCGCCCTCGACGTCGAAGTGCCGGTCGCCGATCATGACCCCGGCCCTGCTGCCCACGCGGGTCAGCGCCTCGGCGATCACCGCCGCCTTGGTGGGGCGCTCCGCGCGGGGAGTGTCGCCGCAGACGTAGGTGATCAAATCGCCCCAGCCCTGCTTCTCGACGATCAACTCGGCCGCGGCCTCCTGCTTGCTGGTGGCCACGGCGAGCGTCAGACCGCGGTCGGCGAGGCGGCGCAGCACCGGGCCGATTCCGTCGTACGGGGTACTCAGCAGCCAGCCGGTGTCGGCGTAGATCCGCCGGTAGGCGAGCACGATCGCCTCGGTCGCGGCCTCGCCCACCAGCGGCGGCAGGCTGACGTAGAGCGGCGGCCCGAGCAGGTCACGGCCGAGACCCTGCTCAGGGACGGGCAGCCCCACCTCGGCGAACGCCGCGCGGAGGGATCCGAGGATGCCCGCTTCGGAATCCACCAGCGTGCCGTCGAGGTCGAGCAGGACGGAGTCGAGAGGCGCCTTCATCGGGTCATGGTCTCGCACCACTCACGCCCGGCGGGCGCGGCACGGCCTGGACGGGCCGCTCAGGTCGCGGAGTGGGGACGGAACGCGGGTGTGCCCGTACCCATGAAAAGCGGTACGGGCACACCCGATGTCGAACTACCTCAGAGCTTGGCGCACTGGCCCTGTCTGCTGCCGCTGACCCGGTTGGGCAGGCCGTTGTCGACCGGCGCCGGGTCGTTGCCGGAGCAGGTCAGCGTGCCGGTGATGCGGTTGGCGGCGATCACCGTGGCGGTGTTGTTGCGGCGGATGGTGACGGTGCCGCGGACGACTGAGTTCTCCACGCTGACCGGGCCCGAGTCGACCGCCTTGAGGGTGCCGGTGATCGTGCTGTTCAGGACGGAGAGGGTGCCCGCGCCGGTGGCGGTCACGTCGCCCTTGATCGTGGCGCCGTTGGTGTAGAGCGAGGCGCCGTCCTTGACCGTGATCGTGCCGTTGACGGTGGCGCCGGCCGTGAGGCAGGTGACGCCGGAACGGACGGTGAAGCCGCCGACGACCCGGTCACCGATCGTGGTGGTGCAGGCGGGCTTCGGCTTGCCGAGGAGTTCGACCTCGGCCAGCGCCGGAGTGCCGGCGGTCACCTCGAGGCGGTAGTAGGCGTACCGGCCGGGGCTGGCGATCTTGAACGGGCGGGTCTGCAGGCGCCAGTCGAAGGTCTGGCCGCTGCGCTCGTCCAGGGTCGTCCAGGTGGTTCCGTCGTACGAGCCCCGCAGCTTCCACGCCGCCGGGTCGCCCGCCGTGTTGCCGGACGTGAGCGTGTAGAAGGTGGCCTGCTCGCCGCCCGAGGCGAACTGGTACTGGAACGCGTTCCCGGCCAGGGTGGCCCGGGTGGCCGTGGTGTCGTCGACCAGGGCGGCCTCGGACGCGGTGCCCTTGCCCGGACCGGTCAGGTCACGCAGCGGATCGGCCACCGCGTCACCGGTGGTGATCGACGGCGGGGGCGATGACGCGCCCCACGACGACGGTTGCGAACCCATCTCGAAGTCCAGCGTCGCGCCGTCGGCGAGCAGGTCGTGAGGCAACGAGGTGGACGAATACTCAGAACCGTTCACCTTCAGCGACTGCACGTACACATTCGTCGCGGAATTCGAAGGCGCGTTGACGACGATCTTCTTGCCGTTCTCCAGGTTGACCGTGGCCTTGGTGAACAGCGGCGAGCCGATCGCGTACTGCGGGCTGCCCATCTGGAGCGGGTAGAAGCCCAGCGCGCCGAACACCTGCCAGGCGCTCATCTCGCCGTTGTCCTCGTCGCCGGGGTAGCCCTGGCCGATCTCGCTGCCCAGGTAGAGCCGGGACAGCGCCTCGCGGACCAGCTTCTGCGCCTTGTACGGCTGACCGGCGTAGTCGTACATGTAGATGATGTGGTGCGACGGCTGGTTGCTGTGGCCGTACTGGCCCATCCGCACGTCCCGCGCCTCGAGCATCTCGTGGATGACCGAGTTGTACGAGCCGCGCTTGGTGGCCGTCTCCGGCGTCGCGAAGAACGTGTCCAGCTTCTTCGCCAGCCCGGCCTTACCGCCGTACAGGTTGGCCAGGCCCTGCCCGTCCTGCGGCACGTGGAAGGCCATGTTCCAGCCGTCCGTCTCGGTGTAGTCGTAGCCCCACACCTCGGGGTCGTACTGCTGCGGGCCCTGCCGCCAGCCGCCGGCCGAGTTCTTGCCCTGGAAGAAGCCGACCGAGGGGTCGAACATGTTGACGTAGTTCAGCGCCCGGTTGCGGAAGTACTCCGCCTCCTCGTCGTGGCCCAGCGACGCCGCCATGTTGGCGATGCCGAAGTCGTTGATGTAACCATCCATCGCCCACGACATGGCCTCGCCGGTGGAGTCGCTCGGCGTGTAGCCCTTGAAGATCGAGGTGGCCATCCCCTTGCGCCCGACGTTGTTGTTGGGCGGGGTGACGGTCGCGTTCTTGAGCGCCGCCTCGTACGCCGCCTTCTGGTCGAACTTGATGCCCTTGAGCGACGCGTCGGCGAACGCGACGTCCGAGCTGGTGCCCACCATCAGGTCGGCGTAGCCCGGGGCCGACCAGCGGGAGATCCAGCCACCATCCTTGTACTGCTGGACGAAGCCGTCGACCATCTCACCGGCCTCGGACGGGGTGAACAGCGAGTAGGCCGGCCAGGTGGTGCGGTAGGTGTCCCAGAAGCCGTTGTTGACGAACACCTTGCCGTCCTTGACCGGGGCCCCGGTCTCGGTCGGCGTGCTGGGCGGGGTGGTGGTCGACGACTGCACCGCGTGCTTCCACACCGGAGCGCCGGCCGTGCCGGTGTTCTCGTGCGCCGAGTTCGGGAAGAGGAACAGCCGGTACAGGTTCGAGTAGAGCGTGGTGAGCTGGTCCGGCGACGCGCCCTCGACCTCGATGATGTGCATCTTCTGGTCCCACAGGGCGCGGGCCGCGGCGCTGACCGAGTCGACCGTGGCGTCGGCCGCCAGCTCCAGGTTCAGGTTCTTCTTGGCCTGGTCGACGCTGAGCAGCGAGGTGGCGACGCGCATGGACACGGTCTTGTCGATGGTGGTGTCGAACTTCAGGTAGCCGGTGGACGGCCGGTTGCCGCTGGGCAGCAGCCCGCTCGCGGTGACCGGGGCGTCGACGGTGCCGTAGACGAACATCCGGGTGACGCCGGCCGAGCCGTCGCCGCTGTTCACGTCGGACCAGCCGGAGAAGGTCCGGTTGGCGGCGTCGATGGTCAGGCCGGCGTCGCCGTCCACGTTGTCCAGGATCAGGTTCGAGCTGTTCCCGGTGAACGTGAAGTCGAAGATCGCGGCGTGGTCGGTCGGCGCGAACTCGGTCTTCATCCCGTTGTCGAAGGTGACGCCGTAGCCGTACGGCTTGGCCACCTCGTTCTCGTGCCCGAAGGCCAGCGCCCGCGCGGCCCGGTTCGCGTCCGGGGTGCCCGACGCCGCCGACGGCATCACCTGGAAGGTCTGCCGGTCACCCATCCACGGGCTGGGCTCGTGGCTGAGCGAGAACGCCTCGATGTTCGGCCGGTTGTTGGCGTCGTTGTCCCGGTGGTACTCGTACAGCCACCGGGTCGTGCCGGCGTCGGTCACCGGCGTCCAGAAGTTGAAGCCGTGCGGCACCGCGGTGGCCGGGTAGTTGTTGCCCCGCGAGAAGTCGCCGGACGCGTTGGTGCCGCGGCGGGTGTCGACGTAGTCGGACAGGTGATCTTTCGAAGCCGCCGGCGTGACGGGAGCGACCGAAATGTCGTCGAACCAGGCCTTGAACTGCGCGGGCCCGGCCGGCTTGTCGTAGCCGATCAGGATCCGGTCGACGGTCTTGCCCTCGGCGACCTGACCGATGCGGCTGTTGACGAGGTTCCACTGCTGCGTGTACAGCGTCTTCGACTCACCCTGCGCGGCCGGGCTGACCTTGACGCCGTGCTGGTCGACGGCGTTCAGCTGGGACAGGTAGGTGCCGTCGGTGAAGGCCAGGTCGACCGCGGTCCACGTGGCCGGGTTGCTCAGGTCGTCCTTGGTGTTCTCGGGGAAGACCAGGTAGGACAGTTCCGTGTCGGCGGTGACGGCCAGATCGACGTCGAAGACCTTGTTGTACGAGTACGCGCGCCCGGCCGCGGTGTGCCGCCCGGCGATCTGGAACGCCCGCAGCCCCGAGAAGCCCACGCCCGCCTTGGCGGTCGGCGAGCTGGTCGGGCCGGCGCCGATGTGGCTGACCATGAACGGCTCTGGCTCCGAGGTGGTGCCGTCGTTCAGCTCCCAGTCGGCGAGCTGGGTCAGGTTGCCGGACGGGTGGCCGGTGATGTTCAGCCGGTAGATCGAGAAGGGGCCCGGGGTCGCGATCTCGTACGTGTTGGTCACGTGCCGGTCGGCGAAGGTCTGCCCGGTCCGGGCGTCCACCGTGGTCCAGTCGGCGCCGTTGTTCGAGCCGAGGAGCTGCCAGTCCCGCGGGTCACGCTCGGGGGCGTCGTTGGCCGACGTCAGCGTGTACCGGATCGCCCGGGCCGGCGCGTCCAGCGCGTACTGGGCCCAGCTGGTCGGCGTGTCCACCAGCCATTTGGTCTCGGAATCGCCGTCGTTGAGGTTGTTCGCACCCTCGCTGGAGTTCGGCTGGGCGTTCGCGGTGATCGCGATGACACTGTCGCGCAGGCTGCCGGGCGGGCCGGAGCGGACCGGGCCGGAGACGCCGCTCGCCCGCGGGCCGTCCGCGCCGGTGTCCACCGTGTCCGACCAGGTCGGCTGCGGGTCGCCGGCCTCGAACGAGGACGCGAAGGGCGGGTCGGCGGCGTGCGCCGGGCTGCCGGTGGCCAGCGAGGCCAGCAGCGCTAAGGACGCCATGGCGGCGACCCGTCGAGCCGGTTGCATGCGGACTCCAAGAGGATGGTGGGGGCGGGCAATTAACACACCCGACACATCCTGACCGTCACCGACATCGATGCACAAGACCCTGATGACATCGATGTCAGCCGGGTGCCACCAGCCCGTCCTCATAGGCCAGGATGACCAGCTGCACCCGGTCCCGTACGCCCAGCTTGGCGATCGCCCGGGTGATGTGCGTCTTCGCGGTCAGCGGGCTGATCACCAGCTCGGCCGCGATCTGCTCGTTGGACAGCCCGGTCGCGACCAGCCGGACCACCTCCACCTCGCGGGCGGTGAGGGCGGCGAGCCGCTTGCCCGCCGGCCGGGTGGTCTTCCGGAGGCCGATCTGGGACACCACCCGGCGGGTCACCGACGGCGAGAGCAGCGCCTCCCCCGCCGCCACCACCCGCACCGCGTGCCGCAGCCCCCTCCGGGTCGACCTCCTTGGTCAGGAAGCCGCTGGCCCCGGCCTCCAGCGCCGCGAACACGTACTCGTCGGTCTCGAACGTGGTCAGGATGATCACCCGGCAGTCCCGCAGGCCGGGGTCGGCGACGATCCGCCGGGTGGCCTCGATGCCGTCCAGCCCCGGCATCCGGATGTCCATCAGCACCACGTCCGGCTTCGTCGCCTTCGTCGTCCGGACCGCCTCGTCGCCGGTCGACGCCTCGGCCACCACGGTGATCTCCCGGTCTCGCTTGAGCAGGCTGCGGAAGCCGGCGCGGACCAGCTGCTGATCGTCGGCGAGCAGGACGGTGATGGTCATGCGACCGGGCTCACCGGGATCGTCGCGCGTACCGCGAAGCCGCCGTCACCATCGCCGGCGAAGAAGACGCCGCCCAGCGCGGCCACCCGCTCGCGCATCCCCGGAATGCCGTGCCCGCTGGTGAAAGCCGAGCCGCCGCGCCCGTCGTCAACCACTTCCACCTGCACCTCCGTCGGTCGATAGTGCAGACTCACCGCGACCTTGGTCGCGCCCGCATGCCGCATCGTGTTGGTCAACGCCTCCTGCACCACCCGGTAGATCGCCGTCGCCACCGGCGCCGACACGTCCCGCCGGTCGCCATCCTCGGTCACCGACACCGCCAGGCCCGCGTCGCGCACCTGATCGGCGAGTCGTTCCAGCCCGCTCAGCTCACCGGCCGGCTGGTCGGTCCGCGCGCCGTCGCGCAGCACCTCGACCAGCGCGCGCAGGTCCAGCATGGCCCGGTTGCGAACATCCTGCGCCAGCCGCAACGCCTCACGGGCCTCGGCCCGGTCGTCGTCGAACGCGTCGATCGCCACGTTCAGGTGCACGCCCACCACGGCCAGCGTGTGCGAGACGACGTCGTGCAGGTCGCGGGCGATCTCCACCCGCTCCTCGGCCCGGCGCCGGCGAGCCGCCTGCTCCCGCTCGTGCTCGTCGGCGGCCATCCGGGCGGTCAGCTCGGCCCGCCAGCGCAGGTTGTTGCGGTACGCGGTGGTCGCCGCCAGCACCGCGACCAGGTACAGGGCCTCCGCCCCGACGTGGGTGACCGCCCAGCTCTGGCCGTGGTCGAGATCGACGAACGCGTCCCACTGCACGCCGTACAGCAGGGTCGCCCCCGCCGTGATGATCGCCGGGCGCAACCGCCCCGCGAGGACCAGCGCCACGAACGCCGCCGTGGCCGGCCAGGCCCAGCCCGCGCCGAGCAGATCGGACCCGCGCATCGCGACCACGAAGGCGACCGACACGATCGTGATCACCAGCGGCCACCGCCGCGCGAACAGAGCCAGGACGGCAAGCCAGGCGGCCAGCGTCAGGGTCATCGTGTTGTCGATCGTCGCGCCGGTCAGGGCCACCCCCACCGGCACCCCGATGAGCGTCAGCGCCGCCGCCGTCAGGTCGAGTCTTGTGATGCGTTTTCTCATGCCGCCGACGCTAGGGATCCACCGGCGCCCCGCGCGTCGTCCGCCTGCGGTCACCTGCCGATCCTCCATCCGGAGCAGTAACTGCACCGATCGCAGTACGAATAGTTAAGGTGGCGTAGTGACCGCTGCCGATCTTCTCGCCACCTCGGGCCGCTTCCCCATGCGCCCCGGGCTGACCGAGCCGGAGCTGACCGCCGCCGAGGACGAGTTCGGTTTCACCTTCGCCGACGATCATCGCGCATTCCTGGCCGCCGGGCTGCCCTTCGGCCGCGGCTGGCCGGACTGGCGCGACGGCGACCGCGCCGCCCTCCGCGACCGGCTGGCCCTGCCGGTCGAGGGCGTCCTGTTCGACGTGTCCCAGAACGACTTCTGGTACGACGGCTGGGGCCCGCGCCCCGCCGCCGAGGACGCCGCGCTCAACGCCGCCCGCGCCGGCCTGTTCACCGCCCCGCGGATGATTCCCGTCTACGCCCACCGCTACCTCCCGGCCGGCCGAGGCACCAGCGGCCACCCGGTCCTGTCCATCTACCAGACCGACGTCATCTGCTACGGCAACAACCTCGAAGACTTCCTCCACCGCGAGTTCGGCATCGGCCCCGGCGCCGGCGGCGAACCGGCCCGCCCGACGGTCACCTTCTGGAGCCGGCTCGTCCTCTGAACCCTTTTCCGGTACGGGCACACCAGAGCCCCCGTCCCCGCTCCGCGGGCCAGGCGGCCCGTCACGCTGGTTGCCGCGACCGCCGGGCGTGCGACTCACCTCCGGCTCAACTCCCGTGCCGCCGTCTCGCGGACCCGCGCATCGGGATCACCGGCCAGCCGCTCCAGGACGGTTGTCACGTCGTCCGGGGCGAGATGCCGCACCACCACGGCCACCCGCATCCGGACGTCCGCCTCAGGATCACCGGCCAGGTCCGCGACCAGTCCCGCCCAGCGAGCCGACCCGTCAGCCGCCGTGGCCAGCCCGCTGAGCGTGGCCGCCCGCACCTCCGGATCCTCGTGCCGGGCCAGCTCCGTGACCTGCGAGCCGGCCTTGGCCAGGGCCTTCGCCACCTGCACCCGCGCCCGCGAGTCGGTCGCCGAGGCCAGCTCGGCGAGGAGCGCGTCGATGGCGGCCGGTCCGCCGATCGTGCCGAGCGAGTCACGCGCCCGGTCGCGCACCTGGCTGTCGTCATCACGGAGCAGGCGCAGCAGGGCGGGAATCGCCTCCGCCCCACCGAGCCGTCCGAGCGCATAGGCGGCGAGAGCCCGAACCCGGGCCACCGGATCGGTCGCGGTGGAAGCGACCGCACCGACCGCGTCCGCACGGCCGGACCCACCGAGCCGAGTGATCGCTGCGCGGCGTACCCCCTCATCCACATCGCGCACCGCAACCGTCAGAACCTCGAGGAACCGGCTACCGGAGATCTCCTCGACCGCGCCGAGCCGCACCGCCGGGTCGGGATGACGGGTGGCCGTCGCCAGAAGATCACCGTCCCGCTCGTCAGCGACGAGCGGCAACGCGCCCAGGCCGATCCGGCGCTGCTCGGGGTCGTCGCTCCCGGCCAGCCCCAGAACGATGGCCCGCGCGGCGACCGGATCCGCGGCCAGCGCTTCGGCCACCGAGGACCGCAGGCCGTCCTGATCGTCGCCGAGGTCACGGTCGGCCGCCCGGAGCAGGGCCGGCAGGGCCGCCGCGCCCTCGGCGCCGACCATCAGCTCGGCCATCAGGTCGCGCCCGTAGACGTTCTCCTCATCGAGGAAGCGGTCGAGCGCCTCGCGCACCCGCGCGAGATCTCCGTCGAACGAGCCGAGCAACCGCCGGACGTCGTCGTGGTCGAGCTCGTCCTCGAGATTCGCATGCCGGATCACCGCGTCGAGCACCGCGTCGTTGTCGGTCACCCCGCGATTATTCCGCCCAGGGTGGGTAAACCGGGTACCGGGAGTCGTGACGGAAGGGGCGTTCCTTGGCGGTCGAGCGGCTGGAGTGGCTGGCGGTGGTGCGGCATGGGCAGAGCACCGGCAACGTCATCGCCGAGCAGGCGGAACGGGACGGGCTCGAGGCGATCGACATTCCGGAGCGGGACGCCGACGTGCCGTTGTCGGAGCACGGGCTCGAGCAGGCCGAGGCGGTCGGGCGATGGCTGGCCGAGCGGCCGCTGGACGTGGCGATCGTGTCGCCGTACCTGCGGGCGCGGCAGACCGCCGCGACGGCCCTGCACGGGTCGGGCGTACCCGTCGTCGTGGACGAACGACTCCGGGACCGTGAGCTGGGCGTCCTCGACCTGCTGACCGGGGCCGGGGTGCGGGCTCGGCTACCGGACGAGGCGGCCCGGCGAACGCGGCTGGGCAAGTTCTACTACCGGCCGCCGGGCGGTGAGTCCTGGGCCGACGTGCTGCTGCGGCTGCGGGCCCTGCTGCGCGAGGTGCGGGAGGACCACCCGGACGGCCGGGTGGTGCTGTTCGCCCACGAGGCGACCGTGCTGCTGGTCCGCTATCTGGCCGAGGAGCTGAGCGAGGCCGACCTGATGGCCGTGGCACACGGGACGGCCGTGGCGAACTGCTCGGTCAGCAGCTGGCGCCGCGCCGGCGACCGGTTGCGACCGGAGGTCTTCAACCACGTCGAGCACCTGCACCGGGCAGGCGCCGCACCGACACGCCAGGAGAACGTCAATGCCGAACCGGCCTGAGGAAGAGGTCATCACCCCCGGCCTGCTTCGGGGGTGGCCACTCCCCGACCCGCAGGGCGGCAAGAAGTCCCGGGGCACCGTCCTGGTGGTCGGCGGCTCCCGCTTCACGCCCGGCGCGGTGCTGCTGGCCGGTGTGGCCGCGCTGCGGGCCGGCGCCGGCGTGCTGCAGCTGGCGGTCGACGGCGAGACCGCGGCGGCGCTGAGCATCGCCGTGCCCGAGGCCAAGGTGGTCAGCCTGCCGGCCAAGGACGCCGAGCTGCCCGGCGAGTTGCGTGAGCTGGCCGAGGCGGCCGACGTGCTGGCCATCGGCCCGGGCCTGGACGACATCGACGAGACCACCCGCCTGATGCGCGAGCTGCTGTCCGTCGCCGACAAGGAGGCGTCGATCGTTCTGGACGCGTACGCCCTCGGCGCCCTGAGCAATCAGCCCGACGTGCTCGACGGCCGCGCCCAGCGGGTCGTGCTCACCCCGAACCTCACCGAGGCCGGCCATCTGCTCGGCCGGGAGCCGGGCGACGACCTGGCCACCGCCGCCCGGGCCGTGGCCTCCGAACACCAGGCCGTGGTCTCGTTGCACAGCCACGTGGCCGCCCCCGACGGCCGGAGCTGGCGCGAGGAGAGCGGCGACGCCGGGCTGGGCACCTCGGGCAGCGGCGACGTGCTGGCCGGGGTGATCGCCGGTCTGCTCGGCCGGGGCGCCGAGCCGGAGCAGGCGGCGTGCTGGGGCGCCCACGTGCACGCGGTGAGCGGCCAGCGGCTGATCCCCCGGCACGGCCGCACCGGCTTCCTTGCCCGCGAACTCGTCGACGAGGTGGCCCGAACCATCATGACGATCTGAGCGCCCTAGCCGGCCTGGCCCCGGGCGACCAGCGCCCAGCACAGGGCCCCGAAGGCGACCGTGGTCGCGATCGTGCGCACCAGGTTCCAGGCCAGCCACCGCGCCTCGTCGAAGCGCTCGCGAACAAGAGCCAGGTCGGCGATCCGGTCGGGGTCGCCGGCGGCCTTGAGGGCGTCGTTCATGGGCACGTTGACGGCCATCGTGATCACCACGACGACCAGGTAGAGAACCAGGGCCCCGACGATCCACGGCGAGAGGGTACGGCCGGGGTTGAGGATCGCCGCGGCCACGGTGAGCAGCAGCGCGCCGAGGAAGCTGAGCATGAACCAGGGGTTGATGATGGCCCGGTCGATGGCCTGGAACGCGCCGACGAAGGTGCGGTCGTCGGCGCGCGCCAGGCCCGCCATGACGGTGTGCTGGTAGAGGCCGAAGACGCCGGCGGTCAGGCCGGTCGTCATCGTCGCGGCGATCAGGACGGTCACCCGAAGTGCGAACATGCGACCAGTCAACCGATCCGCACCCGCCGCCGGCCATCGCTGAGACGCTGCGCCCCATACGCGAGACGCTCGCCCGGTGGGCGCGTCAGGCTGAACGGAGGGCGGGCGCGGCGGCCCGGGGGCGGGCGAGGATCAGCGCCACGGCGATCGCGGCCAGGCCCAGGACGGTCAGCTGGTAGTAGGTCTGGTTCACGGCCAGATAGCCCTGGAGGCCGACCGCGCGCACCAGGTCGAGGGACGGCCCGAAGCCGGTGACCAGGCCGCCCATGCCGACCGGGTCGACCACGGTCAGGTAGTAGGCCAGCGACCAGGTGAACATCGCCGACGGGGCCAGCAGCGCGATCAGGCCGGTCAGCCCGAGCACGGTCGCGGCGGTCCGGCGGCGGCCGGCGGTGATGCGGTGGGCGGCGTACGCGGCGAGGAGCCAGCCGGCCAGCATGCCGAGCAGGGCCCCGCCGAGGGCCAGCCACCCGTACGAGGCGGGACGGGCGGGCCAGCCGGCGACCTGGAGCATCGAGGTCGGGGCGTCGTAGGCGTGGACGCTCAGCTCGACGCCGCCGGTCGCGGCCCGGAAGTGGCCGGCGGTGACCGGGCCGGTGGTCCAGCCGGCGGCGGCCAGGCGCCGGCGGGTCCGCTCGGCGACGTCGGCGGGCACGGCGCCGGGCGGGAGCGTGTCGGCGACGGTCAGGTAGGTGTCGCCGTCGTTGAGCATCGCCGACGGGCCGACCGCCGGCATGGCCTGGCCGGCCAGGGTTCGGGCGTCGGGCAGGGCGGCGTACCCGAAGGTGCCCGCGAACGACCCGGCCGCCGCGCCCACCGCGCCGCCGATGACCAGGGCCAGCACCGCCGCGAGCACCGCGACCGGACGCGCGGCGGGCAGGCGGAACCGTTCGCGCAGACCGTCGAGCACCACGTGCCACAGGTCGGCCCGGGACGGCGTACCCATCTCCATCAGGGTGGTCATCAGCTCGGTGCCGTGGCGGCGGCGGAAGCGGGCGGGATAGGCGGCGAGGAGCAGCGTCTGGTTCATGCCAGACCCAGGTTCCGCTCGGCGGCGACCGCATGGCGCCGGAGGCGGGCGGCCTGGGTGGTGAGCGCGGCGGCCCCGGTGTCGGTGAGCCGGTAGTAGCGCCGCAGCCGCCCGTCGACGGCTTCCTCGCGGTCGACGACCACGAGTTCCTGCTCGGCGAGCCGGTCGAGGGCGCCGTACAGCGTGCCGGGCCGCAGCTTCACCTCGCCGTCGGAGAGGACGGAGACGGCCTGGACGATGCCGTAGCCGTGCAGCGGTTCGGCCGCGAGCGCGGTGAGGATGAGGAACGTGGATTCATGCACGGCGGAGACAGTACGTCGCGCGAGATATATCGTCAAGCGTACTAATAGGCTGACGGCATGGATCTGTGGGACGTGATCGCGGGGTCGCACGAGGGAACGCTGGCGACGATCAAGAAGGACGGCCGGCCGCAGCTCTCGGACGTCTCGTACCTGGGCGAAGACCACCTCATCCGCATCTCGACCCGCGTTCCGCTGGCCAAGGTGCACAACCTCAAGCGCGACCCGCGGGCCAGCCTGCACACCAAGGCGACCACGGGACACGGCTACGCGGTGGCCGAGGCGACGGCGACGTGGACCGAGCCCGCGAGAAGCATCGACGACGCCACCGTCGAGGAGCTGGTCGAGGTCTATCGCAGGATCCAGGGCGAGCACCCGGACTGGGACGAGTACCGGCGCGTGATGGTCGCGGACGAGCGGATCGTGCTGCGCCTGCACGTGGAGCGCGTCTACGGCTGGGTGCTGGGGGCCTGATGGCCCCAGCACGACAGGTTCGGCCTACTGAAGGGTCAGCGCGTAGACGTTCAGCCGTGAATCGTCCGGCAGGGTCACCGACCGGATCGACTTGCCGGCGGAGACGGGCACGCGCAGGCCGAAGAGGCTGACCGGCGGCCCGTCCACGCCCTGCCCGGCCTTGATCCGGTGCGGCATGGCCAGGACCGCCGACGTGCCGGCGGTCGGCGAGCCGCACCAGTCGGCCACCGTGATGGTCTGCGTCTCGGATGTCCCGTCCGCGTAGCCGATGGTCAGCGCCCCGCTCACCGGCCCGTTGTGGGTGGTGGCGACGACGTTGAGTGACGAGTACGACCCGGCCGGCAGCACCAGCGACTGACCGGTGGCCGTCACGAAGTTCTCGGCCGTACCCGTCGGGTCGGGAGCCTGATAACCGACGCCGTCCCAGGTGACCGGGCCGGCGGCGGGCAGCAGGGCGGCGTCGAAGCTCCAGCCGCCGGTGTCGAAGTTGCCCTCGTCCGGCGAGGCGACGGTGGCCGTGCCGTCCCGGGTCAGCTCCGGCGTGAGGTCGAGCGCGCAGGCGGTGCCGGCCACGCAGGACAGCGCCGGCCGGATCACGACGTTTCCGGTGAGAGCAACCTCATCGACCTTGACCGAGATGGGGTACGAGCCCTCGGCCACGCCGGTGGGGACCTTCACGGTGACGGTGGCGGTGGCCGAGACCGGCAGATTCGACGAGACCAGGTACGGAAGCTGCTTGGGTTTGACGGTGACCTTCCAACCGGCCGGGCCGGTGGCGGTGACCGTCGGCCGGATCGTGGCCGGGGCCTGCGCCACGATGTCCACCGTGAACGACGTGGTGCCGCCCGAGGGCAGCGCGGCCGTGGCCGGGCGCAGCGACGCGTCGACGTGCCGGCGGGTGTCGAGAGGCGCCTGGTTCACCGACGGCGGCTCGGCGTTCTTGCCGGTTCCCCAGCCCGACGGCGTGGCGCCGAGCGTGTGCTTGATCGTGCCGCCCTTGGCCACGCTGTCCCAGGTCACCCAGTTCTTGGTGAGGGTGGTGTGGTTGAGGTGGACGTGCTGGATGTAGCGGTTGGCGTCGGACGCGCCGGGTGCGGTGATCGACAGCGTGCCCTCGCCGGTGCGCACGGTGGCGCCGGGGAACTGCGGGCTGGAGACGGCCAGGAAGTTGGCGCCGCTCATCGTCGGGTAGAGCCCGAGCGACGAGAAGACGTACCAGGCGCTCATCGTGCCCAGGTCGTCGTTGCCGGTCATGCCGTCGGGGCCGGTGGTGAAGAGCGTCATCGCGGCGCGGACCACGGTCGCGGCCTTCGCCGGGGCGCCGGCCCAGTGGTACATGTAGGGCGCGAGCAGGTCGGGCTCGTTGTTCGGGTTGTACGTGGGCTTCTCGTAGTAGTCGTACGGCGCCGCGATCCAGTCGTTGCGGGCGGTGCCGGCGGGGTCGGTGAGCAGCTTGTCGTAGACGAAGAAGTCGTCCAGCCGCTTCTCGGTCTTCTTCCGGCCGCCCATCAGCGCCACCAGCCCGGACGGGTCCTGCGGCGCCAGCCACTGGTACTGGTACGCCCCGCCCTCGTGGAACTGCTCGGCGGCGTGCACCGGGTCGTACGGGGTGAGCCAGGTCCCGTCGACCGTGCGCGGGCGGAACTGCTTGGTGCCCTTGTCCCACAGGTTGCGGTACCACTGGCCGCGCCCGGCGAGCAGCGTCGCGTCCCCGGTCTTGCCGAGCCCGGCGGCCATCAGCGCGAGCGAGGCGTCGGCGGCGGCATATTCGAGGGTCGCCGAGGCCGGGTGCACGCAGTCGTTGTCGCCGCCCTTGTGCACGCAGTCGGTGCCCAGCTTCAGCCCGGACGGGATGTAGCCGCGGTCGGCATAGAACGCCACGCCGGTGCGCCCGTTGTAGGGCGACTCCGCGGGCGGCTGCGAGACCGCGTTGGCGCGAAGCAGCGCGTACGCCTCCTCCTCGTGCCCGGCCAGCAGCCCCTTCGACCAGGCCTCGACCAGGAACGGGGTGACCGGGTCGCCGGTCATGATGTTGGTCTCGCTGTTGGCCAGCGCCCAGCGCGGCAGCCACCCGCCGTCGCGCCCGATGGCCACCACCGACAGCGCCACGTCCCGGGCCACGTCCGGCGCGATCAGCTCCAGCAGCTGGTTCTGCGGCCGGTAGGTGTCCCACAGCGAGAAGTTCTGGTACGGCGTGTAGCCGTCGGCGGTGTGCACCGTGCGGTCGAAGCCGACGTACCGGCCGTCCACGTCGCCGGCCACGTTCGGGTGCAGCAGGGAGTGGTACAGCGCCGTGTAGAAGGCGGCGCGGCGGTCACCCGTACCCCCGTCGATCTTGATCCGGTCGAGCTCGTCCACCCACCGGGCGCGCAGCGCGGCCCGCGCCTGGTCGAAGTCGTAGGACCCCGCGGTCTCGGCGGCCAGGTTCTTCCGCGCGCCCTCCGGGCCGGTGTACGAGAGACCGACCTTGACCACCACATCCCGGTCGGTGGCGGCGTCGAAGGTGACGTACGCCCCGTTTCCGCCCTCGCCGGCCGCATCCCGGCTGCCCGGCGCGATCGTTCCGCCGCGCCAGGAGCCGAACGTGGCGAACGGCCGGTCGAAGCTGGCCGTGAAGTACACCGTGTGGTCGTCCTTGCCGGCGCAGAAGTTGCCGGCGTTGACCCGGCCCTCGACGGTGCGGTCGCCGACCACGTGGATCTCCGAGCCGAACACGTTCTGGTTCGCCTTGCCGGTGTTGAACAGCACGTTGGCCCGGTCGGTGTCCGGGAACGTGTAGCGCTGCCAGCCGGTGCGGGCGGTGGCCGTCAACTCCGCGTCGATGTCGTAGCGGGACAGCCCGACCCGGTAGTAGCCGGGTGACGCCTGCTCGTCGTCGTGGGAGAACGCCGACTTGTACGCATTGTGATCGGAGGACGTCACCGCGCCGGTGGTCGGCATGATCGGCAGCTCGCCGGCCACACCGCAGCCGACGCCGCTGAGGTGGGTCTGGCTGAAGCCGTGGATGGCGTCGGCGGTGTAGTCGTACCCGCCCTGCCCGCCGGTGTCCGGGCTGACCTGGACCATGCCGAACGGCGCGGCCGCGCCGGGGAACGTGTTGCCGAAGTTCTGCGTGCCGACGAACGGGTGGACGAGGTCCACGGGCGCCGGGTCGGCGGCCGCCGCCGGTGACGCGGACGCGAAGGGCAGCAGCAGGACGGCGGTCACCAGCAGACGGCGGATCATCGACATACCTCCATGACGAGAGCGTGACAACGTTGTCACCAACAAATGACAGATGTCAATGGGCAACCGTTTTGCACCCGGCGGAAGCGTCGTCACCCTCCGGAATCACTCAAGGACGCCGCCCAGGTTCCGATCTCGTCCTGTACGACCGCCGTCCGGCGCGGTCCGGAGCCGCATGGAGACATCCGACGATGGCAGGGACCAGCGCACCCGAGGGACGCCGACGCCTGACGCGCGGCTGGCCCGGGCTGTGTCTCGTGGTCGCGCTGGTCGTGCTGGCCATCGGCGTCGTGCTCAGCACCGGCGTGGGCGGCGAACGCGTCTCGCAGAGCATCTCGAACGTCGGCCTCTGCCTGGGCGCGATCACCGCGGCCCTGGCCTGTCTGCTGCGCGCCCGCTCGTACCGCGGCCGGGCCCGCTGGGGCTGGGCGCTGATCGGCCTCGGCGTGCTCGCCTGGGGCCTCGGCCAGGGCGCGTGGGTCTACCTCGAGTCGTACCGCGGCGACGAGGTGCCGTTCCCGTCCCAGGCCGACATCGGCTACATGGGCATGGTCGTGTTCACCCCGGCCGGGCTGCTCGTCCTGCCCAGCCAGGCCCAGGCGCTGGCCAACCGGGCCCGCAGCGTGCTCGACGGCCTGATGGTGGCCACCTCGCTGGTGCTGATCGCGTGGATCCTGATCATCACGCCGATGCTCAACACCGGCCACGACAGCATGCTGGCGCTGCCCATCTCGCTGGCCTACCCGCTCGGCGACGTGGTCATCGTGACCATCGTGATCTACATGACGGCGCTGCAGCGGCAGCAGGGCCGCGACTTCGGGCGGCTCGCCCTGGTCGGCGCCGGCGTGGTCGCCTTCGCCATCTCCGACATCGGGTACGCGTACCTGAACCTGATCGGCATCTACCAGTCCGGTGGGGTCACCGACATCGGCTGGTTCGCGGGCTTCTCGCTGATCCTGCTGGCCGCGCGCAAGCCGGCCGACGCCGCCACGGACACCTCGGGGTCGGACGCCGAGGCGGTCGAGGGCGCCCAGATCGGCGTGCTGCTGCCGTACGTCGCCGTGCTGGCCGCCCTGGCCATCACCGTCGTCTGGTTCGCCCGCACCGGCCAGAGCAACGCCTTCGTCGTGTACACCCGCTCCGCCCTGATCCTGCTCATGGTCGGCCGGCAGCTGCTCACCCTGCTGGAGAACCGCAGCCTCACCCGCAACCTGGAGGGCCGGGTGGCCGACCGGACGGCCGAGCTGTCCGCCAGCGAACAGCGCTTCCACGCGCTCGTCCAGCACAGCACGGACGTGGTCACCGTGGTCAGCCCGGAGTCCGAGGTGCTCTACCAGAGCGAGTCGCTCCAGCGGGTGTTCGGCGCCTCGCCGCAGCGGCTCACCGGCCGGCGGCTCACCGACATGCTGACCCCCGCGGCCGCGGCCACGCTGGCCGAGGCGCTGCGCTCGCTCGGCGGCCGCCCGTACGCGACCACCTCCATCGAGCTGACCCTGCACCGCGGCGACGGCGGCTACCGGCAGGCCGAGATCACCATCACCAACCTGCTCGGCGACCCCAGCGTCGGCGGCCTGGTGCTGAACACCCGTGACATCAGCGAGCGCAAGCTGCTCCAGGAGCAGCTCGTGCACGAGGCGTACCACGACGGGCTCACCCAGCTGGCCAACCGGGCGCTGTTCCGCGAGCAGGTGTCGGAGGCGCTGGACGCCCGCGCCGAGGGCGAGGACGTGACCGTGCTCTTCCTCGACCTGGACGGGTTCAAGGAGGTCAACGACAGCCTCGGGCACCTGGCCGGCGACCAGTTGCTGGTGCGGGTGGCCGACCGGCTGCGCGCCGCGGTGCGGGCGGACGACATCGTCGCCCGGTTCGGTGGCGACGAGTTCGCCGTGCTGATCGCCGCGCCGCTGGGCGCCCCGGACGCCGAGCAGGTCGCCCAGCGGATCGTGGACAGCCTGCACGACCCGTTCCGGATCGACACCCGGGAGATGCACGTCCAGGCGTCCATCGGCCTGGCCGCCGGCGCGCTGCTCGCCGACGCGCTGCTCAACGGCCAGGGCGAGGCCGGCGCCGACCAGCTCATGCGCAACGCCGACCTGGCCATGTACCGGGCCAAGGAGGCCGGCGGCTCGGGCTGGGCCAGCTACCACCCGCAGATGCTCGCCGGGCTGGTCGAGCGGCTCGAGCTGGAGGCCGACCTGCGGCTGGCGCTGGAGCGCGGCGAGCTGGAGCTCTACTACCAGCCTTCGATCGACCTGGCCGACAACCGGGTGTCCGGGTTCGAGGCGCTGGTCCGCTGGCAGCACCCGACCCGCGGGATGATCTCGCCGCTCGACTTCATCCCGATCGCCGAGGCCACCGGCCTGATCGTGCCGCTCGGCCACTGGGTGCTCACCGAGGCCTGCCGCCAGGCCGTCGCCTGGGGCGTTCGCGAGCAGGACCTGCGGATGGCCGTGAACGTCTCGGTCCGCCAGTTCGACCGGATCGACCTGGCCGCGGTCGTCGCCGAGGTGCTGGCCGAGACCGGCATGCCGGCCGACAAGCTGTGCCTGGAGATGACCGAGAGCGTCCTGATGACCGACACCGAGGAGAACCTCGAGCAGCTGGTCCGGCTCAAGGCGCTCGGGGTCTCGCTGGCCATCGACGACTTCGGCACCGGCTACTCGTCGCTGGCCTACCTGCGGCGCTTCCCGGTGGACACGCTGAAGATCGACCGCTCGTTCGTCGAGCGGATCGGCGCACAGACCGACGACGCCGCGCTGGCCCGGACCATCGTCCAGCTCGGCCAGAGCCTGAACATGTCCACCGTGGCCGAGGGCGTCGAGGAGTACGGCCAGCTCGCCGCGCTCCGCGCCATGGGCTGCCGGTTCGCCCAGGGCTTCTACTTCTCCCCGCCCGTGCCCGCCGCCGTTGCCGGGCGCCTGCTCCACGACGGAAGCGCCACCCCTGCTGCCGTCTGATCCCCCACCCCCTGGAGACGAAACCCCGATGACCTCCGCGCTGCTGACCCCCGCCCGCGTGCCCGCGCAGTGGCCGTCCGCCCTGGCCCCGGACATGCTCGAGGTCATCGACGTGCCCACCCCGTACCTGGTCACCGACCTGGGCACGGTGGCGGCGCGGCACGCGCAGCTCGAGCAGGCGATCCCGGGGGTACGCGCGTACTACGCGATGAAGAGCAACCCGGCGCCGGAGATCCTGGCCGAGCTGGCCGCCCGCGGGTCCGGCTTCGAGATCGCCTCGCTGGGCGAGCTACGGATGCTCGAGCGGGCCGGGGTGGACCCGGCCGACGTGCTCTACAGCAACCCGGTCAAGCCGCCGGCGCACGTGGCCGAGGCGCACCGGGCCGGGCTGTGGCGGTTCAGCTTCGACTCGCCCGGCGAGCTCGCGAAGATCGCCGAGCTGGCGCCCGGATCGGCGGTCTACGTGCGGCTGCGGGTGGCCGACGAGGCCAGCGTGTTCCCGCTGTCGCGGAAGTTCGGCACCACCGCGGACGAGGCGTACGACCTGCTCACCCTGGCCGACCGGCTGGGGCTGCGGGCGTACGGGATCACCTTCCACGTCGGCTCGCAGTGCGACAACCCGCTCGCGTGGCGGCAGGCGATCGGCGACGCCGGCCGGCTGATGTCCCGGCTCCGGGCCGACGGCATCACGCTGGAGATGCTGGACCTGGGCGGCGGCTTCCCGGCCCGGTACGTGCACGGCGTGCCGAGCATCGAGACGATCGGCGGCGTGGTCACGTCGGCGCTGGCCGAGCTGCTGCCGTACCGGCCCGCCCTGCTCGCCGCCGAACCCGGCCGGTTCCTGGTCGCCGAATCGTCGGTGCTGGCCACCACGGTCATCGGGCGCGAGCGCCGCGGCGACGAGAACTGGCTGTTCGTCGACGTGAGCGCCTACCACGGGCTGATGGAGACGCTGCAGACCGCGAACGGCTGGGACTACCCGCTGTGGACGTCGGTGCGGCACGCCGCCGAGCTGCCCGGCCGGCGGTTCACCGTGACCGGGCCGAGCTGCGACAGCTCGGACACCGTGTTCACCGGGGTCACGCTGCCGGCCACGATCGACGTCGGCGACATCCTCTACATCGGGTCGGCCGGCGCGTACACGCTGAGCTACGCCTCCGCGTTCAACGGCTTCCCGCCGCCCACCCCGCTGTTCGTCGGCGAGGGTCATGCCCGCTGAGGCCGCCCGGCCCGCTCGCCATCGTCAGGCGACGGCCGGCGGTCTCCGCCGGGCCGGCCGGCTCCGGGAACTGCTCGCCGCCGGCGTCGTCGACTCGTTCGGCATGGCGCTCGGCTGGACCGTGCTGGTGCTGCTCGCCGTCGACCGCGGCGGGCTGGCCGAGGCCGCCCTCTACAACGCCGCGATGCTGGCCGGCGTCGTGCTCTCGGCGCCGATCACCGGCTGGCTGGCCCGCCGCCTGCCCGGCCGCATCCTGCTGCGCTCGACCGCCGGCGCCGAGATCGTGCTGCGCGTCGCCGTGCTGTGGGGCCTGATCGCCGGCGCGCCCACCTGGTCCCTGGCGACCGGCATCCTGATCATGCACATCGTGGCCTGGACCGGCTTCGCCGGCATGCGGGCCGAGGTCAGCGCGGTCGCGCCCGGCCCGAAGGCGATGACCCGGTACGCCTTGGGCATCGCGGCCGTCGAGGCGGCCGGCACCGGGCTCGCCGCCCTGCTCCCGGCCGGCGCGGCCGGCCATCCCACCGGCTGGTGGCTGGCCGCCGTCTTCGTGGTCTACGCGGGCTCCCTGCTCCCGACCATCGCCGGCGCCCGCCGGGCCCGGGTCCGTCCGGACGAGACACCCACGGCCGGCATCCCCGCCCTGGCCCTGAGCGGCCGCCGCGTGGCGACCCACGTCCCGTCCAGCCCGGCCCGCCGCCGGACCGCCGTCTCCCCCAAACTGCTCGCCGCCGGTGGCGGCGTGATGCTGCTCGCCTCCGGACCGACCCTGCTGGCCGTCCCGCTCACCACCGAGCTGCACGGCCGCACCTGGGTGGCCGGCGCCGCCGTGGCGTTCAGCCTGGGCTGCCTGCTGGCCACGGTCGCGGTCGAGGCGATCGGCTCGATGCGCCTGCCCGCGGTGCTGCGCTGGTCGCTGTTCGGGCTGGGCATGCTGGTGGGCTGGATGTTCGCGCCGGCCCACGCCTACGCGGTCCTGTTCGCCCAGTTCGCCGCGGGCCTAAGCCAGACCGCCTTCGAGGGCGACATGGACGCCCGGGTCGCCGCCGAGGCCCCGCTCAAGGGGGTGACGACGGCTCTGGCCTACAGCGCCTCGGTCCGCGCCCTCGGCGGCTCGGTCGCGGTCAAGGCCCTGCCGCTGATGGTCACCGCCCAGTCGGTGGACCGCGCGGTGAGCGCCGCCGCCCTGGTCCTGGGCCTGGCCGCGCTGCTGCTCTACACGGCGACGCTGATCCCTCGCCGCGCCCGGAAATCACAGCCCGCATCCGTGTGACTGCTGAGGCGATGACCGCTCAAGCCTGCGAACACCCCGCCCGGGCCGTGTCGCTGGCCGACCAGGTCTCCGACATCCTGGTCCTGGCCGTGCTGGCTCGGCTGATCAGCGGCCGCGGCGGCCGCCCGCCGGCCTACCGCATCTTCGTCGCGAGCGTGTTCGCGCCAAGGCCGCCGGCCGCAACCGCGTCCGCCACGACGCCCCCCGAGCAGTGGTAGCCCAGCGCGGCATGTGAGCGGGAAATACCGTTCTGGCCTACCACTGATCCTCGGTTGTCCACAGGGGTGCCGACGGACGGCGGCCGGTGACGCCAAGGTTGGCTCATGGGAAGTCGAGCGCACGTCGCGGAACAGCTCCGGACGGCACCGTTCCGAGGCCGGGACGCGGTGGCCAGAGGCCTGGTCACCCGCCACATGTTGGCCGGACCATCGTGGCGCCGGCTGCTGCCGGACACCTATGCCGCGGCTGACGCGACGGTCGACCATCGGCTCTGGTGTTCCGCGGTCGCGCTCACCCTTCACGAGCGGAGCGCGATCGACCGCTACAGCGCCGCCTACCTGTACGGCGTGGACCTGCTTCCGCATGACGCACCGGTCACGGTGACGGTCCCGAAGGCAACTCATCCGTGGCGACATCCACGAGTTCGGGTCTTCCGAACGTTCCTCGACGCCGAGGACATCGTCGAACTCGCCGGGATGCCGGTGACGACACCGGTGCGGACCGCCTTCGACCTCGGCCGCCAGGAACACCTGGCGCCCGCGGTCGCGGCCGTCGACGCTCTCTGCCGCCGGCACCTGGTGACGGTCGCCGAGATTGCCGACTACATCTGCGCCCATCGCGGGCTCCAGAGGGCCCGGACGCTACTGACACGGCTCCCGCTGATCGACCCCCGGGCGGAGTCCCCGATGGAGTCACGTCTCCGCGTGCTGATCGCGACCTCGCGCCTTCCCGCCCCGACCCCGCAGTTCGAGGTGCGCGACGACAGCGGCCGATTCGTCGCCCGGGTGGATCTGGGCTGGCCGAAGTGGCGGGTGGCCGCCGAGTACGACGGCGACCAGCACCGCGAGCAGGCCACCTTCCGCCGCGACGCGGCCCGGCTCAACGCCCTGTGGGAGGCCGGCTGGGAAGTCCTCCGCTTCACGGCCCCGGACCTGACCGACCACCCCGCCGAGACGGTCCGCCAACTGACAACCGCCCTGGCCTACCACCGCCGCCGCCAGTGGTAGCCCAGCACGCCATCCGGACCACAAACACCGCCACGACCTACCACCCCCTCCACCAGCGGGCGGCCGCGCCTTGTGGTTCCGGAACCGGGGCGCTACCTGGGGTTATCCGAGAAAGCGCTTCCCAAGCCCGTCACCAGGCATTGACAGTCGTGAAACCGGAGTTCAGAGTGACCTGTCAGAGAGCGTTTTCTTACATCCCCGTAACCGCTCCGACACATCCCTCTTCCATCCGTCCCCTTGATTCCCCGCAAGGAGATCCCCGTATGACATCCCCTGTTCTCCGACGAAGTCGCCGAGGACTGGCCGGCCTCGGCGTCGTCCTGGTCGGCCTGCTCGGCAGCCTGGTCGCGGCCACCGGAGCCGAGGCGGCCGAGGTCAACGTGTCGCAGGGCAAGCCGGCCACGGCATCGTCGACCGAGGTGCCGGGCGCCTACCTGCCCGGCGAGGCGGTCGACGGCAACGCCGGCACCCGGTGGTCCAGCGCGTTCTCCGGGTCCCAGTGGTTCCAGGTCGACCTCGGCGCGTCGACCGCGGTCAGCCGCGTCGCGATCAACTGGGAGGGTGCGTACGCCCGCGCCTTCACCATCCAGTTCTCGACGAACGGCTCGAGCTACACCCAGGCGTACGCGACCACGACCGGCGCGGGCGGCCAGCAGAGCATCCCGGTCACCGGCACCGCCCGGTACGTGCGCATCAACCTCACCCAGCGGGCCCTGGAGATCTACGGCTACTCGTTCTGGGAGTTCCAGGTCTTCTCCGACGGTGGCACCACGCCGCCGCCGGACAACCCGCCGCCCGGCGGCACCGCCCGGCTGCTGTCGTACAACAGGCCGGCCCTGGCCTCGACCTCGCAGAACGACGTGAACTGCAACCCGTGCACCCCGGACAAGGCCTTCGACAACGACCCGGCCAGCCGCTGGGCGACCTCGTCGACCAACGGCTGGGTGGACCCGGGCTGGATCTCGGTCGACCTGGGCGCCACCGCGCAGATCAGCCAGGTGGTGCTGCAGTGGGACCCGGCGTACGCGACGTCGTACCAGCTGCAGGTCTCGAACGACAACGCCAACTGGACGAGCTTCTTCTCGACCACCACCGGCAACGGGCTGAAGGACGTCATCAACGCCACCGGCACCGGCCGCTACGTCCGGATGTACGGCACGGCGAGGAGCAGCGCGTACGGCTACTCGCTCTGGGAGTTCAGCGTCTACGGCACCGGCGGCAACCCGCAGAGCCCGCCCGCTCAGCCCGCCGACCCGGCGTTCCCGGCCACCCGGGTGGTGTTCGAGGACCAGTTCAACGACCCGTCGGGCACCAAGCCGAGCACGGCCAAGTGGACCTACGACCCGGGCGTCCCGCAGAACGGCGAGATCCAGTACTACACGCCGAACAGTGAGAACGCGCAGATGGACGGTCAGGGTCACCTGGTCATCGAGGCCCGCCGGCAGGACTACCAGGGCCGGCAGTACACCTCGGGCCGGATGAACACGAGCAACAAGTTCCACGCGCAGTACGGCCGGTTCGAGGCCCGGATCAAGGTGCCGAAGGGCAACGGGCTGTGGCCGGCGTTCTGGATGATGGGCGCCGACTTCCTGCAGGGCCGCCCGTGGCCGTACAACGGCGAGATCGACATCATGGAGGTCCTCGGCCGGAACACCAACGAGACGTACACGACGCTGCACGCCCCGGCCTACAACGGCGGCGGCGGGTACGGCCAGAAGTCCACCGCCCCGGTGGACCTGTCCCTGGACTACCACCTCTACGCGGCCGAGTGGGACAGCAAGGGCATCCGGTTCTTCCTGGACAACCAGCTGGTGTTCACGGCGAGCAAGGAGACCGTGGAGAACACCCGCGGCCCGTGGATCTTCGACCACCCGTTCTACCTGATCCTCAACCTCGCTGTCGGCGGAGATTTCCCCGGCCCGATCGACAGCACCACGCCGTTCCCGTCTCGCATGCTGGTCGACTACGTACGCGTCCTCCAGTGATCTGACCGGCTCGGCACCACGCCGGGACGGGGCCCCCATCCCCGTCCCGGCGTTTTCCCCAAGGAGGAGTAATGCGCCTCGTCAAAGCCGTGCTCGCCGCCCTGCTCGCCGCCGTCGCGCTCGCCGTGCCGAAGGCCGCCGACGCCGACATCGTGCGGGTGGCCGAGTTCCTGGCCGACTGCCCCTACAGCCACCGGCTCCCGGACGACCCGATCGTCTTCCCGAGCATGCCGGGCGCGTCGCACATGCACAGCTTCTTCGGCAGCACCGTGACCAACGCGTACACGACGGTCAACGACCTGCTCAACGCGAACAGCAACTGCAACCCGTCGATCGACAAGTCGTCGTACTGGATCCCCACGTTCTACAACAACAACGTGCCGGTCGAGCCGACCACCGGCGTCTTCTACTACCTGGGCGAGGGTGTCCGCGACGACCTGATCGCCACCACCCAGCCGCTGCCGCTGGGCCTGCGCATCGTCGCGGGCAACGCCAAGGCGGCCGGCCCGAACGACAACACGATCTCGCGCTGGTCCTGCCTGCACGCCGGTCAGGTGCCGCCGTCGCACGACTTCGTGACCTGCCCGGCCGGGACGATGCTGGAGTCGTACCTGGACTTCCCGCAGTGCTGGAACGGGCGCGACCTGGACTCGGCCGACCACAAGAGCCACATGGCGTACCCGGTCGGCGGGGCCTGCCCGTCGAGCCACCCGGTGGTGGTGCCGAAGCTGCGCCAGGTGATGCGGTATCCGGTCAGCGGGAACCCGGCCGGTTTCCGGCTGGCGTCCGGCGCCGGCTACACGATGCACGGCGACTTCTTCAACGCGTGGCCGGTCGCCGAGATGGCGCGCCGGGTCAACGACTGCATCCGCCCGATCATCAAGTGCGGCGCGGATGGTCGTCCGTCGTGACCTGAAGCCGGAGAGTCGAGGAAGCGCTTCCCCGACTCTCCGGCGACCCGGTGCTATAACAGACGCCATGACGCCTCGGCCCCCGCGAGGTGGGCAGAATCCCACCATGGACCAGGTCGCGGAGGCGGCCGGGGTGTCCCGCGCGACTGTTTCCCGGGTGATCAACGGCGCGCCGAGCGTCGACGCGAAGATCCGCGAGATGGTGGAGCGCGCGATCGCCGACACCGGGTACGTCCCGAATCTGGCCGCGCGCACGCTGGTGACCCGCCGCACCAACTCGGTGGCGCTGGTGATCTCCGAGCCGGAGCGCCCGAACGACACGTCGTTCCTCAACCGGGTGTTCACCGACCCCTACTTCGGGCGCATCACGGCCGGCGCGACCGGGGCGCTGCGCCCCCACGACATCCATCTGGTGATCATCCCGACCGACGCCGGCGACCATCACCACGTGATCCGCTACCTGCGCCAGGGCCACGTCGACGGCGTCCTGCTGATCAGCAGCCACGAGCAGGACCCGCTCCCCCGGCAGGTGCACGAGCTGGGCATCCCGGCGGTGATGTCGGCCCGCCCGTCGCAGCCGATCGCCGCGTCCTACGTCGACGTCGACCAGCGGCTCGGCGCCCGCCTGGCCGCCGAGCACCTGCTCGCGCGCGGCTGCCGGCGGCTCGCCACGATCAGCGGACCGCTGGACATCCCGGCCGGCCTGGACCGGCTGGAGGGTTTCCGCGCCGCGCTGGGACGGGACGTGCCGTCGCTCGAGGGCGACTTCACCCGGGCCGGCGGCGAGGAGTGCGCGCGGCGGCTGCTCGCCGCCCATCCGGACGTGGACGGCCTGTTCGTCGCCAGTGACCTGATGTCCGAGGGGGCGTTACGCGCCGTGCAGGACCTCGGTCACCGTGTGCCGGAGGACGTCGCGGTGGTCGGCTTCGACGACAGCAGCGCCGCGCTCGAGTGCCGGCCCCTGCTCACCACCGTTCGCCAGCCGGTCGAGGAGATGGCGGCGGAGATGGCGGAGATGCTCCTGGCCCAGATCGCCAGCCCGGGCCGGCTTCCACGCTCCGTGACGTTCCAACCCACCTTGGTGATCCGCGACAGCGCGTGATCGTCGCCTTTGTGCACTCATCGGTGATTCACGGGTGAACCTACATGGCTGTCGCACTCGTTGGGTACTCTCCCTCGCCGTTAGCGCGGAATCATCTGGTTCCCGCCACGATCAAGGAGCGAGTGTTGTGACCGATCCGTCCGTCCCCCGGTCGGTGGTCCCCCAGGAGCAGCGGCAGGAGCCGTTGTCCGCGGACGACATCGCCGAGGGCGAACAGTACGCGGAGCCGCACGACCCGGGCCCACCCGAGCAGTACGCCGGTGATCCGGTGCCCGACCCCTGGGAGGAGGTGCCGATCGATGGCCAGCTGGATTCTGGTTCCGTGCCTGGTGAGCCTGCGTGAGGAGTTCAACACGCTGGCGCCGGCCCGAGACAAGAGCAGCGACGGTTCGATCGGCGACTCGGCGCACGCCTCGAGTTCGAGCGACCACAACCCGGACGAGACCGGGAGCACGCCGTACGAGGACGCCGACAACACCAACGAGGTGCACGCCATCGACGTGGACATCGACCTGCGCCGGTCGGGCTGGACCATGGAAAAGGCCGTCGAGATCATCGTGACCCGGCACCGCAGCGGCGCCGACGACCGGCTGCAGAACGTGATCTACAACCGCCGCGTCTGGTCCCGGAGCTGGGGCTGGACCGCCCGGGAGTACACCGGCTCGAACCCGCACGACAAGCACGCCCACTTCTCCTCCCGTTACACGACCGCCCAGGAGAGCAGCACGCGGCCCTGGGGCCTACTGGAAGCCGAGGACGACGACATGGCAACGATCACTCAGGCCGACTTCAACGCCCGGATGGACTCCTGGTGGCTGGCCCGGATGGCGCCCAGCGCGGCCGACAACCCGTGGCGCAAGGCCCTGCGCATCGCCCCGTGGCAGCAGGAGGTCGGTCGTCGTGGCCGCTCCACCCACGACGTGCTGTTCACCGACATGTGGAACATGATGGAGGCGCTGATCGAGGCCAACCCCGAGGTGGCCGGCACGTTCCTGGCCAAGCTGGCCGACGGCAGGTCCACCGACGAGACGGTCGCCGTGCTGCGGACCGCGCTGGGTGAGAAGGCGGCCGAGGTGGGCCGCAAGCTCGCCGCGTAACCCTCAGTGGTAGCTCAACGCGGTATCTGCCCGCACGATCCCGGGTTGGGCTACCACTGCGACAACGCCGGGCGCGGGCCAGCCGGTCCGCGGCCGGCTTTTTCTGGGTACGGCACAGCACCCGCACGCCATCCACGCGCCGGCCAGGCGGTCCGGCGCGCCCGCCGGTAAGCCGCCGGGTTGTCCAGATTCGTCCGGCAATAAAGATCACCATGAGTATATTCACGGTGACGTCGGGTGTTAAGTTGGGCGACGTGCTGGCCGACTCCCTCGATACGGCGCCCGCTCGCCCCCACGAACCAAAGACCACGCGACGCATTCCCGAGCAGCGTCGCGCCCCCGTGGAGACCGCCGTCGAGGTGGCCCGGGCCCGGCTCCGCAAGGGCCTGCGACTCGAGGCGGCGCAGCTGCTCGACCGGTGCGTGCGGGCGCGGCGGCTGGACCAGATCGACGACCAGACGCTCACCGAGCGGTGGGCGTACGCCCAGGATCGCTGCACCGGCAACGGCCGCACCGCGCTGACCGACCCGGTTCTGCAACGCGCGATCGCGTGGGTGACCGCCGAGGAGCTCGCGGCCGGTGATCGCGCGCTGGCCGCCGACCGGCCGTTCGCCGCGCAACGCTTCGGGCTGGCCGCCGACAAGATCGACGCCCGCGGCACCCGGTCGGCCTTCCTCCAGGCCGGCGCCCTGCACCGGGCCGCGCAGAAGTCGCTGGCCCGCGCGGCCGAGATCGGCGAGGCCGACATCCGGGCCGAGGGTCCCGACGCCAGCGGACCGGTCGACTTCACCGGGCTGACCACCGAGACGCCGCAGAGCCGCGACCCGCGCCGCACGGTGCCGGCCCATCTGCAACGCGCCGACCGCTGCCTGCGCAAGGCGATCCCGCTGATCCTGCGCGCGTCGGCCGACCCCGAGCTGCGGCTGGAGTGCGACTGGCTGTCCAACGCGGTCGAGCGGATGCTGCACGGGCTCACCGAGCGCCGGGCGACCACCGACCGGATGGCCGCGGCCTGCGCCTGCCTGGTCGACTACGACGCGTTCGTCCGGCACTACGCCGACCAGGCGCTGCGCTGCCCGGCCGACCGCAGCAGCTTCCGGTCGTCGCTGGCCGCGCTGGGCGCCCGGGTCGACCGGCTGCTGATGCTGTCACCGGCCGGCTCGGCCGAGGCCCGGCTGCTCACCACGCTGGCCGGTGGTGTGGCCAACATGCAGCGCGCCTTCACGGTGTAGCCGGCCCTCTCCGCGGCGCCGGTTGACCGGCCACGCGCGCCCCTATGATCGGGGCATGTTGATCAGCTTCGGCCTGCCCGTCTCCGGCGCCTGGGCCCAGCCGGCCGAGGTCGGACACATCGCCCGGACGGCCGAGGATCTCGGGTACCACGGACTGTGGACGTTCCAGCGGCTGCTCGTCGCCGAGGGTGACCAGCTCGATCCGGTCTATCGCAGTGTCCTCGACCCGGTGGTGACGCTCGGCTATGCGGCCGCGCTCACGTCCCGCATCCGGCTGGGCGTCGCGGTGATCAACCTGCCGTACCTCTCCCCGACCTATCTGGCCAAGCAGGCGAGCACCCTCGACGTGCTCTCCGGCGGGCGGGTCGACCTCGGGCTGGGCACCGGCTGGTCGGCGGCGGAGTTCACGGCCACCGGGTCGGACCCGGCGCCGCGCGGGCGGCGTACCGAGGAATACGTCGCGATCCTCCGCACGCTCTTCACCGCCGACGTGGCGGCCTTCGACGGCGAGCTCTACACCGTGCCGCCGAGCCGGATGCGGCCGAAGCCGGTCGCCCCGGGCGGGCCGTCGATCCTGCTCGGCGGGACCGCGGAGAGCGCGCTGCGCCGGGCCGGCCGGATCGCCGACGGCTGGGTGAGCCGCAGCGCCGCCGGCCTCGACGACATCCGCCGCGGCACCCAGATCGTGCGGCGGCGGCCGAGGAGTCCGGAAAGGATCCCGACGCCGTGCGGATCGTGGTGCGCGGCGTGGTCCTGGCCGGCGAGCGCGACGACGCGCGGCCGCTCTCCGGGAGCATCGAACAGATCAAGGCCGGCGCCGAGCTGTACGCCGAGGCCGGCGTCACCGAGTTGTTCTACGACCTGAACTGGGATCCGCTGATCGGCGGACCCGACGCCGACCCGACCGCCGCCCGGGAGCGGGCCGAAGAGCTGCTCGCGGCCCTCGCTCCGGTGTAGATCTCCCCAGAACGTGTCATCACCCCGTCGCGGTCTGTCCCCGGCAAGCCTCTGACCTGCAAGCTTGTCGCACGTCGCCCACCGCGGACGACGGTCGACCCAGGGAGAAGAATGAAACGCCCCCGTTTAGCCGCCGCCGCTCTCGTCACCTTCCTCTCCCTCACCGGCTGCTCCCTCCTCGACAAGGTGCAGGCCGCGCCCGCGCCCACGCCGGCCGCGACGACCGCCACCGATGAGGCCACCGCCGAGCCGACGCCGTCATCGGAGTCGAAGATCGGTTCGGTCAAGGACTCCGGCGACATCCCCGACCCGTGCACGCTGCTGAGTGACGCCGAGGTCAAGCAGCTCACCGGCCGGGAGATCAGCCAGCGGGACGAGGACGGCGCGAGCCCGGGCGACGCCGCCCGCTTCTGCCAGTGGCAACAGCCCAGCGGCCAGCTCGCGGTGTTCCTGTCCCGCACCACGCCGTCCGACTACGAGGTGCAGATCGACGGCGCCACCGAGGTCGACGGGCTCGGCGAGAAGGCGTTCACGCTGGCCGGCCACCTCTACGTCCTCTACGGGACGGTGCAGGTGGACGTCTACTCCCGCGGTGACAGCGACGACGAGAACGCGGCCAAGGAGAAGGACGTGGTGAACGTCCTGCTCCCGAAGATCTAACGGGGACCGGCGCCGCTTCCGGCGCCGGTGAGGTCGCCCGCCGTGACCCCGAAGCCGGTGGTAGCGCTTCTCGGTATCCGAGGGCCGGATACCGCCACGAGCTACCACCGGCGGAAGGCTCAGAACGCGGTCAGCGTGATCCCGATCGACGTGGGGTCGCCGCTGTGCACCAGCGACTCCTGGTTGTCCGGCGCGGACCCCGGCGGGTTCGCGCCACCGGTCCGGCCAGGGTCGCGTCGGGGGCGGACATGGGGTACGCCTGACCGTCACGCTCCGTCACAGTCGGGAGACTTCGCCTCGACTGTGAGAGCGCTCTCACGATCATGAGTGCCACTTCGACAGATGCCAAACGGTCAATGCGGAACGGTCTCCGAGCCGGTCGCGAGGCACCATTCCGGGCAAGATCATCCACTGCCGTCGATACCAATCGGAAAGGACGAAGGGAATGGCGTCCGCATCGACGAGTAACCATCCGTCATCGCTTGCTCACCGGCAAGCGCCCCGCCGGAACCGCTGCCGACGGGAAGGACCCGCCCCGCGCCGGGGCGACGCGAGAGATCTTCCGGCGCCGGCCACGGAGCGTGTACCACAGTCGATGCCGAGGTGGGGGGCGGCGAGCACACTTCGGAAACCGCGACGTAACAACTCATCCGGCTGACCGCCTGTGACTTTGCGTGCAAGGCTGATAGCCGTATGTAGTGTGATCTGGTGCGTATGGGGCGAATCGAATCAGCAAAACGCCGGTTTTGCACAATGGCGTCCCACTCTGCGAAAGGGAACGGACCGTGTTGTGACGCGTGTCATACGCCATACGTTATTCATTCGATGCGTCAACTCATTTCCTACGAACCGAATGTCGGGCTACGTTCGCACCCGCAGCACCCGAATACCTCTCACGCACCAAGGCACGTGGAGGTCTCGTGCGTTATGGGAGGTGACACCGCGTGGAACCGCTGATTGACCCGGGCCCGCCCCCGGTCCCGGCCACGCAGGCGAAGCGGGTCTCCACACGGGGCAAGTCCCCGACGGCGATCGCCTTCGCCCGGCTCCGCCAGGACCGTCTCGCGGTCGTCTGCGCGTGCGTGTTCCTGTTCTTCGTGCTGATCGCGATCTTCGCTCCGCTGCTGGCCAAACTCGAGGGCCAGGACATCGCGACGCTGCACCAGGACCTCACCGACGAGTACGGTTTCCCGACCATCGGCCCGAACACCGAGCACTGGCTCGGCATCGAGCCCCGGCTCGGCCGCGACCTGTTCGCCCGGTTCGTCTACGGCGCCCGCCCGTCGCTGCTGGTGGCCAGCTCGGTGACGATCATCCAGACCATCATCGGGGTGTCCGCCGGTCTGATCACCGGATTCGCCGGCGGCTGGATCGACCGGGTGCTCTCCTGGGTCATCGACTTCGTCCTGAGCCTGCCCTACCTGCTCTTCGCGATCGCCGTACCGGCGGTCCTGCTGACCGTGTTCGTCGGCTCGGCCGACGGCGCGGGCACCAACGAGGTGGCCACCGTCCGCTTCTACTCGCTGATCTTCGTGCTCTCCTTCTTCGGCTGGGCCCCGCTGGCCCGGCTGATCCGCGGTGAGGTGCTCTCCCTGCGCGAGCGCGAGTTCGTCCAGGCGGCCAAGGTCCTCGGCGTGCCGACCCGCAAGGTGCTGTTCAAGGAGCTGCTGCCCAACCTGGTGGCGCCCATCGTCATCTCGGTCTCGCTGGCCCTGCCGACCGTCATCGTGCTCGAGGCCGGTCTTACCTATCTCGGTGTCGGCCTCACCGAGCCGACGCCCTCGTGGGGCGTGACCATCTCCCAAGCACAGTCGTACTACCGGGAAGACCCGCTCTATCTGTGGATCCCGGTGGCCGCCATCACGTTCCTCGTGCTGTCGCTGAGCCTGCTCGGCGACTCGGTGCGGGACGCCTTCGACCCCCGCACCCGACGGTGACGTTCTGTCACGCCCAGTAATGAGAAGAGGAGAAATGGGTAGGCGATTCCATGTGGCGGTGGCAGCTTCGGCCGCCGTCGCCCTGGCCCTGGCGGGCTGCTCGAGCCCGTCGTCGAACCGCGACAGTGGCGGCGGTGACGCCGACACGGGCAAGATCACGACGCAGTCGCAGGCCATCGACGCCAACGCCAAGGGTCCCGCGCCCGAGATCGAGGGCTCCCACAAGGGCGGCAACCTCGAGATCCAGGCGCAGACCACGCCGGCCACCTTCGACCCGACGGACAACTACTACGTCGACGCCAACGGCATCAGCAAGCTGGTGCTGCGCACCCCGACGCAGTTCGACATCCGCGACGGCAAGCCGACCCTGGTGCCCGACCTGACCGACGTCGGCACCCCGTCGGCCGACGGGTTGACCTGGACGTTCAAGATGCAGCAGGGCATCAAGTACGAGGACGGCACGGTCGTCAAGGTGGAAGACCTGGCGTACGCGATCAAGCGCTCGTTCGCGCACGACGTCTACCCGAACGGGCCGGCCTACCAGCTCGCCTACTTCAAGGACGGCGACAAGTACAAGGGCCCGTACACCAGCGGCGACACCTACTCGGGTGTGGAGACCCAGGGCACCGACACCCTGATCATCCACCTCCGGCAGAAGTTCCAGGACCTGCCGTTCTACATGTCCTTCCCGCTGTTCACGCCGATCCAGAAGGCGAAGGACACCAAGCAGGACTACAAGAACCACCCGGTCGCCACCGGCCCGTACATGTTCGACACGTACCAGGCCGGCACCAAGCTGGTGCTCAAGCGGAACCCGAACTGGGACCCGAAGACCGACCCGGTCCGGCACGCCTACCCCGACACCTTCACCTTCAACTGGGGTGTCGACGTGGTGAAGAGCCAGACCGCGGTGCTCAACAGCAACGGCGCGGACGCCAACGCGATCAACTACGACCCGCTCGACTCCTCGCTGATCCCGCAGCTCAAGGGCAAGGAGACGCAGCTGCTCCAGGGTCAGAGCTCCTGCACGATCGTGTGGCAGCTGGACAGCCGGAAGATCCCGCTGGAGATCCGTAAGGCGATCGCCAAGGCGTGGCCGTACGACGCCAGCTTCAAGGCCGGCGGCTTCAACGACTACGTCGCCGAGCGCGCCAGCACGGTGCTTCCGCCGTCCGTGCCGGGCTACGAGAAGTACCCGCCGGTCCCCGACCTCAGCGGCACCGGCGCCGGCGACCCCGAGGGCGCCAAGAAGATGCTCGAGGCGGCCGGCAAGGTCGGCTTCGAGATCAGCTACTACTACGACAACACCAAGCCGATCCCGCAGCAGGTCAGCCAGGTCCGCACCGACGCGCTGACCAAGGCCGGCTTCAAGGTCAAGGCGATCGGTGTGGCCACCGCCGACCTGCGCTCCAAGACCAGCGACTACGACGCCCCGGTGAACACCGGTCAGTCGCCGCGCGGCTGGTGCTCGGACTGGCCGACCGGTGGTTCGTGGTTCCCGGTGCTCTTCAAGTCCAGCAGCGTCGCCGACGGCAGCACCTGGGGCATGCTCGCCGACAAGGAGCTGGACAAGAAGATCGACGACATCAACAACCTCCCGACCGAGCAGGCCACGCCCAAGTGGGCCGCGCTCGACAAGGAGATCTTCGAGAAGTACATCGCTCTGCCGCTGTACTACGACAAGCTGGCGCTCGTCCAGGGCACCAACGTCGGCAAGTCCGTCGGTGACCCGACCACCAGCCTGCCGGTTCTCTCCAGCATGTACCTGAAGAGCTGACGCTCCTCACCCAGCGGGACCCGCGGTGGTCCGGTCGTCCTCCGGGGCGGCTGGGCCACCGCGAACGTAGGCCCCTCTCCCCTCCCCCCGACTGTTCCACCTTGAACAATCCCGAACGCAGGAGCGAGCTGTGCTGCTCTACATCCTTCGACGCCTCGTGAGCGCCGTCTCCGTGGTGATCGTGACGCTGGTGGCCAGCTTCGCGCTGTTCTTCCTGGCCCCCACCGACCCGGCCGGCGTCATGTGCGGGCCGCGGTGCACGCCCGAGCGGCTCCAGAACATCCAGCACAGCCTGCACCTCGACGAGCCGGCGGCGGTGCAGATCGGCCTGTACCTCAAGGGCCTGGTCGTCGACCGCGAGTTCGAGTCCGGCGGCACCGTACAGACATGCTCGGCGCCCTGCCTCGGCTACTCGTACACGCTCGGCCAGCCGGTCACCAAGCTGCTCGCCCAGGCGGTCCCGGTGACCCTGTCGATCGTGCTCGGCGGCGCGGTGGTCTACCTGGGCATCGGCATCCTGGCCGGCACCGCGGCGGCGCAGGTCCGGGGTACGCCGCTCGACAAGGCCGTGGTCGGCACCGCGCTGGTGCTCAACTCGTTCCCGTACTTCGTCTTCGCGCTGATCGTCGCGCTGTACCTGATCCCCCCGCTACCGGACACCAGCTATACCAACCTGACCGACAATCCGCTGGCCTGGGCGAGCGGACTGCTCGCGGCCTGGCTCTGCCTGGGCTTCACCAACGCGGCGGCCTACACGCGCTACTCGCGGGCCTCGATGATCGAGGCGCTGGGCCAGGACTACGTACGCACGGCGCGCTCCAAGGGCATCTCGAAGAACCGGGTCGTGTACCGCCACGGTCTGCGCGCCGCGGTCACCCCGGTCGCGACGATCTTCGGTGTCGACCTGGCCGCCCAGCTCACCGGCGCCATCTTCACCGAGCGGATCTTCGACCTGCCCGGCCTCGGCAACCTGACCCTCCGGGCCTTCGGCCAGTCCGACCTGCCGGTGCTGCTCGGCGGCGTGCTCGTCGGCTCGATCGTGCTGGTCGTGATGAACCTCGTGGTGGACATCGCGTACACGTTCCTGGACCCGCGGGTCCGGCTCGGATGATCCACCCAGTCCTACGCACCACTGAGGCGGCGACATGAGCGACCAGAGCATCCGGGCCCCGCAGACCGTGACCCGCACGGCCCGCGCCCGCGGGCTCAACGAAGAGGCGTACCTCCAGGTCACCGACCTGCAGGTGCAGTTCCCGACCGCGGACGGCATGGTCAAGGCGGTGCAGGGCCTCAGCTACTCGCTGCCGCTGGGCCGCACGCTGGCGATCGTCGGCGAGTCCGGCTCGGGCAAGAGCGTCTCCAGCATGGCCGTGATGGGCCTGCACGACGCGAAGACCGCCCGCATCTCCGGCTCGATCAAGGTGGGCGGCCGGGAGATCGTCGGGCTGAGCGAGAAGGACCTGGAGAACTACCGCGGCAAGGACTCCGCGATGATCTTCCAGGACCCGCAGTCGTCGCTGCACCCGTACTTCACGATCGGCGACCAGATCACCGAGGCGTACCGGACGCACAACAAGGTCTCCCGGAGCAAGGCCAAGGCGCGCGCCATCGAGATGCTCGACCGGGTCGGCATCCCCAACCCGCGGCGCCGGATCGACAACTACCCGCACGAGTTCTCCGGCGGCATGCGGCAGCGCGCGATGATCGCGATGGCGCTGGTCAATGACCCGAAGCTGCTGATCGCCGACGAGCCGACCACGGCACTGGACGTGACCGTGCAGGCGCAGATCCTCGACCTGATCGCCGACCTGCAGCGCGACTTCGGCTCCGCGGTCGTCTTCATCACGCACGACCTGGGCGTGGTGGCCGAGATCGCCGACGACATCCTGGTCATGTACGCCGGCAACGCCATCGAGCACGGCCCGGTCGACAAGATCCTCGGGCAGCCGCTGCACCCGTACTCCTGGGGCCTGCTGGAAAGCATCCCGGCGCTGGCCGGCGAGCCGCAGCCGCTGCACCCGATCCCCGGCACGCCGCCCAGCCTGCTCGCCGTGCCGTCCGGCTGCGCCTTCCACCCGCGCTGCGAGTTCCGCGACCGGGTCCCGGGCGACCTGTGCACCACCCTCAAACCCGACCTGATCCCGCGGACCGCGGACCCGGGCCGCACATCGCGTTGCCATCTCAAGGACCCGGACCAGATCTTCCGGTCCGAGATCCTGCCCCGGCTGCCGTAAGGAACGACCATGACCACCACAGCGAACGGGCGCTCCGCCGAGGGCGGGATCCGCCGCGTCGAGGGCGCACCCCTGTTGCAGCTGGACGACCTGGCGATGCACTTCAGGACGTCGGGCGACGGGCTGCTGGCCCGCGGCACCAAGTGGGTGCAGGCGGTGGACGGCGTCAACCTGACCGTCAACGCCGGCGAGACCCTCGGCCTGGTCGGCGAGTCCGGCTGCGGCAAGTCGACCACGGCCAGGCTGATCACCCGGCTGCTCGAACCGACCCGCGGGAAGATCAAGTACCAGGGCCACGACATCGCGCACCTGTCCGAGCGGAAGCTGCGGCCGTACCGGCGGGAGATCCAGCTGATCTTCCAGGACCCGTACTCGTCGCTGAACCCCCGGCACACGGTCGGCGCCATCGTCGGCACCGCCCTGCGTACCCACGAGTTGGTTGACAAGAAGGGCGAGCTGCCGCGGGTGCAGGAGCTGCTCGAGATGGTCGGCCTGAACCCCGAGCACTACAACCGCTACCCGCACGAGTTCTCCGGCGGTCAGCGGCAGCGCATCGGCATCGCCCGGGCGCTGGCCACCCAGCCGAAGATCATCGTGGCCGACGAGCCGGTGTCCGCGCTCGACGTGTCGATCCAGGCCCAGGTGATGAACCTGCTGGAGAACCTGCGCAAGGAGCTCGGCATCGCGTTCGTGTTCATCGCGCACGATCTCGGCGTGGTCCGGCACTTCTGTGACCGGGTCGCGGTGATGTACCTGGGCCGGGTTGTCGAGGAGGCGCCACGCGACGCGCTGTACGAGAAGCCGCAGCACCCGTACACGCAGGCGCTGCTTTCCGCGGTGCCGGACATTGCCGTCGTCCGGGGCGTGCCGCCGAAGACCCGGATCCGACTGGTCGGCGACGTGCCCAGCCCGGTCGACCCGCCGTCCGGCTGCCGGTTCCGCACCCGCTGCTGGAAGGCCGAGGACATCTGCGCCGAGATCGACCCGCCGCTGGACGAGAAGGCGCCCGCACAGAAGGTGGCGTGCCACTTCGCCGAGCCGCCGGCGGAGTCGATCGTCGCCGAGGTCCCGGCCTGATCCGCTAGCCTCTTCCGCTATGTCGGCGACGGTCTACAAATCGCGATCGCGCACGCTGCGCAACCGGCTGCTCATCGCGGCCGGTGTGGTGGTGCTGCTCGTGGCCGGCTGGCTGCTCGGGCGGTCGTCGGCGTCTTCTCCGACCGTTGCCGAGCCCCCGCCTCCGTCCTCCTCGCCCTCGCCGTCACCGTCACCGTCGGCCAGTCCTCCCCCGCCCGCACGCAAGATCACCTTGCAGGTCGAGGACGCGGCTCAGGTCTCGGGGCTGGAGATGCAGGACACCTCCGACACCGGGGGCGGGCGCAACGCCGGGTGGATCAACAACGGCGACTTCCTGCGGTTCGACCACGTCGACTTCGGGCCGGCGGCACCGGCCTCGGTGAACGTGCGGGTGGCGTCGGACACCGACAAGGACGGCAAGATCCTCGTCCGGATCGACAGCGCGGAGAACCCGCCGGTCGCGACGCTGAGTACGGCGCGAACCGGCGGGTGGCAGAACTGGGTGACTCAGACCACCGACATGACGCCGGTGACCGGGCCGCACACCGTCTTCGTGACCTTCGCCAACGAGGCCCCCGACGACTTCGTCAACGTGAACTGGCTGGAGTTCCGGCCTTCTTCGGAATCCGCAGGGTGAGCACACCCTCGGCGTACCGGGCGTCGAGGCGGTCACAGTCGAGACCGTCCGGCAGCACGATCTGATCCTCGACCACCTGCTCGTCGCTCCGGCGGCGGGCCGCGCTGATCGTGACCATGTCGTCCGTCACGTCCACGGCGACGTCGGCCGGGTCGGCGCCGGGCAGATAGATGCCCAGGTGGAGCGTGTCGTCCTCGCGATGCGCGTCGAGCCGGCACCCCGAAGCCCGGGTGGTGTCGAAGACGCGTGCGGAAAGCCGCAGCATCGGTCTTTCCCTTCCTTGGTTGAACCCGACGGTCCAACTGCGTCCGGGGGGTCGCTATTCCGCCCTCACCCGCGGCTCACTCGGCCTGCATCCGCGGGCTCACTCGGCCAGGCGGAAGTCGGCGAAATCGAAGCCCGGGGACACCACGCAGCTCACCAGAACAGGCTCCTGACCTGCGGGAACAGCCGCCTGCCAGGTGGCCGCCGGGATCAGCACCTGTGGATTGGTGACGCCCAGCACGGCTGTGTTCTGCAGCACGGGGGACTCGCCCCGGCCGCCGAGGCTCAGCTCGAGCGGGCCGCCGGAATGCCAGAACCACAGCTCGTCGGAACGCACCACATGCCAGGCCGAGCGCTCGCCCGGCTGGAGCAGGAAGTAGATCGCGGTCGCGGCGGCGCGCGGGCCGGCGTACCCATCGAGGTTGATCGTGGTCGTCGAGCGGAAGGTCTCACGGAACCAGCCGCCCTCGGGGTGGGGCCGCAGGTCGAACTGCTCGGCGAGGGGTGGACGGGACACGGTCGGGGCCTCCCAATGGTCGAACAAGTGTTCTAATCTAACTCCGTGCATGATCAGGCGACCATTCTGCACGCCGACCTCGACTCGTTCTACGCGTCCGTCGAGCAGCGTGACGACCCCGCCCTGCGCGGGCGTCCGGTGCTGGTCGGCATGGGTGTGGTGCTCGCCGCGAGCTACGAGGCCAAGGCGTTCGGCGTACGCACACCGATGGGCGTCACCCAGGCCCGCCGCCTGTGCCCGCGCGCGGTCGTCGTGCCGCCGCGTATGTCGGCCTACACGGCGGCGTCGAAGGCGGTGTTCGGCGTGTTCAAGGACACCACGCCGATCGTCGAGGGCATCTCCATCGACGAGGCGTTCCTCGAGGTGGGCGGGCTGCTCAAGATCCGCGGTACGCCGGTCGCCATCGCCGGGCGATTACGCGCCGAGGTCCGCGAGCGGGTCGGGCTGCCGATCACCGTCGGGGTGGCCCGAACCAAGTTCCTGGCCAAGGTGGCCAGCGCCGTCGGCAAGCCGGACGGGCTGCTGGAGGTGCCGCCCGATCAGGAGCTGGCGTTCCTCCATCCGCTGCCGATCGAGCGGCTGTGGGGCGTCGGCCCGATCACCGCCGGCAAGCTGCGCGAGCGACACATCCTCACGGTCGGCCACGTGGCCCGCATCGGCGAGGCGGCGCTGGTGGCGATCCTCGGCTCGCACGCCGGCCGCCACCTGCACGCGCTGGCCCACAACCGCGACCCTCGACGAGTACGCACCGGTGTGCGCCGCGGGTCGATCGGCTCACAGTGCGCGCTCGGGCGGCGCGAGCGCTCGTTCGACGAGATCGACGCGGTGCTGGCCGCCCTGGCCGACCGGGTGACCAGGCGGATGCGCGCGGCGAAACGGTCCGGGCGCACGGTCACCCTGCGGTTCCGGTTCAACGACTTCACCCGGGCGACGCGATCCCGCAGCATGTGGAAGGCGTCCATGCAGACGGCGTCGATCCTGGCCACCGCTCGCGCGCTGCTGACCGAGAACCGGGCCCTGATCGCCGAACGGGGGCTCACGCTGATCGGGCTGGCGGTGAGCAACCTCGACACCGACGGCCACCAACAGCTCGAGCTGCCGTTCGCTCCCGTTCCCGATGTCGATCAGCTCGACAACGCCCTCGACGCGGTACGCGACAAGTACGGCAGCTCGTCCATCATGCGGGCCGCCACCCTGGGCCGAGAGCTAGGCCCATCAGTCCCCATCCTGTCTGACTAACCGCCAGGCTGCCCCGCCACGATGCCCGCCACGCTGTCCCGCCACTCCGGTTCTATTTGCGGGGCTCGCCCTGGGTGTGCCTCTTGCCCTCTGCGGTTCTGGAGCGTCGTTGCCTTTGCTTGCGCGCGTCTGACTTTCCTTCGGGTTGGCGAATCCGTTCTCCTCCCGCTTGCCTCTTCGTTCGCTCTCCTTCCGCTTGTCCCTTCATTCATTGACATCCTTCGAACTGTTAAATAACCTTCCAGTTCTCCCCGTTGGTTCGTTGAAGGGTTGTGTCCATGAAGAGAAGGCTTCTTCTGGCGGTTGCCGTGTCGGCGGGCGTCGCCGGTGTGCTCGGCGTCGCCGGCGTCTCGTCCGCGTCGGCCGCGGCGCTCGACCCCGCACTGCCGCCCGGCGGCAACTTCGACCTGTCGATCTGGTCGCTCCAGCTGCCGATCGGGTCACCCGGCAGTCCGACCACGATCCCGCCGTCCCAGCTCCGCGGGCGCAGCGGGTACACCAACCCGGCCTACTTCTGGACCGACAAGAACGACGGTTCGATGACGTTCTGGGCGCCGGAGAAGGGCGTGACCACGCCGAACTCCAACTACGCGCGGTCCGAGCTGCGCGAGATGAACGCCAACGGCAGCGCCGCCGACTGGCCGCTGGCCGGCAACCACACGATGAGCGCCGAGCTGCGGATCCCGGCGGTGACCAAGAACGTCTGTGTCGGCCAGGTGCACCTGGGCTCGGGCGGCTCGTCGACCAAGCCGCTGCTCGAGCTCTACTACCGCCCCAACGGCGACATCTTCCTCGGCACCGAGAACTCCCCCGCCGGCGGCCAGACCCTCCACCACGTGGGGAACGTGCCCTTGGGCCAGCGATGGACCTACGTCATCAACGTGACCGGCAACCGCATCAACCTGACCGCCAACGGCAGCACAACGAACTACACCATCCCGTCGTCCTTCAACCCGTACAAGCAGTACTTCAAGGCCGGCTCCTACAACCAGTCGTCCTCAGAGAGCACCACGAACGGGGCGAAGGTCAAGTTCTACCGCCTCACCGTCACCCACAACTAGCGTTTGCCGCGGCGCCTGCCCTCCTCAACCGCCCTCCTCGTCCGCCCTTTTGACCGCCTACCTCGCAGAGCAACCTCACCCAGCGCCGACGCTGCGCCGCTTTCCTTGCAAAGCACCACCAAGGGCGCAACGTCACCCTTCATCGGCAGCGGCGGTGTGTCGGAAGTCGCGCCGGGCGCGGCCCCCAGGCGGGTCACAGGAAGTTGATCTACTGTGGAGACCCTCATGCGGGCGGCCGCCCGGCCTTCCGGCTGGGTGTGGGCTCGGCCGGCGCGATCGCTGTCGACGCCGGCCGAGACCTTTCGGCGCCGGCGCGATCGCTTTGTCGTCGTCGTGGATGACCGGTGGGGAGGGCGGGACGGTGACCGATCCGGAGCGGGCGCTCCCGCAGGCGGTGCTGCGCGCGGCCACCGACCGGCGCCTGCTCGACGAGACCATCCGGCGCGGACAGACGACCCGCGCCGAACTGGCCGCCCTGACCGGCTACTCCCGCCCCACAGTGTCGGAGGCGGTCCGCCGCATGGTCGCGCAGGGCCTCCTCGACGCGTCGGGCCTCCAGGAGACAGGCAAACGCGGCCGCGTAGGCACGTTCTACTCCCTCGGCGCCCGAGCCGGCTGGGTGCTGGGCCTGGAGATCTCCCAAACCGGCGTGCGAGCAAGAGCCACCGACCTCTCCGGCGCGGTCCTCCACGAGGACGCCAACCCACCCACCTCCCCCGGCAACGTGGCCGAGCTGACCGCCTCGGTCCGCTCCTTGGTCATCCGCCTGGCCACCACCAGCGGAACAACCTTGTCCACTCCCCCGCCACCCCCCAGCCCCGCGCCGTCCCCCACCAGCCCCGCGCCGTCCCCCACCAGCCCCGCACCATCGGCCACCAGTCCGGCACCGTCCCCCACCAGCCCCGCACCATCGGCCACCAGTCCGGCACCGTCTCCCATTAGCCCGGCGCCGTCTCCGATCAGCCCCGCGCTCTCTGCGGCCTCGCCGCCCTCGTCCCTCAGCGCGCGGGCCGCCGATCCGGGCCGGGCGGGCTTCGCGGTAGGGCGGGGCCCGTTCCGCGCGATCGGCGTCTCGATCGCCAGCCCGGTCGACCCCGCCACCCAATCCGTGGTCGCCCTGCACGGCACGCCGTTCCCCGACGGCCTGCTCAGCCCCGAACGCATGCTGGCCGACCTGACCAACGCGCCCATCCTCGCCGACAACGATGTCAACCTGGCCGCCCTGGCCGAGCACCGCCTGGGCCGGGCCGCCGGCGAGTCCAGCTTCGCCTACGTCTACCTGGGCGCCGGCATGGGCGTAGGCCTCTACATCGGCCACCAGCTGATCCGAGGCGCGCACGGCCTGGCCGGCGAGATCGGCTACCTGCCGGGCATCGTCTCCCCCACCCTGTCCGGCGACCTCCGAGCGGGCGGCTTCGACCGCAACGACGCCCCCTACGTAGACGTCAACGCCGTCCTGGCCCTCCTCGACCAGCCTTCCGAGACAGCCATCCGCCAGCTCGCCGAGGCCCTCTCCCGAGCCATCGTCTCGGTGGCCGCCGTGGTTGACCCGGCCCTGTTCCTCCTGGGCGGCCCCGTAGGCACCCACCCCTCCCTGCTCCCCAAGGTCCGGGAGCTGATCACCTTCCCGGGCCCCACCCGCCTGGAGCACGGCGCCCTGGGCGCCGACGCCCCCTTGACCGGCGCCCTCCAGCTGGCCCTCGAATACGCCCGAGCCGCCGCCACCGCCCCCTGATCCACAGCCTTCTGACCGCGACCTCCTGACCCACGGCGCGTTGCCCCGCAGCTCTGACCCACGGTCCCCGACCGCCGGTCGCGTTGCCCCGCAGCTCTCACCGACGTTCCCGCCCTCCGCCGAACCAGCCACCCCAAGACCCGCGCTCGCCGGAGCCGTGTTCAGCCGCGCGCAAGAGCGGCAAGTCGCGCGCAAGAGCCAGCGGCGACTCTCTTGGCGGCGGCCGGAACGACCGGGCCGCCGGGACATTGGAGGAACGGCGTGAACGGCAGCATGTACCTCGTTGTGCAGGCCAACCGGCTTCGGCATGAGCACCTGCTCCGTGAGGCCGCGGCCCAAGCGCCCCGGTCGGGAACGCGAGGACCTCGCCGCCCGCGCCGGGGCCGGTATCGGCGACGCTGACCAGCGGAGCGACGCACGCCCCGCCCGGGTGACCGGCGCGGGGCGTCCGTCATAGTGGGGCCGTGCGGAAGATCTATGTCATCGGGATCGGCGCCGGCGACCCGGACCACTTGACCCTGCAGGCGGCGAAGGCGATCGGCCGGACCGATGTGTTCTTCCTGCTGGACAAGGGCGAGGCCAAGGAAAGCATGATCGAGCTGCGGCGGCGCATGCTGAAGGGGTACGCCCGGCCGAGCCGCCGGATCGCCGAGGGCCGCGACCCCGATCGGGACCGCAAGCCCGACGACTATGTGGGCACGGTCGAGGACTGGCGCAGCCGCCGCTCGGCGGTAACCGAGGCGCTGATCACCGAGCACCTGCTCGACGACGAGACCGGCGCGTTCCTGGTGTGGGGCGACCCCACGCTCTACGACTCGACGATCGCGATCCTCGACGAGATCCTGGGCCGCGGCGCGATCACGTTCGAGTACGAGGTGATCCCCGGCATCAGCAGCGTGTCCGCGCTGGCCGCGAAGCATCGCGTGCCGCTCAACCGGGTCGGCCGCCCGGTGCAGATCACGACCGGCCGGCGGCTCACGACCGAAGGGTGGCCGGCCGGCGTCGAGGACGTCGTGGTGATGCTCGACGCCGCCCTGTCGTTCGGCACCGTGACGGACGCCGACATCTATTGGGGCGCCTACATCGGCACCGCCGACGAGATCTTGCGGTCCGGTCCGGTCGAAGAGGTGGCCGAGGAGATCAAGCAGGTGCGCGCGGAGGCCCGCGAGCGCCACGGCTGGATCATGGACACCTACCTCCTGCGGCGCCGCGACCGGGATTAGCTACTCGTCATCGCCCTCCAGGTCGCCCTCGGTGGCCAGGTAGACCTCGCGCAACGCGGCCAGCGTCTCGGGGTCGGGCGAGTCCCACAGCTTGCGGTCGGCCGCCTCGAGCAGGCGCTCGGTGATGCCGTGCAGAGCCCAGGGGTTCGACTTGGTCATGAACGCCTGGTTCTCGGGGTCGAGCACGTAGGACGCGGCGAGTTGCTCGTACATCCAGTCGGCCACCACGCCGGCCGTCGCGTCGTACCCGAAGAGGTAGTCGACCGTCGCGGCCAGCTCGAACGCGCCCTTGTAGCCGTGCCGTCGCATCGCCGCGATCCACCGCGGGTTGACCACGCGGGCGCGGAAGATGCGCGCGGTCTCCTCGGTCAGGCTGCGGGTTCGTGTCGCGTCGGGGTTGGTGGAGTCGCCGATGTACGCCGCGGGCGCCCGCCCGGTCAGCGCGCGGACCGTGGCGATCATGCCGCCGTGGTACTGGAAGTAGTCGTCCGAGTCGGCGATGTCGTGTTCGCGGGTGTCGATGTTCTTGGCGGCCACCTCGATGCGCCGGTACGCCGACTCCATGTCCGGTCGCGCCGGCACCCCGTCGAGGTCCCGCCCGTACGCGAACCCGCCCCACACCGCGTAGACCTCGGCGAGGTCGGCGTCGTCGCGCCAGTTGCGGCTGTCGATCAGCGGCAGGATGCCGGCGCCGTACGCGCCCGGCCGCGACCCGAAGATCCGCGTGGTGGCCCGCCGCCAGTCGCCGTGCTGTTCCCGGTCGGCGACCGCATGCGCGCGGACGAAGTTCTGGTCATGAGGCTCGTCCAGCTCGGCGACCAGCTTGACCGCGTCGTCGAGCAACGCCACCACATGGGGGAACGCGTCGCGGAAGAAGCCGGAGATGCGGACCGTCACGTCGATGCGGGGGCGGCCCAGCTCGCCGAGCGTGATCGGCTCGATGCCGGTGACGCGGCGGGACGCCTGGTCCCACAGCGGGCGGACGCCGAGCAGCGCCAGGATCTCGGCGATGTCGTCGCCGGCCGTACGCATCGCGCTGGTCCCCCAGGCCGACAGGCCCACCGACCTCGGCCAGTCCCCGTAGTCCTGGCGGTAGCGGGCGAGCAGCGAGTCGGCCATCGCCTGCCCGGTCTCCCAGGCCAGCGTGCTGGGGATGGCCTTGGGGTCGACCGAGTAGAAGTTGCGGCCGGTCGGCAGCACGTTGATCAGGCCGCGCAGCGGTGACCCGCTCGGCCCGGCCGGGACGTAGCCGCCGGACAGCGCGTGCAGCGTGTGGGTGATCTCGTCGGTGGTCCGCGCGAGCCGCGGCACGATCTCGGCGGCGGCGAACTCCAGCACCCCCTGAACCTGCTCGTCGTCGGTGAACCCGGCCGCCGAGGCCGGCCAGCCCGCGTCCTCCATGGCCTGTACCAGCGCCTTGGCCTGCGCCTCGACGCGGTCGACCTCGTGGGTGGGCGCGTCCTCGGCCAGCCCGAGGGCCTCGCGCAGGCCGGGCAGCGCGGCGACCTTACCGGCCCACATCTGCCGGGCGCGCAGCATCGCCAGCACCAGGTTGACGCGGGCCTCGCCGGCCGGCGCCGCGCCCAGCACGTGCAGGCCGTCGCGGATCTGCACGTCCTTGACCTCGCAGAGCCATCCGTCGACGTGCAGGATGAACTCGTCGAACTCCTCGTCGCCGGGCCGGTCGGACAGGCCGAGGTCGTGGTCGAGGCGGGCGGCCTGGATCAGCGTCCAGATCTGGGCCCGGATCGCGGGCAGTTTCGCCGGGTCGAGCGCGGCGATGTTGGCGTGCTCGTCGAGCAGTTGCTCGAGGCGGGCGATGTCGCCGTACGACTCGGCCCGCGCCATCGGCGGGATCAGGTGATCGATCAGCGTGGCGTGGGCCCGGCGCTTGGCCTGGGTGCCCTCGCCGGGGTCGTTGACCAGGAACGGGTAGATCAGCGGAAGGTCGCCGAGCGCGGCGTCGGTGCCGTCGGCCGCCGACATGCCGACGTTCTTGCCGGGCAGCCACTCGAGGTTGCCGTGCTTGCCGACATGCACGACCGCGTCGGCGCGGAACTCGTCGGCCACCCAGCGGTAGGCCGCCAGGTAGTGGTGGCTGGGCGGCAGGTCGGGGTCGTGGTAGATGGCCACCGGGTTGGCGCCGAAACCACGGGGCGGCTGGACCATCACGACAACGTTCTCGTCACGGAGCGCGGCGAGCACGATGTCGCCCTGGTCGACGTAGAGCTCGCCCGGTGGCGGGCCCCAGTGTTCCGTCATGGCGGCGCGCAGTTCCGACGGCAACGTGGCGAACCACCGAGCGTACTTCTCGCCGTTGATCCGCACCGGGTTGCCGGCCAGCTGCTCCTCGGTGAGCCAGTCGGGGTCCTGCCCGCCGGCCGCGATCAGCGTGTGGATCAGGCCGTCGCCGTCGTACTGGTCGAACCCGCCGACGCGGTAGCCGGCGTCGCGCAGCGCGGCGAGCAGCCGGACCGTGGACTGCGGCGTGTCGAGACCGACGGCGTTACCGATGCGTGAGTGCTTGGTCGGGTAGGCCGACAGCATGAGCACGACGCGCCGCTCGGCCGGCGGGATGTGTCGCAGCCGGGCGTGCCGGAACGCGATGCCGGCCACCCGGGCGGCGCGTTCCGGGTCGGCCACGTAGATCGACAGGCCGTCGGGGTCGATCTCCTTGAACGAGAACGGCACCGTGATGATCCGGCCGTCGAACTCGGGGATCGCCACCTGGGTGGCCGCGTCGAGCGGGGACAGCCCGTCATCGCTCGCCGCCCACGTGGCCCGGCTGCTGGTCAGGCAGAGCGCCTGGAGGATCGGCACGTCGAGCTCGGCGAGCACGCCGACATCCCACGCCTCGTCGTCACCGCCGGCGCCGGCCGTGGCGGGCTGGGTGCCGCCGGCCGCGAGCACGGTCACCACCAGGGCGTCCGCCCGTCGCAGCTCGGTGAGCAGCTCGGGGCCGATGCGCCGGAGGGAGGCGGTGAAGATGGGCAACGGCGTCGCACCCTGCGCCTCGATGGCCTGGCACAGCGCCTCGACGAACGCGGTGTTCCCGGCCATGTGGTGGGCGCGGTAGTAGAGGATCGCCACGGTCGGGCCGGTCGCGGGGGCCGCCTCGCGTTCGAGGACACCCCAGTCGGGCGCCTCGGCCGCGGGCGCGAAGCCGTGGCCGGTGAGGAGGATCGTGTCGGAGAGGAAGTCGTGCAGGGACGCGAGGTTCGCCGCGCCGCCGTACGCGAGATAGCCGTGTGCCTCGGCGGCCACCCCGGCCGGGACGGTGGACAGCTTCATCAGCTCGGCGTCGGGCGCCTGCTCGCCACCGAGCACCACGACCGGGACCTGGCCGGCCAGCAGCGCGTCGAGGCCCTCGGGCCAGGCGCGGCGGCCGCCGAGCAGGCGCACGACGACCAGATCGACGCCTTCCAGCAGCGCGGGGAGCTCGTCGGCCCCGGTGCGTGCGGGGTTGGCCGGCCGATAGGCGGCGCCGCTGGCCCGGGCGCTCAGAAGGTCGGTGTCAGAGGTCGACAGCAGGAGAAACACGCGCGCTCCCATCCGGGGTCCGCGCCCCGGGGTCGAAGGGTTGACGACACATTCGTGGAGTTCCTGGCTCGTGACAGTGGCGGGACCGCGCCGGAATCGCACCGGCTTCCTCCACGAACCTTCGCCGCTCGTGGCCTTCCACCCTTCCGGTCCGCGATCAGCGCCGTCAAGCGGCCCCGGCCGATGTGACGCTGCTGACGCAGGCTTACATCAGCGTCTGCTGGGCTGGGTAGTGTCCGGCCCGTGAGTTCTCCTTCGGTCCGGCACTCGGACGTCGACGCCTGTCCCGGCGCGCTGCGGTTGCACGCCGCGGCCGACGGGCCGCTGGCACGCGTCCGGCTGCCCGGCGGCCTGCTCACCGGCGCACAGGTGGCAACGCTCGCGACCATCGCGCGCCGCTGGGGTGACGACCACCTCGAGATCACCTCCCGGGCCAACGCCCAGCTCCGTGCCCTCGTCGAGGCCCCGGCCCAGGCGCTGGCCGAGGCGCTGCGGGGGTGCGGCCTGCTGCCGTCCGAAACCCATGAGCTGGTACGCAACATCGCCGCAGTTCCCACCGCCGGCGGGTGGGAGGTCCGCCCGCTGGTCCGCGCCCTCGACCGGGCGGTGTGTGCCGAGCCCGGCCTGGCCGGCCTGCCCGGGCGCTTCCTGTTCGCGGTCGGCCCGGCGCCGGCCGCCGCCGATCTGGCCGCCGTCGAGACGGCCGAGGGCGCGGCGATCCTGTTCGCCGGGCGCGACGAGGGCCTGCGGGTGCCCGTCGACGCGGTGGTCGCGGCGCTGACCGCCGGGGCGTACTCCTTCCTCGAGGTGCGGGCCGAGCGGTCCGTCCCGGCCTGGCGCCTGCGCGAGCTGGCCGACGGCCCGGCCGAGGTCGCCACACGCACAGCGACCCGCCTGGGCGTCGCGCTGAACCCGTCGAGCGCGGTGACGCCACCGGTCGCGACCGAGCCGATCGGCGTCGTCGAGCAAGCCGACGGGCGGTTCGCCGCGGCCGCGCTGGCCCCGCTCGGCCTGCTCCACCAGACTCAGCTCGCGGTGCTGGCCGAGGCCGGTGACCTGACCGTGACGCCGTGGCGTGGCGTGGTCGTCCTCGATCAGAGCCGCGACGACGCCGAGCGGTGGCTGCGTGACCTGGCCGGTGTGGGTCTCGAGGTGGCGCCCGGGTCGCGTTGGTCCGGGGTGACCGCCTGCGCCGGGCGACCGGGGTGCGCGAGGGCGCTGGCCGACGTGCGACATGACGCCGACGCGGCCACGACCTTCGGCGAAGGCCTGCCGGTGCACTGGATCGGCTGCGCGCGCGGCTGCGGCAGCCCGGCGGGAGAGCATGTCCGGGTCGAGGCGACCGGGGACGGTTACACGGTGACCGGGCCGCAGGGAAGCGGTACGGCACCCGTGAGCGGCGTGGGCGCGCTGGTCACGAGGGCGAGGAGGGCGTGATGGAATACGAGCGCGACGGCGCGGAGATCTATCGGCGGTCGTTCGCGACCATCCGCGCGGAGGCCGACCTCGGCGGGCTGCCCGCCGACCTGGCGCCGGTCGTGGTGCGGATGATCCACGCCTGCGGCATGGTCGACCTGGTGCCCGACGTGGGCTGGAGCGACGGCCTGGCCACGGCCGCCCGCAAGGCGTTGCAGGACGGCGCGCCGATCCTCTGCGACGCCGAGATGGTCGCGTCCGGCGTGACGCGCGGTCGTCTTCCCGCGAACAACGACGTGGTGTGCACCCTGCGCGACCCGGCCGTTCCCGGGCTCGCCCAGCGGCTGGGCACCACGCGCAGCGCCGCGGCGATGGATCTGTGGGGCGACCGGCTCGACGGCGCGGTGGTGGCGATCGGGAACGCGCCGACCGCTCTGTTCCGGTTACTCGAGATGGTGGCGGCCGGCGCGCCCCGGCCGGCGGCGGTGCTGGGCATCCCGGTCGGCTTCATCGGCGCGGCCGAGTCGAAGGACGCGCTGGCCGCGTCCGGGTTGGAGTTCCTGGTGGTGCGTGGGCGGCGGGGCGGCAGCGCGATCACGGCGGCGGCGGTCAACGCGCTGGCCTCGGAGCGGGAATGAGCGGCCGGCTGTACGGCGTCGGGCTGGGCCCCGGCGACCCGGAACTGGTGACGGTCAAGGCCGCCCGGCTGATCACGGCGGCCGGGGTGGTGGCCTATCACGCCGCGCGCCACGGGCGCAGCAACGCGCGCGCGATCGCCGAGCCCTACCTCCGGCCCGGGCAGATCGAGGAGGCGCTGATCTACCCGGTCACCACCGAGACGACCGACCATCCCGGCGGTTATCAGGGCGCGATCGACGAGTTCTACGCCGAGAGCGCCGAGCGGCTCGCGGTCCATCTTGAGGCCGGACGCGATGTCGTGGTGCTGGCCGAGGGCGATCCGTTCTTCTACGGGTCCTACATGCACATGCACAAACGGCTGGCTGACCGCTTCGAGACGGTGGTGGTGCCGGGTGTGACGTCGGTCAGCGCGGCGGCGGCGGTGCTCGGGCGGCCGCTGGTGGAACGCGACGAGGTGCTGACCGTGCTGCCTGGGACGCTGCCGCCCGACGTGCTGGCGGCCCGGCTGGCCGAGACCGACTCGGCGGCGGTGATGAAGCTCGGGCGGACCTTCGGTGGTGTGCGCGAGGCGCTCGAGAGGGCCGGGCGGCTGGACGAGGCCTGGTATGTGGAACGGGCCACGACCGACCGCGAGCGCACCGGCCGGGTGGCCGATGTGGATCCCGATTCGGTTCCGTATTTCTCCCTGGCGCTGGTGCCGAGCCGCGACCCGTCGAACCGCGTCAAGGCCACCCGGGACATCGGCGGTGTCACGGTCGTCGGGCTGGGACCGGGCAGCCGCGACTGGCTGACGCCCGAGGCGCGGGCCGCCCTGGCGGAGGCCGACGACGTGGTGGGTTACGTGACCTACGTCGACCGGGTGCCCCATGTTCCCGGGCAGCAGCGGCACGCGTCGGACAACCGGGTCGAGGCCGAGCGGGCGGCGTTCGCGCTCGACCTGGCCAAACGCGGGCGGCGCGTGGCGGTGGTGTCCTCGGGCGACCCGGGCGTGTTCGCGATGGCGGCCGCGGTGCTGGAGACGGCCGACGATCCGCAGTGGAAGGACGTGCCGATCCGGATCGTGCCCGGCCTGACCGCGGCGCAGGCGGTGGCGAGCCGGGTCGGTGCGCCGCTGGGCCACGACTTCTGTGTCGTCTCGCTGTCCGACCGGTTGAAGTCGTGGGAGGTGATCGCCGAGCGGCTGACCGCGGCCACCCGCGCCGACCTGGTGATCGCGATCTACAACCCGGCGTCACGCACCCGGGTCACCCAGCTGGCCGAGGCGCGCCGGCTGCTGCTGGCCGAGCGCGATCCCGAGACGGTCGTGGTGGTCGGCCGGGACGTCGGCGGGCCCGACGAGACCGTCCGGGTCACCACGCTCGGAGAGCTTGATCCGGCCACGGTGGACATGCGCTGCCTGCTGATCGTCGGGTCGAGCCGGACCCGCGCGGTGAGCCGGGCCGATGGTGGCACGTTCGTCTACACGCCGCGCACCTATCCGGACAGGAACTGACCGCAATGGCTCCTAGCGTCGGTGGCATGACACCTTTCCGCATCGAGATCCCGCAGACCGACCTCGACGACCTGCACGATCGCCTCGCCCGTACGAGGTGGACGCCCCAGTTGCCCGGCGACGACTGGCGGCGAGGCGTGCCGGCGGACTATCTGCGGGAGGTGGCCGGCTACTGGCGCGACGGTTTCGACTGGCGCGCGCAGGAGCGGCGACTCAACGAGTTCCCCCAGTTCATCGAGGAGATCGACGGGCAGGCGGTCCACTTCCTGCACGTGCGGTCGGGTGAGCCGGACGCGTTCCCGGTGGTGCTGACACACGGGTGGCCGAACACGTTCGTCGAGTTCCGCGACCTGATCGGGCCGCTCGTGGCCCGCGGTTTCGACGTGGTCGTGCCGTCGGTGCCGGGCTTCGGGTTCTCGGCGCCGCCGCGGGAGGCCGGGTTCAGCGTGGCGCGGGTGGCCGGGCTGTGGGCCGAGCTGATGCGCCGGCTGGGTTACGAGCGGTACGGGACGCAGGGCGGTGACCTCGGCGCCTATGTCGCGCCCGAGGTGGCCAAGGTTGATCCGGAGCACGTCGCCGGGGTCTACGTGATCGCGGGGCTGGGTTTCCCGACCGAGGCGGACGTGCCCGAGATGACCGAGGAGGAGCGGGCGGCGTTCGCGGCGATGCAGCAACAAGACTGGATGTCCGGTGTCGACCACCACGCGCTGTTGCGGGCGGCGCCGCAGACGTTCGCCTACGGGTGGCACGACTCGCCGGTCGCCGCGCTGGCGTGGATGCTGCAGAAGTTCCACGAGTTCAGCGCGGCCAAGGAGCCGCTCGACGAGGTGCTCGACCGCGATGCGCTGCTGACGAACCTGAGCGTCTACTGGTTTACGCGCACCTTCGGGACGTCGTCGTGGCCGATGTACGACACAAGCGGGTTCGCCTGGCCGGAGGGTCAGCGGGCCGTCCCGACCGGCGTCTTCACCGGGCCGCCCGGAATCCGGCGCTTCGCCGAGCGCACCAACCGCATCACCCACTGGCCCGAACACAACATCTCCCGCCACCACTTCGTGGCGATGGAGGCACCGGAGGCGATGGCCGCCGACATGGCCGAATTCTTCGCCAAAGCGCGGGCAGACTCCCGCCCAGTCTGACGCCAGGTCAGGTGGTGGTTAGCTCGGCCGGCTTGTGGAAGTCGGGCTGCACGACTGGCCTGCCGACGTGGCAGCCCTGGGCCAAGCGGTAGCCAGGCGGTGCAGGTCGGCTGCCTGCTCGGCGGTCTCTACGCCCTCGGCGACGGCGGTCAGGCCCAGGTCTCGGCCGCGAACGCGCCGGCCAGCGGCCAGACCGGCGCAGCCATCGCGTCACCATGCCTGACCGATCGGCAGGCGTGGGCGCGACTGGAGCGAGGCGCGAACGGTGGGTGGCCGTGGCCGGCGGGGAAGGCGACCCGCATGTGGTGCCCGGAAGGGCATCTCCTAATGTGCTGGCCGGGGCGCAGGCTGATGAGGAGCATGAATGTCTGAGGCGGCTCACGAGACCACCACCGTCGCGATCATCGGGGCCGGTCCGGCCGGTCTCACGCTGGCCAACCTGCTCCGCACGGCGGGTCTCGACTGCGTGGTGGTCGAGCGGCAGAGCCGGGCGTACGTCGAGCAGCGGCAACGCGCCGGCGTGCTGGAACATCGGGCGGCCCGGATGTTCGAGGAGTGGGGCCTGGCCGACCGGGTCCTGCAAGACTCGCGGACCGACGGGGTGCAGGAGTTCCGGGTGGACGGCCGGCCCCGGTTCCTGCCCATCGCCGACCTGGCCGGCGGGAAGTTCGGCCGGATCCTGCCGCAGCAGTTCCTGGTGCAGCGCCTGATCACGGCGTTCCAGGAGGACGGCGGCGACCTGCGGTTCGGCTGCGAAGACGTCACGTTGGAAAGACCGGGCAGCGAGCGGCCGGTCGTGACGTATCGCGATGAGGACGGCAGGCCGCACGAGATCGAGGCCGACTACCTCGCCGGGTGTGACGGCTTCCATGGTGTGAGCCGCCGGAGCGTGCCCGAGGCCGAGCAGACAATTTATGCGTACGACCACGGCATCGGCTGGTTCACCGTGCTGGCCGACGTGCCGCCGCCGCGCCACCCCATGTTCGCGGTCAGCGCGCACGGTTTCGCGGCGCATTTCCCGCGCGGGCCCAGGAGCAGCCGCTTCTACCTGCAGTGCGCGCCCGGCGAAGATCTGGACGCCTGGGACGACAGGCGGATCTTCGACCAGCTCCGGCTGCGGATCGGCGACCCCGATCTGCCGGCCGGCGCGGTGCTGGAGAAGGCCGTCGTCGACATGCGCAGCTTCGTGGTCGACCCGATGTCGTACGGCCGCCTCTTCCTCGTCGGCGACGCCGCACACATCATCACGCCGATGGGCGGCAAGGGCATGAACCTGGCCCTGGCCGACGCGGAGGTGCTGGCCAAGGCGGTGCGGTCGGCCGTACGCGACGGCGACCCCCAACCGCTGCGCGACTATTCGAAGACCTGCCTGGACCGCACCTGGTCCTATCAGGAGTTCAGCCGGTGGATGACCGAGATGCTGCACGACTCGGGCGACCCGGCCACCTCCGGCCCGTTCCGGCACAAGATCGCCCGCGCCCGGCTCGACCGGCTCTTCACCAGCCCGAACGCCGGCGGCCTCTTCAGTGACCTGATGGCCGGCGAGGCCTGAGCCGAAAGAGGCGGGCGCCGCAGACAAGGCCCGGCCGAACGCGGGATCAACCGGTCGCGTGACTCGAACGAGTGACACCACGCCACTAGCTCATCGCCCGTTTGAACCCCACAGTGGACAGGGCCCGTACTGCGACGCGCGCCCCACTCCAGAGGAGATTCAGTCGTGAAGAGGATGACCCGTGTGATCGGCGCGGTGGCCGCGGCCGCCGCCCTGATCGTGGCCGCCGGTTGCTCCGGCTCGGACGACGACAAGAAGACCGAGGCCGGCGCCCCGGGCAGCGGCCGGCTCGAGAAGGTCTCGTACCTGACCGGAGCGGGCATCCTGGGCCGCGAGAGCTACGTCTACGTGGCGATGGAGAAGGGCTGGTTCAAGGACGCCGGGTTCGAGGTCGACGTGAAGCCGGGCATCGGCACCGAGGCCAACCTCAAGCTCCTCCAGGCCGGGCAGGTCGACTTCGCGGTGCTCGACATCTCGGCCGCGCTGATCGCGTACGGCAAGGGCGCCTTCAAGGACTTCACCGTGGTCAGCGCGATCCAGCAGAGCAACCTGGCCTGCCTCATGGCCCTGTCCGGCAGCGGCATCAGCTCGCCGAAGGACCTCGAGGGCAAGAAGATCGCCTACATCCAGGGCGGCATCGTGAAGACGCTGTTCGACACCTACGCGAAGCTGGCCGGCGTCGACGCGACGTCGGTCACCTGGGTCCAGATGCCCCCGCAGGACCTGGTCAAGGGCCTGGGCGCCGGATCGGTCGACGCCGCCACCCAGTTCGTGGTGGGCAAGCCGCAGGTCGAGCAGGTGGCCAAGCAGAAGGGCCAGACCGCGGTGGTGCTGCCGTTCAGCGACCACCTGGTCGACCTCTACGGCAACGGGCTCGGCGTCAGCCGGAAGACGATGAACGAGAACCCGGACAAGGTGAAGCGGTTCAACACGGCGATGCTCAAGGGCCTCCGGTACGCCCTGGAGAACCCGGACGAAGCCGGTCAGATCTACGCCAAGTACCAGAAGACCCAGCCGATGCCGGTGGCGGCGGCCGAGATGAAGCTGATGATCCCGTACGCCAAGGCCGGCGGCGCCGCGGTCGGTTCGCTGGACGAGCAGAAGGTCACCCGGAACGTCGCCGTGCTCCAGGGCGCGGGCGCGATCCCGACCACGATCAACCCGAGGGACATCATCAACTTCGACGTGGCCAACAGCTGACCGTACGACCCTGACCGCGCGCCGTTGGAGGAGCATCATGACGACCGCCCTCGCGCCCGAGAAGCAGCCGCGCGCCTCGGGTCCCCTCTGGTCGGCCGGCCTGGCCATCGCCGGCGCCGTCATCGCCGTCGGCGCGTGGTGGCTGGCGATCATCGTCTTCGAGATCGAGTCGTTCCTGGTGCCGGCCCCGCCCCAGGTCGCCGAGGCGCTGGCCCGCGAGTGGGTGTACCTGCTCGAGAACGCGGCGATCACGCTCTCCGAGACCGGGCAGGGCTTCGGCTGGTCGGTGCTGATCGGCATCGGGGTCGGCGCGCTGCTGGCCGGGTCGAGCCTGATCGAGCGGGCGTTCATGCCCACGCTGGTGGCGCTGAACGCGGTCCCCAAGCTGGCCTTCGCGCCGCTGCTGGTGGTCTGGCTCGGCTTCGACCAGGGACCGAAGGTCATCCTGGTGGTGCTGATGTGCGCCTTCCCGATCATCCTCTCCACCGCCGCCGGTCTCTCCTCGACGCCGGCCGACCTGGCCGAGCTGGCCCGCTCGCTGTCGGCCTCGAGGATGCAGACGTTCTACCGGATCCGGCTGCCCGGCGCGTTGCCGCAGGTCTTCGTCGGGCTCAAGGTGGCCATGCCGCTGGCCGTGATCGGCGCGCTGGTCGGCGAGCTGTTCGGCTCGTCCGAGGGGCTCGGCTTCGTGATCCAGAACTCCGGTTCGGACATCGGGCTGGGGTTCGCCGCGATCGCCCTGCTGGCCGTGATGAGCATCGTGCTCTTCTACCTCGTCGTGATGATCGAACGCCTGGCCCTGCCGTGGGTCAAGGGCACCACCGGATGATTGTTCAACCGCTTGTCGATGGTCACGGCAGTGATCATCGTGCAGTCTGTACACGATGGACTCCTCCGTGGACGCCGCGCGGTTCCGGGACGCACTGGCGATCGCGACGGCGCTCCCCGATCCCGAGGTGCGCGCCGCCCAGCTCGACCGGGTGCTGGCCCTGTGGCGCGGCCGTGCCGTCGACCCGGCCGAGTGGCTGGGCGCGCTGGTCACGCGGTGGACCACCGAGATCGACCGGGAGCGGCCGGGCTCGGCGATCGGGCCGCTGACCACGCTGGTCGCCGACCATCCACATCGGGAAGACCTGCTCATCCTGCTGATCCGCGCGCTGCACCGGGCCGGCCGGCCGGGCGACGCGCTGGAGGCGTTCCGGCGGGGCCGGGCCCGGCTGGTCGGCGAGTTCGGCATCGAGCCCGGCCCCGACCTGCGCCGGTTGCAGCAGGCGGTGCTGCGCGGCGACCCCGATCCGCTGCCCGCGGCCGCGGACACCGCGGCGTCCGATCCGGCCCCCTGGTTCGTCGGCCGCGAGGCGGCGCTGACCGAGCTGGACGCGCTGCGGGACGGCACGATCGCGGTGATCGGCGGCCCGGCCGGGGTGGGCAAGACCACCTTGGCCGTACGCTGGGCCGCCCACGCCCAGCACCGCTTCCCGGACGGGCAGATCCGCCTCGACCTGCGCGGCGCCGCCCCCGGCCCGGCGCTGACCACCGCCGAGGCCCTGACCCGGCTGCTGCGCGCGCTGGGCCGGCCGCCCGGCCGCATCCCGTGCGACCCGGCCGAGGCCACGACCGTCTACCGCGGCCTGATGACCGGCCGCCGGATGCTGGTGATCCTGGACAACGCGGCCGACGCCGACCAGGTGCGCCCGCTGCTGCCCGGCAACCCGGGCGGCGTGGTGGTGGTGACCGGCCGGCCGGGGCTGGGCGGTCTGGTCTCGATCGAGGGCGCCCGCCGTGTCCTGCTGCCGCCGCTGACCCCGCGCGAGGCGAGCCGCCTGCTCGGCGATCCCCGGTCGGCCGACGCGCTGACCCGGGCCTGCGGGCGGCTGCCCCTGGCCCTGCGCATCGTGGCCGGCTACGCCCGCAGCTTCCGGGTGAGCGGGAACGCGCTCGCCGCCGGGCGATCCGACAAGGAGCCGATGGCGTGGGCCTTCGAGTTCGCGTACGAGCGGCTCGACTCCACCGCCGCGGTCACCCTGCGCATGCTCAGCCTGGCCCCGGACGGCAGGTTCACCCTTCCGATGGCGGCCGTGCTGACCGGGCGGCCCGCGGCCGACGTCGCCGCCTGCCTGGTCGAACTGACCGACGCGCGGCTGCTGGAACGGCACGGCGACGAGTGGCGGATGCACGACGTCATCGCCGTGCACGCCCGCGAGCGCCTCGAGGCCGAGACGTCCGAACCGGACCGCACCGCGGCTGCCGCCCGCCTGCTCGACTGGCACCTGACCACCGAGGACACCGGCGAGCACCGGATCACTCTGGAGATCTACCGTGCCGGTTTGCGGGCGGCGGAACACCGGGGCGAGACCCGCCGTCAGGGCGTGCTGCTGAACCGTCTCGCCGAGGCGCTGATCGCCGCGGGCCAACCGGCCGAGGCCCACGAGCACCTGGACCGGGCCCTCGCCCTGCATCAGCGGCACGGCGACCTCGCCGGGGAGGCCGAGACGGCCCATCTGCGGGGGCTGCTCGGAGCTTGACGACCCGAGGTTCTGTCAGATCTCGGTCGGTCGATCGGTCAGGCTTTGGCCGGACATCTCGCCCATCGACCTTCCATAACTGTCGAGTATTGATCATTACCAATCCGCCTGACCTGCGGCAACGAATCCTTATCAGGTCGGGACAGCCGAAGAGTGGAAGATCGCCAAGGTCCCCTCCGGTGGACTGTGCGGGGTCGCCCGCACCCACTAACCTCCGAGGCAGGCGGCGATCGGGTGGGGTGATCTGATGATCGGGCTCCTGGTGGTGCGGGACACCGGCTATTTCGGTGTTCCGGTACGGCAGTTGCTCAACGCTCAGGCCGACATCGAGGTGCTCGGCACCATTCCGTTCGACACCGACGTGGTCGGCAGGGCCGCCACCCTGTCACCGCAGGTCATCGTGATCGACACGGAATACATGGTGAGCCAGGTGCTCCCGGTCGCCGCCGAACTCCGCGCGAAGCTGCCCTCGTGCTCGACGCTGCTGCTCTGCGACCCGAGCAAGCGCGGCATGCTCCCGCCCCGGCGCCGGGCCCGCGACCTCAGCTTCCTGCTCAAGGACGCTTCCGAGACGCTGCTGGCCGACTCGGTGCGCCGGCTCGCCGCGGGCGAACGGATCGTCCACCCGCGACTCCAGACCGCGTCGCTGAACACCGACCGTGAGCTGAGCACCCGCGAGCTCGAGGTGCTCGGACTGGCCGCGGAGGGCGACTCGGTGGCCGACATCGCCGACCGCCTCTACCTCTCCGGCGGCACGGTCCGTAACTACCTCTCGACGGTGATCTCGAAGACCGGCGCCCGCAACCGGCTGGACGCCATCCGCATCGTCCGCAAGAACGGCTGGCTCCACTAGCCGGTCAGTCGGTGCCGCTCTCCAGGGCCGCGCGGTCCAGGGCGTCGGGGTCGACCGCGACGTCCTCGCCGGCCTCGCTGTGCCGGGCGATCGCCGCGGCGCCACCGGCGGCCAGTTCGCCGATCAGCCCGTTGCCCGACTGGAGCTGGCCGTGCGCGGCGTACTGCTCGAGCATGCTGCGGGAGTCGGCGATGTCCAGGTTGCGCATGGTGAGCTGGCCGATCCGGTCGTCCGGTCCGAACGCCGGGTAGTGGCTGCGCTCCATCGACAGCTTCTCGGGGTGGTAGCTCAGCAGCGGGCCGGTCGTGTCGAGGAGCGAGTAGTCCTGGCCCCGGCGCAGACGCAGGGTGACCGTGCCGGTGATCGGGTAGCCGATCCAGCGGGCCATGCTCTCGCGCAGCATCAGCGCCTGCGGGTCGAACCAGCGGCCCTCATAGAGCAACCGGCCGAGGCGGCGGCCCTCGGTGTGGTAGGTCGCCACGGTGTCCTCGTTGTGGATCGCGTTGAGCAGGCGCTCGTACGCGATGTAGAGCAGGGCCATGCCCGGCGCCTCGTAGATGCCGCGGCTCTTGGCCTCGATGATGCGGTTCTCGATCTGGTCGGACATGCCCAGCCCGTGCCGGCCGCCGATGGCGTTGGCCTCGTGAACCAGGTCGACCGCCGAGTCGAAGGAGCGGCCGTTCAGCGCGACCGGGCGGCCGTGCTCGAACTCGACCGTGACGTCTTCGGCCGCGATCTCGACCGACGGGTCCCAGAACCGGACGCCCATGATCGGGTCGACGATCTCGATCGAGGTGTCCAGGTGTTCGAGGCGCTTGGCCTCGTGGGTGGCGCCCCAGATGTTCGCGTCGGTCGAGTACGCCTTCTCCTGTGCGTCCCGGTAGGGCAGGTCACGCTGGCTCAGCCAGGCCGACATCTCGTGCCGGCCGCCCAGCTCGGCGACGAACTGCTCGTCCAGCCACGGCTTGTAGATCCGCAGGCTGGGATTGGCCAGCAGGCCGTACCGGTAGAACCGCTCGATGTCGTTCCCCTTGAAGGTGGAACCGTCACCCCAGATCGAGATGTCGTCCTCGCGCATGGCCTGCACCAGCATCGTGCCGACGACGGCGCGGCCCAGCGGCGTGGTGTTGAAGTAGGCCTGCACGCCCGACCGGATGTGGAACGCCCCGGCGGCCAGCGCGGCGAAACCCTCTTCGACCAGCGCCGACCGGCAGTCGACCAGGCGCGCGTTCTCGGCGCCGTAGATCGAGGCCCGGCCGGGCACGTCGCTGAGATCAGGCTCGTCGTACTGGCCCACATCGGCCGTGTACGCGAATGGGACCGCGCCGCGCTCGCGCATCCAGGCCACCGCGACGGAGGTGTCCAGACCGCCGGAGAAGGCGATTCCGATGCGCTCGCCGACCGGCAGCTTCTTGAGGACCTTCGACATGGGCTAGATGCTAGGCCTTATTCCAAATTCACTTTCGGGGCGGCTCCCCCTGAGGGCGAATTTGGAATGGGGCCTAAGGGTTGCCTGCTCCGGGGCGTTGCCAGGCCCTGATGTAGTCCACGTGTTTGGACGCGACGGTCGTACCCGCATCGGGTGGGATCTTCGAGTAGACGGCCAGGTTCGAGATGATGTTGGTCTCGCCGTCCGAGGTCGCCGGCGACGAGCACACCTGCATGCCGTCGATGTACCAGGTGGTGCCGGTGGGCTCGATCGCCACGCCGTAGGTGTGCCAGTCGCCGGTCGGGTCGAACTCCGGCTTGATGTCGCAGCGGGCGCGCGCCCCGGAGAACTGGGTGCCGTAGAGCCGGCCGTGGTTGTCGGAGTAGAACTCGTACACGTCGGTCTCGGTGTGCTTGTCGACCCCGCGCGCCTGCCAGGTCCAGAAGGCCGGCCAGAACCCCTTGGCCGAGGGCAGCACCGAGCGTTCCTCGATGTAGCCGTACTGGAACTTGTACGAGGGCGTGCTGGTGATCAGGCACGACGTCCACGCGTACCGGGTGCCGGAGGCCGCGTTGACCGCCTGCCGCCGGGCCGTCATCACCAGCGCGTTCTCCCGCACCTGGCAGTTGGCCGCCTGGTTCCACTCGAGCTGCTGGTTGCCGGGGTTGCCCCGGCCCATGTCCGGCTCGGCGGTCGAGTGGTCGTCCCAGCGCTGCCGGTCGAGCGTGGCGCCCTCGAACTCGTCGCTGAACACCAGGTCCCAGCCCTCGGTCTGGCCGGCCGGCAGCGGTGGTCCCCCGGCCGTGGCGGACGGCGGCGGCGCCTCGGCCGGCGGCGGCGGAAGCGACACCGGTGTGTCCTCGTAGGCCTGCTGCGAGCAGGCGGCCAGGGTCAGGAGAGCGGTGGCCAGGGCGATGTATCGGCGCATCAATAACACCTCAGAACGTGAATCGCAGGCGCGCGATCCGGTTGTCGAAGCTCGACGGCGCCATCTCCGGCTCGCCGGTGGTCCGGATCGAGGGCATCCGGGCCAGCAGCTCGCGGAAGGTCGCCGTGACCTCCTGCCGGGCCAACGAGGTGCCCAGGCAGAAGTGCGGGCCGCCGCCGCCGAATCCCACGTGCGGGTTCGGCCTGCGGGTGATGTCGAAGGCGTCCGGGGCGTCGAACACGTCCTCGTCCCGGTTGGCTGATGTGTAGAAGAGCATCACGTCCTCGCCGGCCCTGAGCGGATGGCCGTCGAGCGAGTGGTCCCGCGCCACGGTGCGGCGGAACTGGATGATCGGCGAGCTGTGCCGCACCACCTCCTCGACGAACCCGGCGCCGTGCTCGGCGAAGTCGTCCAGCAGCAGCGCCCGCTGATCGGGGTGGTCGGTGAGCAGCCGCAGCCCGTGCGCGATCGTGTTCCGGGTCGTCTCCACCCCCGCCACCAGCAACAACGAGAAGAACGAGCCCAGCTCACGAGCGTTCAGGCCGGCGCCGGCGAGCGCCGAGATCAGGTCGTCGGCCGGCTCCCGGCGTCGCTGCCGGGCCACCTCGCCGACCACGCGGTGCAGGCGGGCGAGGGCGCGGAGGTTCTTGCCGGGTACGCGGAACCGCCCGCCGGTGCGCTCGGTGCTGTGGTCCACCTGGGCGCGGACCTCCGGCCGGTACGACGCCGGAATGCCCATCATGTCGCAGATGACCTCGAACGGAAGCCGCCCGGCGACCGCCTCGACGAAGTCCTCGGGCCGCCCCTCCCGCACCTCCTCGGCGATCCGCACCGCGAGCCGGGTGACGTCGCCGGCGATCCGGGTGACCACCCGCGGCGTGAACGCCTTGCTCACCACGCCCCGCAGCCGCGCGTGCCGCGGGTCGTCCAGGTTGACCATCGAGTCGCCGAACACGGTCCGCACCCAGCGCGGCGGCCGCGGCGTGGTGACACCGGTCCCGCTGATGAAGACGTCACTCTTCCGGCTCGCCTCGACCACGTGCGCGTGTTTCACCAGAGCGACAAAATCACCGAACCGCTGGGGTACACCCAGAGCCCGCAACCCGCGGAAGGCGTCCAGTCGTTCCGCCTCCGGCAACCGCCAGAAGGCCGGGTCGGCCAGGTCGTACGCGTACGTCGTCACCATGTCGCAAGCTCCTTCTTCCCGCGCAGCGCCGCGGTCGTCTCGGCGGCCAGCCGGTCCCAGGTCAGCCGCAGATCGAAGGTGGCGGCGTGCCGGGCGGCGGCCGCACCCTCCCGCCGGGTCAGGTCGGCACCGGCCAGCCGGTCGGCCACCGCCACGGCCAGGGCGACCGGGTCGCCGGCGGGCACCCGGGCGCCCACCTCGGGCCCGGTCACCTCGGCCAGCCCCGGGATGTCGCTCACCACCACGCCGCGGCCGCTCGCGAACGCCTCCAGCACGGTCAGCGACAGCCCCTCCCAGCGCGACGGCAGCACGACCACGTCGGCCGCGGCCAGCCATCGGCGGACGTCGGTGCTCGCCCCCGCGTACCGGACGCCCGGCTCCGGCCGCGCCCGCAGAGCCGGCAGCAGATCGCCGTCACCGACCAGCGCCAGCCGCGCCGCCGGGCAGCGCCGCCGGATCTCCGGCCAGGCCGCGAGCAGCACGTCCTGGCCCTTCTGCCGGGTGACCCGGCCGACGCACACCGCCAGCGGCGCGCCCGGATCCAGCCCGAGCGTGTGCCGGGCCTCGACCCGATCGTGTTCGCTCGCCGTCGGGAACCGGGTCAGATCAACCCCGTTGCGAACCACCGCGAACCGCCCACGCCGGGCCGGCGTCCGCCCCCGCGCGGCCAGCACGCCGTGTTTCCGGCCCTGCTCGGCCTCCGCGTCACCCAGCACGCCGTGTCTCCGGCCCAGCTCGGCCCCCGCGTCACCCAGCACGCCGTGTTTCCGGCCCTGCTCGGCTTCCGCGTCACCCACACAGAGGAAGAGGTCGGTCCATCGGGCGGCGGCGCGTTCCCAGGCCAGCGTGGCCTGGCGCAGCCGCCCCTCGACGGCCAGCCACGACCAGCCGTGCGGCTGGAACAGCACCGGCCGGCCCTGAGCGCGGCCGAGCCGCCCGGCCAGCCCCGCCTTGGCCGCGTGCAGGTGCAGCACGTCGGGCCGGACCCGCTCGATGATCCCGCGCAGTCGCAGTGTCTCGCCCAGCGCCTCGGCCCCCGGGCTGCGCACGGCCGGCCAGCGCAGCCGCGGCACTCCCGCGCTCGCCAGCTCGGCGGCCAGCAGCCCGCCGTCCGGGCAGGCCACCGTGACGTTCCAGCCGCGGGCCAGTTGGTCGAGGCAGGCAGCGAGCACATAGCCGGCCACGCCACCCTCCCGTGGCTGGGCGACATGCAGAACGGTGACGGTCACCGCTCCCCCTCGCCTTTGCTCTGAGCGCGTATAGGCAACACCCTGGGCTCACGCTGGGCAGGCACAACCGGCTCGGCGGCGCCGCTCTGAGCGCGCATAGGCAACACGCGCTTCGGCGAGCGCCATCGGAGGCGGTCGCGCAGGCGCTTGACCCAAGGGGTGCGGGTCTTGGCCTCGGCGATCAGCCGGCGCAGCGCGAGGACGCCCCGGGCGTAGAGCGTGCCGACCACGCTGCCCGGCCGCACGAACAGCAGCCGCCGGTTGGGCACGACGACCGGGCGCCACGTCGACTTGTGCGCCTCGTCGCCGCGCAACATGCTCATCGTCGGCAGGCCGAGCCGGTGGGCCAGCGGCAGCGCGTCGGCGAGCAGCATCGTGGTCACGTCGACCTTGCCGCGCAGCGCCGGGTCGACCCCGAAGAAGTAGCCGCCGACCAGGTCGTTGCCGATCAGCAACAGCGACGAGGCGAGCAGCTCGCCGTCGAACCGGTACTCGAGCAACGAGGCCTGACCGGACTTGATCATCGCGCCGACCGACCGGGTCAGGTGCTCGGCGAAGGCCGGCGTCCGGTGGGCCGGGTTGCCGCCGCGGCCCTCCCACTGCCGCTCGTGCAGCCGCAGCAGCGCGGCGATCGCCGGGCCGGCCGCATCGGCCTCGACCTCGGTCACCGCGGGGGCGGCCTTCTTGAGCTGGTTGAGGCGGCGGCGGACGGTCTTGCGGGAGTGCGACGGGAGGTCCCGGACCAGGTCGTCGAACGGGCCGGCGGCCAGTTCGAGACAGAGCGACCCGGGCGTCTCGTGGACGCGGCCGGGCCAGGCCGGCGCGAGCAGCGACGCGGTGACCGCGCCGGGGCGGGCCTCGCCGAAGTCGGCGGTGTGCCAGCCGCGGTCGCGGATCAGCGCGGTGGCCAGCACCTGCGCGGCGGGGGCGGCCACCTCGTCGTCGAGCAGCACGTCGGTGAAGTCGGCCAGCGCCCCGCCGATCGGGTGGAGCACCTGGTGGCGCACCTCGAAGGCAGCCGCGGCGACCAGCGTGCCGGCGTGCCGGATCAGGAACACCCGGAGTCCACCGGGCCGGCCGTAGGAGCGCCACCAGGAATGCAGCCACGCGTACGCCTGGAAGGGCGAGGCCCCGGCGCAACGCGCGTGCAAGGCGTCCCAGTCGGCGGCGAGGCCGGCGAAGGCGGCGTCGCCGCGGCGGGTCTCCACCGACCATTCGGTGAGGGCGGCCGGATGCGTGAGCGATGCGGTCATTTCTCCTCCACCCGGAACACGACGGCCCGTCCGACCACCCGGACCGGCTCCTGGTCATCGGCCTGGCCGGAAGGCTCGGCGACCGAGCCGGACGAGTCCGACGAGTCCGATGAGTCCGACGAGTCCGACGAGCCGGACGAGTCGGCCTCCTCGTCGGGCGAGGGCGGGGATGCCGGCGTCGCCGTGAGCACCTTCTGCTTGGAGCGCCAGATGCCGGAGAAGCTGGTGATCGCCACCGGCTCCGGCTCCTCGACGTAGACCCGTTCCGGCTCGGCGACCACGGTGACGGACTCGGCGGTAGCGGTGGCCGGCGCCGTCGTCTCCTCCGACCGGCGCCCGGCCCCGGCGAGCACGGCCAGCCCGCCGATCAGCAGTCCGGCCGCCGCCCCGACGGCCAGTTCCATCGGCGGTTTGGGCGAGGTCGGCCGGGCCGGTGGCGTGGCCGCGGCCAGCATGGTCAGACCCACCCTGGTCTCGCCCTTGCGGGTGTCGCCCAGGGAGATCAGCGAGTTGGCCACCGCGTTGGCCACGGTCGCGGTGCGTGACGGCGACGGGCCGATCGCGGTGATCTCGATGACCGGGGCGTCCGGCGACGTCGACGCGGTCACCCGGTTGAGGCCGGTCCGGTCGGCGCCGAGGGTCTGCCCGGCGGTGGCCAGGACCGGGCCGGTGGTGGCGATCCGGCCGTACGCCTGGGCGTAGTTCAGCGCGACGATCGGCTCGGCCCCGGCGCCGATCGTGACCACGTACGCCTTGGCGGTGTAGGTCGGTGTCTTGATCGCCGCGTAGGCCGCACCGGCCCCGCCGCCGATCGCGGTGAGCAAGAGCAGCAATCCGAAGCGGCGGACCAGCCGTCGCAGGAACTCCCGTGATTTCACCCGTGTGCTCCTTCAACGTGTTGCAGGGTGTGCCCGGCGAGCCGCCGGTAGAGAAGGTCGATGGATGCGGCCAGCCGGCCGGTGTCGAACCGGGCCACCACATCGGGGATGGGCAGCCGGCCGCCGCGCCGCTCGGTGAGGCAGGCGAGTTCGGCCCGCAGCGTGCGGGGCAGGGCTTCCGGGTACGCCGACAGCCGACGAGCCCCGGGCGCGTCCGGCGGACCGTGGCCGCCCGGCGAGGTGAGCTCGTCCAGCGGCGGGCACACGGCGTAGAGCGCGGGCAGCCCGCAGGCCAGCGCCTCCAGGACGGCCAGGCCGAAGGTCTCCGAATCGGACGGTGACGCGAACACGTCCATCGCGCACAACATCTCCCGCGCGTGCCCGACCGCCCCGGCGAAGACCACCCGGTCGGCCACGCCGTGCAGGTCGGCCACCTGTTCCAGGGCTTCCCGGGCCGGACCGTGCCCGACCAGCAGCAGCGTCACGCCGGGCACCTCGGCGACGGCCCGGATCAGCCGGTCGAAGTGCTTGGTCGGCTCGAGCCGGCCGACGCCACCGATCACCACCGCGTCCTGGGCGATGCCCAGCCGGGTCCGGGCGGCCCAGCGCAGCCGCGCGTCGAAGGTGAACTCGCTCGCGTCGATCCCGTTGGGCACGACGGCGATCCGGTCCTCGCGGACACCCCAGGCCCGCAGCCGGCCGGCGACCGCGTCGGACACCGCGACGGTGGTGTGGCCGAGACGTTCGGTGAGGCGGTAGAGCAGGCGTACGCCGGCCGAGGTGCGGCGGCCCTCGATCACGCCGTGGCCCAGCGAGTGTTCGGTCGCCACGATCGTCGGCACGCCGGCCAGCCGGGCGGCGACCCGGCCGAACAGGCAGGCCCGGTAGAGGTGGGTGTGCACCACGTCGTACCGGCCGTCCCGCATCAGCCGGCGCAGCTTGGGCAGCGCGGTGAGGTCGTGGTTGTGCTTCATGGTCAGCTCGTGCACGGTCGTGCCGTCGGCCCGGATCGCCTCGGCCACCGGCCCCGGGTTGGAGAGCGTGACCACCTCGCAGTCGTGCGGCAGCCGGCGCAGCAGCACGCGCAGCTGATGCTCGGCCCCGCCGGCGTTCAGCCCGGTGATGACGTGCAGGACGCGCATCAGGCGGCCCTGCCGACGGTGAGCCGGTGGCGGGCCAGCTTGGCGTAGAGGCGGTGGGTGGCGTCCCGGTCGCCGATGAACGTGCGCGGGAGCGCGTGCCGCCCGATGACCGGTGTCGGCTGGACCGCGCAGGCGTAGTCGTACCCGGCGGCCCGGACCGCTTCGACCTCGCGCTCGCCGACCGCGCCGTACGGGTAGCAGAACCCGGTCACCTCCTGCCCGGAGAGATCGGCCAGGATCTCCCGGCTGTGCGCGGTCTGGACATCCAGGTCGGCGGCCTCCGGCATGCGGACGTGGGCGAAGCCGTGCGAGCCGATGTCCACGCCCGCCGCGGCCACGGCGGCGATGTCGGCCGCGGTCATCAGGCTTTTCCGAGGACCCGGGGTGTCCCAGGAGTTGTGGCCGCCGAGCGAGCCGGCCACCACGTACACCGTCGCGGTGAAGTCGAAGGACGACAGGACCGGGAGGACCTCGTGTACGAAGTCCGCGTACCCGTCGTCGAAGGTCAGGCCGACCAGCCCGGGCCGGGGATCGGCGAGCAGCTCCCGCACCGACACCCCGCGCAGCCCGCGCCGGCGCAACCAGCGCATCTGCCGTTCGAACCGGCGCGGCGAGACGGTGACCTGGTAGGGATCCTCGGTGTAGGACTCGACCGAGTGGTACATCAGCACCAGAGGGAAGGAGGACATCAGCGGAACCGTCCCTTCAACTTGGCGACCACCGTGGTGGCCTCGTCGACCCCGGCCAGCCGGGCCAGCCCGGCGAACACGATCAGCACCACCACGCCGCCGATCAGGACGACCGCGAGCGCGGGCCACGAGCCCAGCCACCGGCTGACCAGCCAGCCGGCCCCGCCCGCCCCGCCCGCGGCGAACACCAGGCGCAGCCCGGCCAGGCCGAGCGAGGGCAGCGCCAGGGCCACCATGCGGTCGCGCAGGCCGAGCAGCAGCAGGACCGCGGCGGTGCTGATGCCGAGGCCGTTGGCGGCGGCGATGGCGTACGCGCCGGACGACCGCACCCCGATCGCGGCCACCACGCCGGTCACCACCAGCCCGGCGCCCATCGCCATGGCCGGGTACCAGTTGCGTTCCTCGCCGGCGTAGAACGGCCGGGACAGCGCGGTGACCAGCACGTGGCCGAGCAGGCCGAGGGCGTACACCCGCATGATCCCGGCGGTGGCGGCGGTGTCGGCGGCGGCGAACTCGCCGTGCTCCAGCAGCACGTGCACGATGTCCGGGGCGAACACCACCAGGTACGCGGTGGCCACCAGGATCAGCGCGGCGGTCGTACGCAGATCGGCCTCGAGCCGTTTGCGGGCCTCGTCGGCCTCGCCGGCGGCCATCCTCCGGGCCAGCGTGGGGAACGTGACCGTGCAGATCAGCAGGGCCACCAGCATCGGGATCTGGGCGACCTTCTGCGCGTAGTTGAGGTGCGAGATGGTCCCCTCGGCCAGCGACGAGCCGAGGAACCGCTCGATGAACACCTGCGCCTGCCGCACCAGCGTGTAGATCGTGATCGGCAGGAACGCGGCGAGCGACACGGTGGCCGCCCCGGTGCGCCACCGGCGCGGCAGGCCGACGTGCCGCAGGAAGCTCGGCAGCTGCACCAGCACCATGAAGAAGCTGCCCAGCGCGACTCCGGCGGCGGCGCTGACCACACCCAGCGACCCGTGCAGCGCGCCCATCAGGGTCAAGATCCCGATGTTGTACGCCAGGTGGATCGCGGCCGGGGCGCCGAACACGTGGTTGGCCCGCAGCGCCGCGCTGAGATAGCCGGCCAGCCCGAAGGTGAGCACGGTGATCGAGGTCAGCCGGGTGCACGTGACGGCCAGGGCTGGGTCGGCCAGCCCGGGCGCGATCAGGTGCACCAGCCAGGGCGCGCAGAGGAAGGTGGCGCCGGCGAGCACGACCAGCACCACGACGATGCGTGGCATGGTCGCGCCGACCACGCGCCGGAGGAACAGACCGGCGTCGCCGCCGTCGGCCTCGGCCACGGCCCGGCTGAACAGCGGGATCATCAGCAGCGACATGCCGCCCTCGACGACCACGGCGAACGCGGTCTCGGGCACGGTCCAGGCCACCAGGAAGGCGTCCGTGCCGCCGTCGGCGCCGAAGAACCGGGCCAGGAACAGGTCGCGGACGAAACCGAGCAGCGAGCCGGAGAGCGTCACGACCAGCGTGATCATGGTCGCCTGGACGAGGGTCTTCTGGAGGGGACTCGGCTTGATCGTGGTCATGCGGGTCCTACCGTTCGGGGTTCTTCCGTTCGGGGGCGGGGGACGATCACGGCGCGGCGGACGACGATGCCGAGCAGGGTGGCCATCAGGACGGTGCTGGGTCCGGCGCCGATGTCGCCGTACATCCAGTCGATGAGCGTCCAGACCATCAGGGCCGGCGCGGCGAGGTCGAGGAAGCGCTCCTCGGCGCCGGGCAGCGTGTGCGCCCGCCGGCGGCGGACCGCGCCGGCGGCCATGGTCACCAGCAGGCCGCCGAAGGCGAGGATGCCGACCGTGCCCTGCTCGCTGAGGACCATCAGGTATTGGTTGTGCGGCGACATCAGCGCCTGCCGGGTCACGCCCGAGGTGGGGTCGCCGACGTCGCTGCCGGCCGACAGCTCGACGCTCGAATAGCTGTCCCGGTAGGCGACGAAGTCCTTCATGCCGACCCCGACCACCGGGTGGTCGGCCCAGATCGCGCGGGCCGCGGCCCACAGCGCGTACCGGTCGCGGACCGACTGGTCGGGCGAGCTGCCGACCGAGACGATGCTGGTCAGCCGCTGGTCGAGCCGGCTGCCGGACGGGTCGGCGTCGCTGCCGGCCGACCACATGAGAATGGCGGCCCCGAGGACCGCCATCAGACACAGGAACGCCGCGGCGCGCCAGCGCCAGACGAACAGCAGCACGAGCAGCGCGGCGGCGGTGGCGATCCAGGCGCCCCGGCTCAGCGTGAAACCGAGCGCCAGCACCAGGAACCCGCACACCGCGAGCAGGCCGATCCGCGGCCGGCCCCGCATGGCCAGGGCGAGGGCCAGCGTCACGACCAGGCCGTAGCCGAGCAGGGCGGCCAGCGCCATGACCTGCTCGGGGCCGAACGTGCCGACCGCGCGGACGAACTCGCCGCCGTACGAGGCGCCGGTGCCGGACAGGTACTGGTAGACGCCGTACGCGCCCTCGACCACGGTGACCGCGATGATCGCGCCCGCGGTGAGCCGGACGTCGAGGCGGTCGCGCAGGGACATCGCGACCGCCACCGGCACCAGGACGAAGATCTCGGCGTACCGGATGAAGCCGACCGCGGAGGCGAGCACGTCCGAGGCGATCACGGTGGCCAGCGCGAACGAGACCAGCGCGCCGGCGAACGGCAGCCAGCCCCGTCCGGCCAGCGCCCGGTCGCCGTTGTTACCAACTAGTCGGTAACCGAGCACCGCCACCAGCAGGCCGGCGATCAGGTCGGCCGCGGTGATCCGGCCGTCGCCGGTGAGGTTGCCGATCTCCGGGGGCAGGCAGACCACGACGATGCTGGCGACGACCAGGATGCTCGGCCGGTTCTTGACGGCCGTGCCCGCGGCGAACAGCACGGCCAGCGGGCTCAGCACCAGCTCGGCCAGCGGGTTGCGCCGCGGCCGGCGCAGGTTTTCCGGGCGCCGGCGCGGGGGCACGGTGAGGAGATCGTCGAGTGTTGTCATGCGTCAGACCCGGTGGATGCTGAGCATCGAGCCGACCGTACGGAGAATGATCTTGAGGTCGAGGGCCAGCGACCAGTGTTCGATGTAGTGGTTGTCGAACCGGACCCGCTCCTCGATCGAGGTGTCGCCACGTAGCCCGTGGATCTGCGCCCAGCCGGTGATGCCGGTCGGCACGCGGTGCCGGTCGGCGTACCCGGTGTAGGTGCGCTGGAACTGGTCCACGAAGAACTGGCGCTCCGGCCGCGGGCCGACCAGCGACATCTCGCCGCGCAGGACATTCACCAGCTGGGGCAGCTCGTCGAGCGAGCTGAACCGCAGCAGCTTGCCCACCTTCCCGAGCCGCATGTCGTGGTTGATGTTCCACTTGACCTGCGACTCCCGGTCGTCCGCGGGGGTCAGCGAGCGGAACTTGAGAATGGTGAAGAGCTTGCCGTCGCGGCCGACCCGTTCCTGCCGGAAGAGCACGCCGTTCTTGCGCGACTCCCACTTGACCAGCAGCGCGCAGAGCAGGAAGACCGGTGCCAGCAGCACCAGGCCGACCAGCGAGCCGACGATGTCGATGAGCCGCTTGACCGCCCAGCGCCGCAGCTGCGCCGGCTCGGGGCGCAACCGGGCGAGCGGGATGCCCCGCACGAACTCGGTCCGTCCACACCCGACGGCCAGCTCGAACAGCCGCGGCACCACGTGCACGGTCACGCCGTAGCGGCGGCACCGGCGCAGCGTCTGCACCAGGTCGGCGTCCGGGATGGCGGGGAACGCGACGATCAGGTGCAACGGCTTGTACCGGGCGACCGCGCGTTCCAGGTCGGCGGTCGGGGCGAGCACCGGGAGGGTGGGCTGGGTCAGGGCGGGCGGGCCGACGAAGCCGACCGGGGCGATGCCGTACGTGCGGTCGTCACGCAGCGCGTCGGCCACCCGGATGGCGAAGTCGCCGCTGCCGACCACGATCGCGGCGCGGCCGGGCCGGTGGCGGCGGTGCCATCGGATCAGGCGATACCCGAGGGTACGGGCGACCAGCACCGCCCCGAGCAGCACCGTGGCCCAGGTCGGCGGGACGGCGACGAGCTCGCGGGGCGCCGGGCCGGCCGGTGCGGCCAGCAGCGCGCCCCCGGCCACCACCACGGCGGTGGCGATCACGATGCGTGGCAGGTCGTCGAGGACGGAGTGGCTCATCCGGGAGCGGTAGAGCCCGGCCACCCCGAGCGCCAGGAGCAGCGCGGCGGGCGACACGGCGCCGGTCAGGTAGGTGATCACGGCGATCGCCAGGCTGTCGAGCAGCAGCAGCAGGGCGGCTTCGCCGAGCCCGGCCGTGGCGGCGCGAACCGGCACGACCGGGACGGGTAAGGGGATCGAGGGGCACTCGGTCAGCGCCGGTACCCGTTGGCCGGTGTTGCGTCCCCACCGGACCACGGAAGCGAATTGATACAAGGTCTCCCCCGTTCACGACGGCGTCGCAAATGAGGGTCGCAGCCGGTCGGGGGGCGTACACAGTCGCAAATGTCATGTTGAACGTGACTGGTTCTCACGTTTCGTATGACATTTTACATGCGCCCGGAAGATCTGTTGGGCCGCCATTACCCGAACGGCCGGGAATGGTGTCGGGAAATGCTCAGGAATGGTGCCACTGATCACGGGTCAGCGCGTACTCGACATCGCCCTGCTCGTCGCCCGGGATCTTGTCCGGCCAGTCGGCGTGGAAGGTGCGGAGGTAGCGCAGGCCGGCCTTCTCCATCACCCGGCGGGAGGCGGTGTGCACGGCCATCGTCTCGGCGAAGACCCGCTCGACGCCCAGGTCGGTGAAGGCCTTGTCGATCAGCGCGCGGGTGCCCTCGGTCGCGTACCCCCGGCCCCAGACGTCGCGGCGGAACCGGAAGCCGATCTCGGCGCCCGGCGACGAGGTACGCCGGTTGCCCGGCCGCAGGTGGAACCAGCCGACGAACCGGCCGCTGTCCTTCTCCTCGACCGCCCAGTAGCCGAAGCCGCCCGGCCGCGAGTACCAGGACAGCATGTACGGCAGGACGTCGTCCCGGATCTCCTCCTCGCCGGTGGCGCGGCCGCCGTTGAGGTGGAACATCACCACCGGGTCGCTGTCCAGCTCGACCAGCGCGGCCACGTCACGGGACTCGAACTCGCGCAGCCGCAGCCGCTCGGTCTCCAGGAAGACACCCATGCGCGGAAGCCTAGGAGACCGCGAACACGGACGCTTTGACCTCGCCCTGTCCGGAGTTGGCGAGGCAGTGGATCAGGGTGTCGGTGGTACCGGAGAACTGCATCGGCCAGGCGCCAATCGTCCAGCCCTTCACCTTGGCCTTGTCCTTGGCCCGCGCTTCCATCACGGCGCGGGTGCAGGCCTTCTTCACCGCCGCGTCGGTGGTGATCAGGTCGGTCTGGTTGCCCTCCAGCGAGCCGGGCGGCGGATCGATCGCGGCGAACGTCTCCCAGTAGTGCTCCTGGGCGCATGGCGCCTTCCGGGGCATCTCGGCCCGGCCGCTGAGCCCGACCAGGCCGCCCCAGCACATCTCCTCGACCGGGCAGAAGCCCTGGTCGCACTGCTTGAAGTGGTCGGGGACGCGGTCCTTGACGGTTCCGCCCGAAGATCCGGCCTCGGCCCTGGCATCCCGGTCGCCGGCGAGTTTGACGACCGCGAAGCCGGCGGCCAGGACGGCCACCGCGGCCACGGCGACCGCGACGATCACCGGCGAGCGGCGCCGCTTGGGGGGCGCGGCCGGCCACGGCGGGTGCGGGCCCGGGAACGGCGCCGCGGGCATCAGCGCGCCACCGGCGGCCGCGCGCGCCACCTCGGCCAGGGTCGAGGCGGACGGCCAGCGCTGCGCCGGGTCGGTGGCGAGCATGCGGCCGACCACGGCGGCCACGTTCGGCGGCACGTCGGCCGGCAGCGGCGGGGGCGGCGCCTGGACCCGCTGCAGGGCGACGGCGTACGCGTTCTCGCCCACGAACGGGCGACGGCCGGCGAGCATCTCGTACGCCGCGACGCCCAGCGCGTACAGGTCGCTGAGCGGCGTGGCCGGCTGCCCCAGCACCTGCTCGGGCGACAGGTAGGTGGGCGTGCCGAGCACCGCGCCGGACTGGGTCAGCCCGGTGCTGTCGCCGGCCCGGGAGATGCCGAAGTCGGTGAGCACCACCTGGCCGTTGCGCCGGACCAGCAGGTTGGCCGGCTTCACGTCGCGGTGCACGATGCCCGCGTCGTGCACCGCCTGGAGCCCCTCGGCCGCCTCGGCGATCATCCGCATCACCTCCGGCGGCGCCATCCGCCCGGCCCGGGCCACCGCCTGGGCCAGCGACTCGCCGTCGATGAACTCCATCACCATGAAGGTCACGCCGTGGTCCTGGCCGTAATCGTGGATGTTGGCCACGCCGGGGTGGCTGACGCCGGCCATCGCCTGCGCCTCGGCCACGAACCGGCGGGCGAAGCCGGCTTGGCCGGCCACCTCGGGCAGCATCACCTTGACCGCGACGGTCCGGCCGAGCACCTCGTCGGTGGCCCGCCAGACCTCGCCCATGCCACCGGCGCCGACCCTGGCCACGAGCAGGTAGCGCCCACCGAGTAGCAATCCGGGCTGCAGCACGATCATCTCCCTCACGGCCGACGCGACATCATGCACCAAAGGTGGCGTCCGCCGCGATGGCCCTTCGGGCAACTATCCGATCACCGGGCGCGTTCGGCCTCGCGGCCGAGGCGGACCAGGTGGCTGACCCGCTCGTAGCTGTTCAGCGCCGCCACGCTCACGGCGAAGCCGAGCAGCGGGGTGAGCGCCAGGATCGCCCATTGGAAACCGCGCAGGTAGATCGGCGAGTCGAACTGCATGCTCGAATACCTGAAGCCGGCGAAGCCGTAGGTGACCAGCGCCGCCATCGCGATGACCGGCGTGATCAGCACCGCCGTCCGGCGGCGGACCGGGCCGCCCTGCCGCCACCAGCCGATCAGCATCAGGCCGGCCGCGGCGAGAAAGACCGGGACCGCCCACCGGAAGAGGAAGTCGCCGTCGATGGTGACCGCGTAGCTCAACTGGCCGACGAAGTAGCCGTCCCCGGTCCGGTGGTCGACGATGTCGGCCGCCGCGAGCAGGGCCAGGCCACCGCCGAAGAACCCGAGGCCGCGGGGCCGGAGCACCGGCTCGCCCGAGACCAGCGCGACCGAGGCCGCGGCGACCAGCAGCGCGGCCACCACCAGCCAGGCCGACAGCAGCATCTGGCTGGGTGAATCCGGGTACCGCGAACCGACCGCGGCGATCTCGACCGCGGCCCCGGCCAGCGCGGCGCCGGCCGCCACCCGGCGCCGGCCCGCGATCACCACGACCGCGGCGACCAGCCAGACCAGGTGCAGGAACCAGAGCGGCTCGAAGGCCGCCCGGTCCCAGCCCAGGTAGGTGTACGCCAGCCCGAGCCGGCGGAGCGGGACGGCCAGCAGGGCCAGCGTGCCGACGATCTGGATCACCCGCAGGGCCCGGCGCCAGTCGTTGTCGCGCAGCAGGCCACCCAGACCGGGCCGATTCCGGAGGCGGACCTTGACCGCCCCGGCGAGCAGATCGGCCCGGTCGCGCAGGCTCGGGCGACGGCTGCCGGGCTCGGCGGCGGCCATCAGCACGCCGACCATCTCTTCCTCGTACTCCCGCCGGTACGTGCTCGGATACGCGGCCAGAAGGCGGCGGTAACGTCCCTCGAGTTCGCCATGCATGGCGAACATCATATACCGATGATCGGTATATTCCAGCCCCGACGCGGGCCGGCCGGGTGGCGCGGCAAGATCGCCGTCGCCGTCGCCCAGTTCTAGTCGGTCGGCGGGTCGGCCAGCGGCCAGCCACCGGCGGCGAGCCGACCGGAGACCCGGGCGACATCCTCCGGGCTGGCCGGCTTGAGCACCGAGTCGTGGATCATCTGCTCGATGTCCTCGTGGGTCACCGGCTCGTCGTTGAGGATCGCGTTGTCGGCCAGGTCCTGGGCGACCGAGCGGACCTCCTCCTCGGTCAGCTTCCGCTGGAGGAGGCCGAGCAGCACCACGTAGTCCTGCCGCGGCACACCGGTCGGGTAGCCCTGCCGGAGCCAGTCCACGGCCCGGACGACAAAGCTGGAACGGGGTTCGGTCACCGTGATCTCCTACGCCGAAGCGTCACTTGTCGATGATGGTCGGGTAGATGTGCTCGAAGCTGAGCGCCTTGCCGAAGCCGGACGCCACGATGAAGGTGATGCCCAGCACGACCAGGGCCAGCACGATGATGAACAGGACCCAGCCGATCACGGTGCCGGCCGGGTTGGGGCGGGCGGCGGAGTCGACCTCCGCGGAACCGCCCGCCCCCCAGGCCAGGGAGCGGATGCCGAGCGCGAAGAGCAGCGGGAGGCCGGCGCCGAGCACGATGCCGGCGGCCAGCACCTTCCAGGCGCCCTCGAGGGCGAAGCCGAGGTTGTGCATGCTCAGACTCCTTCGGGGACGCGCTCGCGGGTGGCCGCGGGCTCGTCTTCCCACTCGTCGTTGACGTTGCTGTGGTCGACCGGCTTCTGGCGGGACCGCAGGAACATGAAGGTCGCCAGGCCCAGCAGCACGATGAAGACCACCACGGCGCCGGCCAGGCCGCCGACCAGGTGGCCGATCCACCACATGACGCCACCGACGACGGCCGCGGCGGGCAGCGTGATCAGCCAGGCGGCGATCATCCGGCCGGCGACCTTCCAGCGGACCTGCGCGCCGGGCTTGCCGATGCCGCTGCCGAGGATCGAGCCGGTCGCGACGTGCGTGGTGGAGAGCGCGAAACCGAGGTGGCTGGAGGCCAGGATGACCGCGGCCGAGGAGGCCTCGGCGGCCATGCCCTGCGGCGGCGCGATCTCGACCAGGCCCTTGCCCAGCGTGCGGATGATCCGCCAGCCGCCGAGGTAGGTGCCCGCGGCGATGGCCAGCGCACACGCCGCCTTGACCCAGAACGGCACGGCGCCGGTGTCGGTCCAGTCGCCCGAGGCGATCAGGGCCAGCGTGATGACGCCCATCGTCTTCTGCGCGTCGTTGGTGCCGTGGGCCAGCGAGACCAGCGAGGCGCTGCCGATCTGACCCCAGCGGAACCCACTCTCCGTAAATTTCGTTGCGACCCCGGTCACCGCCTTGTAGACCAGCCAGGTGCCGACGGCCGCGACGATGCAGGCGATCACCGGCGACATCACCGCCGGGAGCAGCACCTTGCCGACGACGCCGTCGAGCTTGCTGCCGTCGCCGTTCCAGTTGACGCCGGCCCAGCCGAGGCCGGCGATGGTGGCGCCGATCAGGCCGCCGAACAGCGCGTGCGACGAGCTCGACGGCAGGCCGAGCAGCCAGGTCAGCAGGTTCCAGACGATGCCGCCGACCAGGCCGGCGAGCACGATCAGGAGCAGGTCGAATCCGCCGTTGCCGAGCAGCTCGGCCTTCGGGGCGCCCGACTTGTCCTGGATCTTGACGACCGCGTTCGTCACGGTCAGCGCCACCTCGACGGAGAGGAAGGCGCCTACGAGGTTGAGGATGCCGGACAAGGCCACGGCCGTCTTCGGCCGCAGCGCCTTCGTGGCGATGGACGTGGCCATCGCGTTCGCCGTGTCGTGGAACCCGTTGGTGAAGTCGAAACCCAGCGCGGTAACGACGACCAGGGCCAGAATGATGGACTCGGTCACTCCCGCATCGTCCGGCCGTCCTCACCGGCAACGGAAGTGGGGAGAAGCGTCCGCCCCAGATATTCGAGCCCGGTTCACTTACCTGTCGCTTACCGGCCCAGGTGATCCCAGGATGTTCAGCCGGTGATCGCTGTCGCTTCGACCGGGCCGGTGTTACGGCGGGCGAGCACGTGCAGGGCGAAGAGCAGATGGCCGAGCATGACCGGGACCAGGACCGGGTGGATGAGCACGGCGAGGGTCCCGGCCACGGCGAGCACGCCCGCGGTGGCGGCCACCCGGCCCGGGTGGGAGACGGCGGTACGCAGCGCGTCGCGTACCGCCGGAAGAAGCCGCCGGCGGGCCGCCGAGACCAGCACCAGCCCGCCCAGCCCGGCGGCGGCCAGGCCGGCGAGCGCCACTACGACCAGCATCGGCGCGCCGCCGGGCACCCGGCCCGCCCGCAGCGCGAGCAGATCGAGCACCACCGCCGCGGCGAGGGCGGCGACCACGACCGACGCCGCGAACCCGGGCAGCAGGGCCTGCCGGAAGCTGACCCACAGCTGCCGGGGCGACGGCCACGCGTCATGGCTGAGGTAGTGCTCGACCGCGCGGCTGGCGGTCAGCAGAGCGGCCCCCGCGGTGATCACGCCGAAGCAGAGAAAAGTCGTCAGGAATCCGGCGATCGCGAGATCACCCGCGGTTCGAAAGGCGTCCCGCCAATGAGATCTCATCCCTTGAGCCCGCTCGTGTTGATGCCCTCGACGAGCATTCTCTGGAAGGCCACGAAGAACAGGAACACGGGTACGAGCGACAGCAACGACATCGCGAACATCGGCCCGACGGCGCTTTCCGACGTCGAGTCGATGAACAGGGTCAGCGCCACCGGAACGGTGTAGTCGCTCAGGTCGGAGAGGAACACCAGCTGACGGAAGAAGTCGTTCCAGGTCCAGATGAACGAGAAGATCGCCGTGGTGACCAGGGCCGGCCGGCTCAGCGGCAGGATCACGTACCGGAAGATCGCGTACGGACCGGCGCCGTCGATCGTGGCGGCCTCATCGAGCTCCCGCGGGATGCCGCGCATGAACTGCACCATCAGGAAGACGAAGAACGCCTCGGTGGCCAGGAACTGGGGCACGAGCAGCGGCAGGTAGGGGAAGTCGCCGCCGACCCAGCCGAGCGACTTGTAGAGGATGTACTGCGGGATGATCAGCACGTGGCCGGGCAGCAGCAGGGTGCCGATCATGACCGCGAACCACATCCCGCGCAGCCGGAACCTCAATCGGCCCAGGGCGTACGCGGCCAGCAGGCAGGAGATCACGTTGCCGAGCACGGTCAGCCCGGCCACCAGCACGCTGTTCGCGAAGAACCGGCCGAAGCCCAGGTCGAAGTGGCTCCAGCCCTCGGCGAAGTTGCCCGGCGTGAACTCGTCAGGGATCAGCCCGATGTTGCTGACGATCTCCTCGGGCGACTTGACCGAGGTGCCGACCATCCACACCAGCGGGTAGAGCACCACGGCCAGGATGGCGACCAGCAGCAGGACCCGCAGCACGCGGCGCATCAGCCGTTCCCCTCGTCGGAGTAGTGCACCCAGAACCGGCCGGTGCGGAACAGCACGGCCGTGATCAGGCCGATGGCGATCAGGAAGATCCAGGCCATCGCGGACGCGTAGCCCATGTCCAGCTTGACGAAGCCGTTGATGTAGAGGTTCAGCGTGTACATCAGGGTGGAGTCGACCGGGCCGCCCTCGCCGTTGCTCAGCACGAACGCCGACGTGAAGCCCTGGAAGCCGTTGATCGTCTCCAGCACCAGGTTGAAGAAGATCACCGGCGAGAGCATCGGCACCGTGATGTGCCAGAACCGGCGTACCGCGCCGGCGCCGTCCACCTCGGCCGCCTCGTACAGCTCGACCGGCACCTGTTTGAGCCCGGCCAGGAAGATCACCATCGGCGCCCCGAACTGCCAGACCGCCAGCAGCATCAGGGTCTCCAGCGCGTACTCCGGGTCGTGCACCCACGCCTGGCCCTGGACGCCGAAGAAGCCGAGCAGCGAGTTGAAGGCGCCGTCCCGGTTGAACATGCTGACCCAGACGATGGCCAGCGCCACGCTGCCGCCGAGCAGCGACGGCAGGTAGAACAGCCCGCGGAAGAGGCCGACGCCACGGAACGCGCGGTTCACCAGCAGCGCCACGCCGAGCGCGACGAGCAGCTTGAGCGGCACGGCGATCAGCGCGTAGGTGACCGTCACGGTGACCGAGTGCCAGTACGACGGATCCTCGGTGAACATCCGCCGATAGTTGTCGAAGCCGACCCACTCCACCTCGGACAGCGGTGACAGCACGTCGTAGTCGGTGAAGCTGAGGTAGAGCGAGAGCAGCATCGGCACCGCGGTGATCAGCATCAGGCCGATCAGCCACGGGCCGAGGAACGCGTACCCGGCGAGGTTCTGCCGCTGCCGGGCCCGGGCCGGCCCTGCCTCCCGTTGGCGGGGCGCGCCTACCGGCGGAGCGATGGCCACGAGGTCATCCCTTGCCGATCGCGCTGGTCGCGGCGGCGACGAAGGCCTTGGCCGCGGCGTCCGGCGTCTGCCGTCCGTACACCACCTCCTCGGCCGCCTTGATCAGCTCGCTCTTGACCACGCTGTGCCCGGCCGGCGGCACCGTCGGCGCGGCGCCGTAGGTCTTGCCGATCTCGTCCTGCACGGTGATCGACTGCTTCATCGCCGGGTTGTCGGTGCCGGCCGCGACCTGCTCGCGGATGTCCAGGTTGGACGGCAGGCCGCGCTCGGTGCCCAGGATCTGGCCGGCTTCCGGGTCGTTGGCCAGGAAGTTGATGACGTCGACGGCGACGTCCTTGTGCTTGCTGCCGCGGAAGACCGAGAAGAACATCGAGGCGCGCGGCCACTGCGCGCCGGTCTTGCCCGGGTACGCCGTGACGCCCAGCTCGCCCTTGACGTTCTTCTTCAGCTCGGGCATCTGGTTGACCCAGACGAAGCTGGTGGCCGCCTTGCCGGTCGCCACCAGCTGCTTGGTGATGTCGGTGGAGTTGCCCTCGTGGATGACGTCCGCGGTGGGCGTGGCGCCGGCCGCGCGGGCGCCCTGCCAGAGGGTGAACCACTGTGTCACGTCGGCCTCGGTGAAGCCGAGCTGCTTGCCCTGGTAGAGGTCCTTGCCCTGCTGCCGCAGCCAGACCCAGAACGCCTTGAAGTCGGCGCTCGGGTCCTGCGTACCCGGGACCTTCGCGGTCTTCGTCACCGTCGACGCCCAGGCGATGTAGTCCTCCCAGGACATGCCCATCGTCGGCTCGGGCAGCTTGAACTTCTCGAGCAGCGTCTTGTCGTACACCAGGCCCTGGGTGTTCTCGCCGAAGGACAGGCCGGCCATCTTGCCGTCGACCACGCCGTACTTCCACAGCGGCTCGGGGAACCGGCTGGTGTCCAGGCGCTTGTCGGCCTGGTACGGCGTCAGGTCGAGGGTGACCTTCCGGTCGGCGTACTCGGCGAGGTAGTTGTCGTCGATCTGGAAGACGTCCGGCGGGTCGCCGCCCGCGGTCAGCGTGGCCAGCTTGTCGAAGTAGCCCTGGTTGGCCTGCCAGGTCTTCTTGAACGTGACGTCCGGGTGCTCGGCCGTGTAGAGGTTCAGGGCCTTCTCGGTCAGGCCGGCGCGGGTCTCGCCGCCCCACCAGTAGAAGGACAGCACGACCTTGCCATCCTTGCTTTCTTCACCGCCACCACAGGCGGTGGCGCCGAGGACGAGCGGAAACATCAGGACGGCGGCGAGGAGTTTTCGGGCACGCGGCATCGCGATCTCTTCTCTGTTTCTCAGGAAAAGGGGGCGTTACGCGGAGACGGGTCCGGTCGAGTCCCGGACGATCAGTTCGGTGTGCAGGGAGACATGTGCGGTGGTGCGGCGGTCGTCGCTGTGCGAGAGGAGCATGTCGACGGCCGCCCGGCCCGCGGCGGCGGTGGGGGTGGCCACCGTGGTCAGCTTGGGGCGGGTCAACCGGCTGAGCGTGATGTCGTCGATGCCGGCCACGCTCACGTCCTCGGGCACCCGCAGGCCGAGGGCGTCCAGCCCCTCCATCAGGCCGATGGCCATCAGGTCGTTGTAGGCGAGCACGGCGGTCACCCCGCCGCGCTGGATCTGCTCGGCGACCGCCCGGCCACCGTGCTCGGTCGGCTGGTTCGGCCCGATCACGGTGAGCTCGAACCGGCCGGACCGCTCGGCGGACTGGGCCGCGCGCCGGATCTCGCGGCTGGTCCAGGATCCGCGCGGGCCGGTGACCAGCGCGATCCGCCGGTGCCCGAGGCCGGCCAGGTGGTCCAGGGCGAGCTGGGCGCCCTGGGCCACGTCCATCACGACCGCGGGCAGCCCGGCGATGCTGCGGTTCACCACGACCAGCGGCACCTCGCGGCTGAGCTGCTCGATCAGGCTGTTGCTCATCCGCGGGCTGCACAGCAGCACCCCGTCCACCTGCTTGGCCAGCGCCCGGACCAGGTCTTCCTCGACCACCGCGTCCTCGTTGGTGTCGGCCACGAAGATGAGGTGGTCGTGCCGGCGGGCCTGGCTCTCGGCCGCCTTGATCAGCGGCGGGAAGAACGGGTTGGCGATGTCGGCGACGATCAGGCCGATGTTGAACGTCCGGCCGGTGATCAGCGCCCGCGCGGCCCGGTTGGGCCGATAGCCGAGCTGTTCGGCGCACGCCTGGACCCGGCTGCGGGTCTCCACGTTCACCAGGTGGGGCGCCGAGAAGGTGCGCGAGACGGTGGAGATGTGTACGCCGGACGCCTGCGCGACGTCCCGGATCGTGGCCGGCACGCTCCCCACCTCCTTCGGTGTTCATCGATGCCTGGGACGCAATTAATGCAAGCGGTTGCAGTGCTGTCAATCCATCCGGACTGCCAACATGTTTCGAAACCATTTCGACTATTCCCCGCAAAAACCCATCTTCACGTACGAAGTGGAGCACGCCGTTGACTCATTTGTGTCGATGGGCCTAGCGTCCGCTGCAAAGGTTTGTCATCAGAATGGGGGTCCCCCAATGCCGCGCCGCTACGCGCTCGTCGGCACCGGCGCACGGGCCGAGATGTTCGTCCGGGCCCTCACCCACGACCACGCCGCGACGAGCGAGCTGGTCGGCCTGTGCGACCGCAACCCGCTGCGCGTCGCCGCCCATCAGCGGTGGCTGCGCCTCGACGGCCACCCCGAGGTGCCCGGGTACGCCGATCTCGCCGAGATGCTGGCCGAGCAGCGGGCCGACACCCTGGTCGTCACCAGCATGGATCGGGAACACGCCGGGCACATCGTGACCGCCCTGGAGGCCGGGTGCGACGTGCTGACCGAGAAGCCGATGACCACCGACGCCCCGGGCGCCCGCGCGGTGCTCGACGCCCAGCGGCGAACCGGCAAGCAGGTGGCGGTCACCTTCAACTACCGCTTCAACCCGGTGCACGAGAAGGTCCGCACGCTGCTCGCGTCCGGCGCGGTCGGGGAGATCGGGTCGGTGCACTTCGAGTGGCTGCTCGACGTACGCCACGGCGCCGACTACTTCCGGCGCTGGCACCGCGAACGGGCCAACTCGGGCGGGCTGCTCGTGCACAAGTCCGGCCACCACTTCGACCTGGTCAACTGGTGGCTGGGCGCGCGGCCGGAGTCGGTCTTCGCGTCCGGCCGGCTGTTCTTCTACGGCTCGCCGGCCGGCGAACGGCACGGGTACGCGCGGGACTACGAGCGGGCGCACGGCAGCCCGGCGGCCCGGGACGACCCGTTCGCGATGCGGCTCGAGGACAACGACCGGTTGCGGGCGCTCTACCTCGAGGCCGAGTCGGCCGACGGCTACCTGCGCGACCGCAACGTCTTCGCGCCCGGCGTGACCATCCAGGACGACATGGCGGTGCTGGTCCGGTACGACACCGGGGCCACGATGACCTACCACCTCACGGCCTACGCGCCGTGGGAGGGCTACCGCGTGATGGTCAACGGCAGCAAGGGGCGGCTGGAGCTCGAGGTCGTGGAGAGCGACCACGTCAGCCTGGGCGAGGCGAGCGCGCTGAAGGGCGCCGCGGTGCACGGCGAGGCGGCCGCGGCCGAACGCGGCTGGGCCTCCCTCACGCTGCACCCGTTCTGGGCGCCGCCGCAGGTCGTCCCGTTGCCCGGCCGCACTCCCCGTCCCGGCGACGCCGCCCGCGAGGCGGGTGTTGCCTATACGCGCTCAGAGCAGGCCGCGGGCGAGACGGGTGTTGCCCATACGCGCTCAGAGCAAGCCGCAGGCGAGACGGGTGTTGCCCATACGCGCTCAGAGCAAGCCGCAGGCGAGACGGGTGTTGCCTATACGCGCTCAGAGCAAAGGGACGACGACGAGCGTGACGGGCACGGCGGGGCGGACAAGCGGATGCTCGCGGTCCTCCTCGGCGGGGCGACCGACCCGCTGAACCGGTCGGCGACCGCGCGGGACGGGGCGCTGGCCCTGCTCACCGGGCTGGCGGCGAACCGCTCGATGGAGACCGGCGCCGCCGTCCACGTGGCCGATCTGCTCGACCTCGACAACGACCACCAGTGGTAGCCCAGAGCGCCATCCGGGCCTCGGATACCGCCCTGGGCTACCACTGCGGAAGAGCGACCGGACGAACGGAGTGGGCGTGGCCGACGATCTGATCTTCGCGAGTGGCGACCGGGAGCGGGACATCGCGCGTGAGCTGCACGCGGTCGCCGCCGCGCTGCCGCTGATCTGCCCGCACGGCCACGTCGACCCGGCGCTGCTGGCCGAGGACCGGCCGTTCCCCGATCCGGCGCGGCTGCTCGTGGTGCCCGACCACTACGTGACCAGGATGCTGCTCAGCCAGGGCATCCGGCCGGGGCGGCTGGGCGTGCCGGCGCGGGACGGCAGCGACGAGCCGGTGGAGACCGACGGCCGGGTCATCTGGCGGCTGCTGGCCGAGAACTGGCACCTGTTCCGCGGCACGCCGTCCCGGCTGTGGATGGAGCGCACGTTCGCCGGCGTCTTCGACGTGCACACGCCGCTGCGGGCGGAGACCGCCGACGACATCTACGACGCGATCGCGGCCAGGCTGGCCGAGCCGGCGTTCCGGCCGCGGGCACTGTTCCAGCAGTTCGGCATCGAGACCCTGGCCACCACCGAGTCGCCGCTGGACGACCTGGCCACCCACGCCAAGCTCGCCGCCGACGGCTGGGGCGGGCCGGGTGGCCGGGTGATCACCACGTTCCGCCCGGACAACGTGGTCGACATGGAGTTCGAGGGCTGGGCCGGCAACGTCGCCCGGCTGGGTGAGGTGGCCGGGACCGACACGTCGCGCTTCGGCGGCTACCTGGACGCGTTGCGGCTGCGGCGGGAGGCGTTCGTCGCGGCCGGCGCGACCAGCTCCGACCACGGGCACCCGACCGCGCTGACCGTCTCGCTGCCCGAGGCCGAGGCGGCGGAACTGTTCCAGCGCGGGCTCAGCGGGCGCGCGTCGGCCCGGGACGCGGAACTGTTCCGGGCCCACATGCTGCTCGAGTTCGCCCGGATGTCGATCGACGACGGGCTGGTCATGCAGCTGCACCCGGGCGCGGTCCGCAACCACAACCGGTGGCTGCACCGCACCCACGGCCGGGACACCGGCGGCGACATCCCGCAGGCCAGTGACTACGTGCACGGGCTGGCGCCGCTGCTCGACGCGTACGGCAACGACCCGCGCCTGCGCGTGGTGCTCTACACGCTGGACGAGGACACGTTCACCCGTGAGCTGGCCCCGCTGGCCGGTGGCTACGCCGCGCTCTACCTGGGCGCGCCGTGGTGGTTCCTGGACACCCCGGACGGGCTGCGGCGGTTCCGCGAGACGGTCACCGACTCGGCCGGGTTCTACAACACCGCCGGGTTCGTCGACGACACCCGGGCGTTCTGCTCCATCCCGGTACGCCACGACGTCGCGCGCCGGGTCGACGCCGCCTACCTCGCCACCCTGGTCGCCCAGGGCCGGCTGCCGCTCGACGAGGCCGCCGAGACCATCGCCGACCTCGCCTACCACCTGCCCAAACGCATCTTCCGGCTGGGAGCTGAAGCATGACCCGGATCGAGTCCGTCACCGTGCACGACGTCCGTTTCCCGACCGCGGCGGCCGGTGACGGCTCGGACGCGATCAACCGGGGCGACTACTCGGCGGCGTACGTCGAACTGCGCACCGACGGCCCGCACATCGGCGCCGGCTTCACCTTCACCAACGGGCGGGGCAACGAGGTCGTGTGCGCGGCGATCCGCGCGCTCGCGTACCACGTCGTCGGTTTTGATCTGACCGAGCTCGACGGGCTGGACTTCAGCCGATCGCTGACCGCCGACCCGCAGCTGCGCTGGCTCGGCCCGGAGAAGGGCGTCATCCACCTGGCCACCGCGGCGCTGGTCAACGCGGTGTGGGACCTGCGCGCCAAGGAGGCCGGCCGGCCGTTGTGGCGGTTGCTGGCCGAGATGCCGACCGCCGAGCTGGTGGCGCAGATCGACTTCCGGCACATCCGCGACGCGCTGACCCCGGCGGAGGCGACCGCGATCCTGGACAAGGGCCAGGTCGGGATGGCCGAGCGGCTGGCCGAGCTGGAACGGGACGGGCTGCCGTCGTACACCACCAGCGTGGGCTGGCTGGGCTACCCGGACGACAAGGTCACAGCGCTGGCGCGGGCCGCGTACGACGACGGCTGGCGCGCGATGAAGATGAAGGTCGGCGGTGACATCGAGGACGACGTACGGCGGGCCCGCCTGATCCGCGCCGCGATCGGCCCGGACGCGCTGCTGATGATGGACGCCAACCAGGTCTGGGACGTGGACGAGGCGATCGCCAACATGGCGCGGCTGGCCGAGGCCGGACCGTACTGGATCGAGGAGCCCACCCACCCCGACGACGTGCTCGGGCACGCGCGGATCCAGCGGGCCGTCGCGCCGGTCCGGGTTGCCACCGGCGAGATGGCGGCCAACCGGGTGATCTTCAAGCAGCTGCTGCAGGCCGAGGCGATCGGCGTCATGCAGGTCGACGCGTGCCGGGTCGGCGGGGTGCCCGAGGTGCTGGCCGAGCTGCTGCTGGCGGCCAAGTTCAACGTCCCGGTGTGCCCGCACGCCGGCGGCGTCGGCCTGTGCGAGCTGGTCCAGCACCTGTTCGCGTTCGACTACCTGCGCGTGGCGACCGAGCTCGACGGGCGCATGGTCGAGTACGTCGACCACCTGCACGAACACTTCACCGATCCGGTGCGTACGCGCGACGGCCGCTACGTCCTCCCTGCCGAACCCGGCTACAGCGCCACGATGAAGCCCGAGTCGATCGCCGAGTTCACCTTCCCGGACGGTCCGGCATGGCGCTGATCGGACTCGGAACGCTGTCGCGCGTCCCGGCCGCGTCCCGCCCCCTGACGCTGCCCGGCCCGGCCTCGACCGGGATCGTCCACGTCGGCATCGGCGCGTTCCATCGAGCGCACCAGGCCGTCTACACCGAGGAGGCGGTGGCCGCGGCCGGCGGCGACTGGGGCATCGCCGCGGTGGCGCCCCACTCGGCCGATGTCGTCGCGGCCCTGCGCGCTCAGGATCGGCTGTTCAGCGTCACGTCGCTCGGCCGCTCCACCCGGGTGATCGGGGCCTTCTCCGAGGTGTTGCACGCGGCCGCCGACGCCGACGCGGTGATCTCCAAGATCGCCGATCCGCGGGTACGGGTGGTCACCCTGTGCATGACCGAGAAGGGGTATTTCACCGACCCGGCGACCGGGAAGCTGCTGCCGGGCGCTTCGGCCGGGATCCCGGGGCTGCTGCTGCGCGGGCTCGACGCGCGGCGCCGGGCCGATGCCGGGCCGCTGGCCGTGGTCAGCTGCGACAACCTGCCGTCCAACGGACGACGTACCCGATCTCTCTTCCAGCAGCTGTGCCCGTCCGGGCCGCTGGCCGACTGGATCGCCGCCGGCGTGACGTTTCCGGGCACCATGGTCGACCGGATCGTCCCGGCCGGCACGGCGGCGACGCTGGCCGCGGCGGCCGCCGCGCTGGGCGTGGAGGACCGGGCGGCGGTCGCGGCCGAGCCCTTCAAGCAGTGGGTGATCGAGGACGACTTCCCCGGCGGGCGGCCGGCCTGGGAGGCGGCCGGCGCGGTGCTGACCGGCGACGCCGGACCGTGGGAGCGGCTCAAGCTGCGGACGCTGAACGGCGTGCACTCCGGCATCGCCTACCTGGGCGCGCTGGCCGGGCGGAGGACCGTGTTGTCGGCCTTGGAGTTGCCGGGGATGCGCGAGGTGATGGGCCGGTTCATCGCTGACGACGTGGCCGGCAGCCTCACCCCACCGCCCGGGGTGACCGTGGTGGGCTACGGCGACTCGGTGCTGGAGCGGTTCGCCGACCCGGCCATCGAGCACCGGACCGTCCAGATCGCCAAGGACGGGTCGCAGAAGCTGCCGCAGCGGGTGCTGCACACCATCGCCGACCGGCGGGCCGCGGGCGCGTCGCCACGCTGGGCGGCGCTCGTGGTGGCGGCCTGGATGCGCTACGTCCAGGGCGTCGCCGACGACGGCTCGGCGCTGCCGCTGGACGACCCGCTGGGGCCGGCGATCCGCGCGGCGCTGGCCGGCGCCTCGACACCGGCCGAGGTGCGGGACGCCCTGTTCGGGCTGTCCGCGGTGTTCCCGCCCGAGCTGGCCGGCGATGCGGTCGTCCGGGAGCTCTGCGGCGAGTGGCTGGAGGCGCTGACCAGACACGGGGCGGCCGCCGTGCTGGCCGGCGTCCGGTGAGGGTCGGGCTGATCGGGGCCGGTGGACACGGGAAGTGGCACCGGCGGCGGATCGCGTCGCTCGACGTCACCCTGGCCGGGATGGCCGATCCGGCGCCGGTCGAGGATGCTGGGGACGTACCCGTCTTCACCGACCATCGGGAGCTGCTCAGCTCCGTGCCCCTCGATGTCGTGGTGATCTGCACGCCGCCGCACACCCACCTGCCGATCGCCCTGGACGCCCTCCGGGCCGGCTGCGACCTGCTGCTGGAGAAGCCGCCGGTGGTCTCGCGGGCCGAGCACGAGGTGCTGGCCACGGCGCTGGCCTCGACCGGGCGGGCGTGTCAGGTCGGGTTCCAGGCGCTCGGGTCGGCGGCGCTGGCCCGGCTCGTCCCCGGCACGTATCCGCGCGTCGCGACGGTCGCGTCCTGGCAGCGGGACGACGCCTACTACGCCCGCGCGACCTGGGCCGGTCGGCAGGGGCTGGGCGACGGGGCGCTGGTCAATCCGCTCGCGCACGCGCTGATGCAGAGCCTGGCGGTGATCGGCGACGACCCGGTGTCGCTGACCGCCGAACGCTACCGGACCCGGCCGATCGCGACCGACGACACCGTGTTCGCCCGGGTCGGATTCCGGGGCGGCGCCACCCTGCTGGCCGCGGTGACGCTGGCCGGCGAGGACTTCATCGCCGGCGAGGTGATCGCCGACGGCCCGGCCGGGCGGGTGGTGCTCGAATATCCGACCGACCGGCTGCGACTGCCCGGCTCCGACCCGGTCGAGGTGCCCGGACGGATCGACCTGCTCGACAACCTGATCGCCCACCGCCGCGACGGCACTCCCCTGGTGGCGCCGCTGGCCCGCACGCTCGGCTTCACCACGCTGGCCGCGGCGCTGACCGGCGGGCCGCTGCCGGCGCTGCTGGACGACGCCTTCATCACCGACCTCGGTGCCGGCGCCGGCCGCGTCCGGGTGATCACCGGCATCAACGCGGTGCTGTGGCGGGCCGCCTCGACCGGTCGGCTGCCGTCCGAGCTCGACGTGCCCTGGGCGTCCTCGGAAGGTGCGTTGCACCTGACCTTCGCCTGACCAGCCGCTGTTCGCGTGGATCAGGGCTCGTCGTCGTCCAGCGCCGGCCGGCGGTGATCGGCGATCCAGGCGTCGACGGCGTGCTCGTCCCAGACCCGGCCCCGCTCCAGCGCGGCGAGGGGCGCCGGGAAACCGCGGCGGCGGCTGAGCGTGTCGGCCCGCTGGCGGCTCACGCCGAGCCGGTCGCTGAGTTCCCTCATCCCGAGGAGGCGCAACTGAGTCATACCCCGCACCCTAGTCATGGGTAAGGTTTACGTCAGCCTACCCCCGTCCAGCACGCCGTCCGCGATGAGGACGCGGATCTCGCGGGACAGGGTGGCGCCGGCCGGGATGGTCAGCGGGTGCTCGAAGGCGAGCGCGGCGCAGACCCCCGCGTACTCCGAGGTGCGGACGAACCAGCGGTCGTCGCCGGCCAGGCCCGAGAAGACCAGGGTGTACGCGCCGCCGACGGTCAGCGCCACCCAGTCGTCGGTGCTGCCGTTGGGCTCGGCCCCGGACGGTGTGAAGGCCGTCGCCTCGCCCTCGCCGGCCCGCCAGAAGAAGCCGCCGTAGCCCGCGCCGCCCGGACGGCCGTTCGTCGCCGGGCTGCCCAGCACCACATCGGCGCCGGCCGGCGCCGTCAGGGCGTACCCGATGGTCAGCTCCCACCCGAGCTCGACCACCGCGGCCCGCATCGTGCGACGTTCGGTGAGCAGCACCTCCCCCGCGCCGTCGCGCCAGCGCAGCCGGTCGTCCTCGTCGTGGGTGACGCGGCCGTGGTCGTCGCGCCAGACGTAGCCCTCGTCGCGGACGTAGGTGCGGCCGCCCCAGAGGTTCCAGCCGTTGACGTCGGCCATGGCCAGCGACGCGCCCAGATGCCAGGGGTGGTCGGCGCGGAGCACGTCGGTGACCACCACGCCGCCGAGGGTGCGAACCGGATGAAGGTAGGGGCGCGGACCCAGCCGGATGTCCACGTCCGGCGCCGGGACATAGGTGGCCACCGGCAGCCCGTTCACGGCAATGTCCCTCATCAGATCACTGTAGGGCCTGTCCTGCCGATCAACCGGGGCTGCGGCGTGGTCCAGAGCGCGCCTGACGGCACCCGCGACACACCCACATCCAACACCAGGATGAGGGCGCGCCGCGGGCGACGCCAGCCACCCTCTGGACCTCGCCTCGCACTCGGCTGATCGGCAGGACAGGCCCTAATGTCCCGATCCGGCCACACCGGGTTGACCTGTTTCGATACATCCCTAGGATGAGCGTCCCGGATTCCGAATGTCCTTGGAGGACAGAGTGACCGTCACATCCACCCCGCAGGCCGGCCCGCTGGGCTACTGGCTGGGCTGCTTCCGCAAGTACGCCACCTTCAGCGGCCGCGCCCGCCGCGCCGAGTACTGGTGGTACCAGCTGTTCAACTTCATCCTGTACGCCATCGCCCTGGGCGTCGGCTTCGGCCTCGACTCCGCGATGAACGGCTCGGGTGTGCTGCCCGGGGTGCTGATCTTCGTCTACCTGGCCGGCGTCCTCCTGCCGACCCTGGCGGTCACCACCCGGCGCCTGCACGACGCCGGCATGACCGGCTGGTTCCAGCTGCTCGGCTTGATCCCGGCCATCGGTGGCCTCATCGTGCTGGTGCTGACCGTGCTCCCCGGCAACCCGGGCCCCAACCAGTACGGCCCCGACCCGCGCCAGGCCGGCTAGGGGTTCCGCGCCTCGATGCGGCTGGCGGCGCTCGCCGGTCGGGGTCAGCTGTCCAGCACTCGTTCCATGGCGGCGCGCGAGCGGCGGGACACCCGGAGGTACGAGTCGACGAACTCGCCCGGGTCGGTGGCGCCCAGCAGCAGCACGACACCGGCCAGCTCGACGCCGTGCCGGGGCAGCTGGTCGGTGGGCCGGCCCCGGACCAGCGTCAGCGCGTTCCGGACCCGGGCGGCCAGGGTCCACCCGGCCGTCATCGCCGCCGCGTCCTGCGCCGTCATCAGGCCGGCGGCGCGCTCGGCGGTCAGTGCCTCCAAGGTCCGGGTGAGGCGGAGCTCCGGCAGCGCGTACGCATGGCGGAGTTGAAGGAGCTGGACCGCCCACTCCACATCGGTCAGACCGCCGCGGCCGAGTTTGGTGTGCGTGTTCGGGTCGGCGCCGCGCGGCAGCCGCTCGGTCTCCACCCGGGCCTTGAGCCGCCGGATCTCGACCACCTGCTCGCGGCTCAGCCCGCCCCGCGGGTAGCGCATGCTGTTGGCCAGGTCTTCGAAGCGGCGCCCCAGGTCGAGGTCGCCGCAGACCCAGCGGGCGCGCAGCAGCGCCTGCGACTCCCACACCTTCGACCAGCGCGCGTAGTACTGCTGGTAGGCGTTGAGGCTGCGGACCAGCGGACCCTGGCGGCCCTCGGGGCGCAGGTCGGCGTCGATGCCGAGCGCCGGGTCGGGGGCGGGCGCGTTGAGCAGGCTGCGCATCTCCTCGGCGATCGCGCGCGCGGCGGCCGAGGCGTCGCCCTCGGGCATCCCCTCGGGGGCCTCGTGGACGAACAGCACGTCGGCGTCGGACGGGTAGCTCATCTCGTAGCCGCCGAGCCGGCCCATCCCGATCACCGCGACCTTCAGGCCGGGCGGGCCGGGACGGCTGCGCCGGGCGACCTTGAGCGCGGCGGTCAGCGTGGCGTCGGTGATGTCGGAGAGGGCGATGCCGACCGCGTCCACGTCGAGCGGGTCGGCCGGGGCGAGCTCGCCGGCCCGGCTCAGGATGTCGGCGCAGGCCACCCGGAAGAGCTCGCGGCGGCGGGAGGCCCGGACGGCGGCGATGGCCTTGGCCGGGTCTTCGGTGTGCCGGTCGGCGGCGGCGGTGAAGCCGTCCAACAGCTTCTCGCGGGAGCGTGGCTGCAACTCGGCGTCCTCGGCCAGCAGCCGCAGCGCCTCGGGGTCGCGGGTGAGCAGGTCGGTCGCGTACCGGGACAGGCTCAGCACCCGGGCCAGCCGCATGGCCACCGGGCCGCCGTCGCGGAGCAGCCGCAGGTACCACGGCGTGCTGCCGAGCTTGTCCGAGACGTGGCGGTAGCTGAGCAGGCCGCGGTCGGGTTCGGGCGCGTCGGCGAACTCCTGGAGCAGCATCGGCAGCAGGGTGCGCTGGATCGCCGCGGTGCGGGTGACGCCGCCGGTCAGAGCCTGGAGGTGACGCAGCGCGCCGGTCGGGTCGGCGAAGCCCAGCACCTCGAGGCGCTTGCCGGCCGACTCCGGCGTCATCCGCAGCGCCTCGGCCGGCACCCGGGCCACCGCCTCGAGCAGCGGCCGGTAGAGCAGCTTCACGTGCAGGCGGCGGACCTGCGCGGCGTGGCCGACCCAGTCGGAGCGGAAGGCCTCGACCGCGTCCCGCCCGGGCAGCGCGACATAGCCGAGGGCGGCGGCCAGCCAGCGTTCGCCGGCCGGGTCGTCCGGCACGGTGTGCGTACGCCGGAGATTCTGCAGTTGCAACCGGTGCTCGACGCTGCGCAGGAAGCGGTAGCCCCGCAGCAGCGTCTCGCCGTCCTCGCGCCCGACGTACCCGCCGCTGACCAGCGCCCGCAGCGCCGGCAGCGTCCCCGGACCGCGCAGCGTCTCGTCCACCCGGCCGTGCACGAGCTGGAGCAGTTGGACGGCGAACTCGATGTCACGCAGCCCGCCCGGGCCCCGCTTGATCTCGCGGTCGACCTTGTCCTTGGGCACGTTCTCGATGATCTTGCGGCGCATGTCGCGGACGTCGACGACCGCCTCCGGCCGCTCCGCCGCGTGCCACACCAGCGGGGCCAGGTCGTCGATCCACTCCTGCGCGAGGGCCAGGTCGCCGGCCGCCGGGCGGGCCTTGAGCAGCGCCTGGAACTCCCACGTGCGCGCCCAGCGGTGGTAGTAGGCCTGGTGTGAGGCCAGCGTGCGGACCAGCGGCCCCCGGCTGCCCTCGGGGCGCAGCGCGGCGTCCACCGGCCACGCCACCTGGCCGCAGATCTCGATCAGCTTGGCCGCGACCGCGGTGCCGGCGCTCAGGTCCTCGTCGCCGCGGGCCACGAAGATGACGTCCACATCGGACACGTAGTTGAGCTCGTTGCCGCCGCACTTGCCCAACGCGACGACGGCCAGCGCCGGCTCGGTGGGCACGCCGGCCACGGCCATCCGGTACGCGGCCGCGAGCGTCTCGTCGGCCAGCCGGGACAGCGCGCCCATGGTCGGCTCCAGCCCCCGCCCGCCGGTCAGGTCGGCGGCGGCGATGCGCAGCAACCCGATGCGGTACGCCTTCCGGAGCTGCGGCACCGTCGGCGGCCCGTCCCCCACCGCTTGATCAAATTCGAGGTGACCCTCCGCGCTGGGCGGCAGCCCGGTCTTGCCGGTGGCCAGCGTCCGCCACTCGCCCGGGTTGGCCACCAGGTGATCGCCCAGCGCCGAGGACGCGCCCAGCACGGCCAGCAACCGGCGCCGCAGCCCCTGGTCGGCGTGCAGCGTCTCGATGATGTCGACCGCCGCCGCCTGCTCGGCCAGCTCGATGTCCTTCTTCGGAGCGGCCCCGCCGCCGTTGCCCCGGGCGGCGTCGCGCACCGAGGTCTCGACCATCCGGTGCAGCTGACGCAACGCCAGGTTGGGGTCGGCCACCCGGGACATGGTGTGCAGCAGTTCGCCCGCGCGCGGGTCGACCGGTTCTTGGCTCTCCGCGTCCCACAGCCCGAGCCCGTGCCGTCCGAGCAGGTCGCCCGCCTTGGCGCCGTTGTCCGCGAAGCCGTATCGCGCCAACCGGCTCGGCCTGGTCATCAGTGGCCCCGGAGAGACATCAGTGCCCCAGGAGAGGAAGCGTGCGACCGCCCGGGCCCGGGCTCGGGGGGACGTCGGCGTCCGGCAGGGTGCCCAGCGCCAGCGAGGCGAACCGGGCGGCGAACGGCTGCCAGACCTCTTCCACGTCGGCGAGCGCGTCGGCGCAGGCCGCCACGACGGCGTCCGGGTCGTACCCGATCTCGGCCAGCGTGGCCGCGTCTTCCCCGGCCCACCGTGCGATCATGTCGAGGTCGCACTCGATGTGGAACTGGAGCCCCCAGGCCCGGTCGCCGATCCGGAACGCCTGGTTCGGACAGCGCGTCGACGCCGCCAGCAGGGTCGCGTGGAGCGGCAGCTCGGTGATCTCGTCGCGGTGCCACTGGAACACGTCGGGCAGCAGCGGGACGAACTTGAACAGCGGGTCGGTGTCGGCGGCGTCGCGCTTGCCGATCAGCCCCGGCCCGATCTCGGGCCCCGACGTCGACCGCTCGACCAGCCCACCGTGCGCCGCGGCGAGGAGCTGACCACCGAGACAGACCCCCAGCGTGGGTACGCGATGACGCACCGCCTTCCGCAGCAGCCCCTCGAGCCCCGGGAACCACGGCGCGCCCGGGGTGCCGTCGGCGGCCGCGAACGCGTCTTGATCGCCGCCCAGCACCACCAGCGCGGTGAAGTCGTCGAGCGTCTCGGGCAGCGCGTCACCGGCATGTGGCCGCAGGACGGTCAGCGGCAGCTCGGCCTCGGTCAGCCACTCACCCAGCCGGGCGAGCGGATCGGACGGATCGTTCTCGATGACAAGCGCGGTGCCCACGCCCTGAGGCTATCCCGCGAACCGGCCGGAATCACCGACAGGGGGTTGTCGCTCCGCCGCCGGACAGTGATCCCGAGCGGAACTTCCAAGGAGGAACGAATGGGTATCAACGGCAACGCCTGGTTCCAGGTCGGCACGAACGACCGGGCGGCGAGCGAGCGCTTCTACGGCGACGTCTTCGGCTGGAGCTTCGGGGACGACGACTCGACCTCGCCGGACGGCAAGTCGTACCGCATGGTCACGACCGGGCCGGGCGAGCCGCCGTCGGGTGGCATCGACGGCCTGACCGGTGAGCCCGGCTACGCCGTCTTCATGCTGGTCGTGGCCGACACCGCGGCCACCCTGAGGCAGGTCGAGGAGGCCGGCGGCAAGGTCGTCGTGCCGCTGACGACCACCCCGAGCGGGCTGACCTGGGCCCACGTGCTCGACCCGGACGGCAACCGCTTCGGCTTCTTCACCCCGCCGGCCGGCTGACCACCGTCGCGTAGTTGCGTATAGGTGCGCAGAGCAGCTCTGCGCACCTATACGCAACTAGACCAGGATCAGGTGTTCGACGCGGTGGCGCGGGATGTCGAGGTCGTCCTCGCCCAGCACACGCGGGGCGGGGACCTCGGCGGTGGCGGTCACCCGGAGGATCCGGTCGGTGCGGAAGGCCCGGACGCCGTCGCGGAGGCGGCACCAGCCCATCAGGTACCAGTGGTCGGCGCCGCCGACGTAGCCCAGCGGCTCGACCTCGCGCTCGGTCATGGCGCCGTCCCGGTCGCCGTAGCAGAGGCGCAGCACCCGGCCGGCCGACAGCGCGTCGGTGATCAGCCGCGGCATCGGCGCGGCCGGGGCCAGGCCGTCGATCAGGTGGACCCGGGCGGCCAGGGCCTGAGCGGCCGACGCGTCGTCGGTCTGCATGGCCGCGACCAGCTTGCGCAGCGCCGTGCCGGCGTCGCCGTCGAACGGCGTGCCCCGCAGCCGGTGGAGCGCGAGGGCCATCGCCACCGCCTCGGCCGGCGTCAGGTTGACCGGCGGCAGCGTGGCCGCCTTGTCGAGGCAGTAGCCACCGGTGCGGCCGGGCTCGGCGTAGATCGCCGAGCCGGTCTGTTGCAGCGCGCTGATGTCGCGCTCGATCGTGCGGACGCTGACCTCGAAGCGCGCGGCCAGCCAGCGGGCGCTGCGCGGCCGCGGCGCGACCGCGCGCAGCTCCTCGACGATCCCGCACAGCCGATCGGTTCGGTTCATGCCCGGACCCTACGGCCGAGGTACGACAAGAAAGTGGTAGGCCGGAGCGGCATCCGCCGGGCGGATGCCGCTCCTGGCTACCACTGGCTTCGAGCGCTCAGGCGATGCGCTACCACTGGCTGGGAGCGTTCAGGCGATGCAGGCGGCGACGATCAGGGCCGCGCCGAAGTGGGAGGCCGCGCTGACCGTGGCGCCCGGGTGCCGCTCCGGCGTGCAGATCACGTCGCCCAGCTTGCCCGGGGTCAGCCAGTCGAGGACCAGGAACCCGAAGCCCATGATCGCGATGCCGATGATGCCGAAGATCAGCGTCGACGCGACACCCTGGCCGAAGCTGTCGTAGCTGGTGAAGACCGCGGTGAACACGATGACCGCGATGCCGAGCTGGTTGGCCGCGAGCAGCAGGGCGGCGTTCGGGTTCTTGTCCCGCCAGATCAGGTCTCGAAGTTTGCCCGGCGTGAGCAGGTCGACCATGACGAAACCGACCGCCATGAGGCCGACCCCGATGAGTCCGAAGACGACACTGCGCCCGGCGCCGTTGAGCAGATCTTCCAGCACGACTTTCCCCCTCGCGTTTCCGATTCGACAGGCAACCTACCGGACCTGCGCGAACAGGTGATCCACCAAGGGCCGAAAACAGCCAAGTTTCAGATTCACCTCGCGAGGTGACGCCTCGCGAGGTGACGCCTCGCGAACGAATCTGGAACCAGGCTTACAGCGCGCCGAGGTACCGAGCCCGCTCGTACGGCGTGACCTCGCGGCGGAACTGCTCCCATTCGGCCCGTTTGTTCCGCAGGAAGAAGTCGAAGACGTGCTCGCCGAGGATCTCGGCGACCAGTTCCGACTTCTCCATCACGTCGATCGCCTCGGACAGGTTCTCGGGCAGCGCGTCGTAGCCCATCGCCTTGCGCTCGGCCGGCGACAGCGACCAGACGTCGTCCTCGGCGCCGGGCGGAAGCTCGTACCCCTCTTCGATGCCCTTGAGGCCGGCGCCCAGCAGCACCGCGAAGGCCAGGTAGGGGTTGGTCGCCGAGTCGAGCGAGCGGACCTCGACCCGGGCCGAGTTGGCCTTGCCGAAGGCCGGCACGCGGACCAGGGCCGACCGGTTGAGGTGGCCCCAGCTGACGAAGGCCGGCGACTCGGTGATCCGGTCGGGCAGTTGCAGCGGGAACAGCCGCTTGTACGAGTTGACCCACTGGTTGGTGACCGCGGTGTATTCCCGCGCGTGGACCAGCAGGCCGGCGATGAACGCCCGCGCCGTCTTGGACAGCTTCTGCGGGTCGTCGCCGTCATGGAACGCGTTGCGCTCGCCTTCGAACAGCGACACGTGCGTGTGCATGCCGCTGCCGGGCTGGTCGGTGTACGGCTTCGGCATGAAGGTGGCCCGTACGCCCTGCGACAGCGCCACCTCCTTGACCACGTGCCGGAAGGTCATGATGTTGTCGGCGGTGGTGAGCGCGTCCGCGTACCGCAGGTCGATCTCCTGCTGGCCGGGCGCGACCTCGTGGTGGCTGAACTCGACCGAGATGCCGATCCGTTCGAGCGCGAGCACGGCCTGGCGGCGGAAGTCGCGGGCCACCGAGTGGGTGGTGTGGTCGAAGTAGCCCCCGGTGTCCACCGGCACCGGCACGCTGCCGTCGACCGGACCGTCTTCGACCAGGAAGAACTCGACCTCGGGGTGGGTGTAGAAGGTGAAGCCCTTCTCGGCCGCCCGGGCCAGCGCCCGGCGCAGCACGTGGCGCGGGTCGGCCCAGGCCGCGTTGCCGTCGGGCAGCAGGATGTCGCAGAACATCCGGGCGCTCTCGCCGTTGGCGCCGCCCTCGAACGGGAAGACCTGGAACGTGGTCGGGTCGGGCATGGCGACCATGTCCGACTCGTACACCCGGGCGAAGCCCTCGATGGCCGAGCCGTCGATGCCCATGCCCTCCTCGAAGGCCGACTCCAGCTCGGCGGGGGCCACCGACACGCTTTTCAGGGTGCCCAGCACGTCGGTGAACCAAAGCCGGACAAAACGGATGTCGCGCTCCTCGAGCGTACGAAGCACGAACTCCTGCTGTCGGTCCACGTCCACCCCTTTGTGTCTTGCAGCGGCCGTCAGTCTGGCCGGGCCCCGTTTCATGGAGATTACGCTGACCACCAGGTGGTCCGAGGCATTGGGTGGGGAAGAATGAATGCATGCCTACCCTCCGGATCGCCCTGGCCCAGGTGAATTCCACCGTCGGTGACCTGCCCGGCAACGCCGCGTCAGTACGCCGGTGGTCCCGGGCCGCCGCGGACGCCGGCGCCCAGCTGGTCGCCTTCCCGGAGATGATGCTGACCGGCTACCCGATCGAAGACCTGGTGTTCCGCGACTCGGTGGTCAGCGCGTCCCAGCGCGGCCTGGTCCAGCTCGCGGCCGACCTCGCCACCGACGGGCTCGGCGACCTGGCCGTGCTGGTCGGCTTCGTGGACGACGACGGCAAGGGCCGCCGGGACGCGGCCGCGCTGCTGATCGGCGGGGTGGTCACCGCCACCTACTACAAGCACCACCTGCCCAACTACGGCGTCTTCGACGAGGACCGCTACTTCGAGCCCGGCGACACGCTGACCGTGGTGCGCTTCGGCGGCGTGGACGTCGGGCTCAGCGTCTGTGAGGACCTGTGGCAGGCCGGGGGCCCGTTCGCCGCGGCCCGGCGGGCCGGCGTCGGCCTGGTGGTCAACATCAACGCCTCCCCGTACGAGCTGAACAAGGACGACGTCCGCCTGCCGCTGGTCCGCCGCCGCGCCGCCGAGGCCAACGCCACCGTGGCCTACGTGAACCTGATCGGCGGCCAGGACGAGCTGGTCTTCGACGGCGACTCGATGATCGTCACGGCCGGCGGCGAGCTGCTGACCCGCGCCGGGCAGTTCACCGAGGAGCTCCTGATCCACGACCTCGGGCTCCCGGTCGGCGCGGATGACCCGGGTGAGCAGCCGGCCACCGACGACGGCATGGCGGTGCACCGGGTCGACGTACCCATCGAACCTCGCCCGTTGAACGACGGCCCGGCGGTCGGCGGCGTCGCGGAACGGGTCACCGACGAGGCCGAGATCTGGTCCGCGCTCACCATGGGCCTGCACGACTACGTCGAGAAGAACGGCTTCCGCTCGGTCGTGTTCGGCCTCTCCGGCGGCATCGACTCGGCCGTGGTCGCGGCGATCGCGGTGGACGCGCTCGGCGCCGACCGGGTGACCGCCGTCTCGATGCCGAGCGGGCACTCCTCCGGCCACTCCAAGGACGACGCCGCCGACCTGGCCAAGCGCACCGGCCTCGACTACCGCATCGAGCCGATCCAGCCGATGGTCGACGCGTTCCTGGCCAACATGTCGCTCTCCGGCCTGGCCGTGGAGAACCTCCAGGCCCGGGTCCGCGGGGTCATCCTGATGGCGCTGTCGAACCAGGAGGGCCACCTCGTCCTCACCACCGGCAACAAGAGTGAGCTGGCGGTCGGCTACTCCACGCTGTACGGCGACTCGGTCGGCGGCTTCAACCCGCTCAAGGACGTGCCCAAGACCATGGTCTGGAAGCTGGCCCGGTGGCGCAACGCGGACGCCGCCCGGCGCGGCGCGGAGCCGCCGATCCCGGAGAGCTCGATCACCAAGGCGCCCAGCGCCGAGCTGCGGCCCGGACAGGTGGACACCGACTCGCTGCCCGACTACTCGGTGCTCGACCCGATCCTGCTCGCCTACATCGACGGTGACCAGGGCCGCGACCAGCTCATCGAGGCCGGCCACGACCCCGCGATCGTCGACCGCACGCTGCGCATGGTCGACCTGGCCGAGTACAAGCGCCGTCAGTCCGCCCCCGGCACCAAGATCTCGATCAAGGCGTTCGGCCGCGACCGCCGCCTGCCCATTACGAACCGGTTTCGCGAGGGTGTGTGAGAGATTGCACTGACCCCTGACCGCAGGACGGGGTCCGGTGCGACGATCGAATCCGGTACCCGGGGACCGCACGAGCGCGGCCTCGAGGGAAGGAGAGTCCGATGTCTGACGTGCCCACCCTGTACGGCGGCCCGCCCACCCGTCGCGTCCGCACCCGCGACCTGATCAACGCGAAGACCCGCGGCGACCGGTGGCCGATGCTCACGTCCTACGACCAGTACACCGCCTCGATCTTCGACCAGGCCGGCATCCCGGTCCTGCTGGTCGGCGACTCGGCCGCCAACAACGTCTTCGGCTACGAGACGACGGTCCCGGTGACCGTCGAAGACCTCCTTCCGCTGGTACGCGCGGTGGTCCGCGCCACCAGCACCGCCCTGGTCGTCGGCGACCTGCCCTTCGGCTCGTACGAGGAAGGCCCGACCCAGGCGCTGCGCACTGCCGTCCGCTTCATGAAGGAGGGCGGCTGTCACGCGGTCAAGCTCGAGGGCGGCCGCCGGATGGCCCGCCAGATCGAGGCGATCACCACGGCCGGCATCCCGGTGATGGCCCACATCGGCTTCACGCCCCAGAGCGAGCACCAGATCGGCGGCTACCGCGTCCAGGGCCGCGAGCGGGACGGCGCCGACGTGCTGGCCGACGCGCACGCGGTGGCCGAGGCCGGAGCGTTCGCCGTGGTGCTCGAGATGGTGCCGGGCGAGGTCGCCAAGACGGTCACCAAAGAACTCGAGATTCCGACGATCGGCATCGGCGCCGGCCCCGACACCGACGCGCAGGTTCTGGTCTGGCAGGACATGGCGGGTCTGCGTACGGGCAAGGCCCCGCGCTTCGTGAAGCGTTACGCCGACCTCGCCGGCGTCCTCGGCGACGCCACCAGGGCCTTCGCCGACGAGGTCCGCGGCGGCGAGTTCCCGGCGGCCGAACACACCTTCGAGTAGCCTCCGCGCTGACTCGCGGCAAGATCACGAGTGGCACAATTCGGGCCATGTCCGTTCCGCCGCGAGTCAGCCTGGCCACCCTGGGCGTCACCGACGTCGCCCGGGCCACCGAGTTCTACGAGACGCTCGGCTGGCGTCTCTCCCCCGACTCGGTGCCCGCCATCGTCAGCTACCTGCAGACCGAAGGTGGCCGGTTGTCGCTGGTCAAGACCGACGACATCAGTACGCACGCCGGCATCACCCCACGCACGTCCACCGACTTCCGCGGCGTGCTGCTCACCATCAACGTCGACTCGGCCGGCGCGGTCGACGAGGCCCTGCGCGCCGCCGTGCAGGCCGGCGCGGCCCTGGTCAAGGCGGGCGAACGCTCCGATCGGGGCGGCTACCTGGGCTACTTCACCGACCCCGACGGCCACCTGTGGGCGGTCACCCACGAACCATCCTGACCGGTCGTCAGTCCCGGGTGAACTCGACCACCCGCTTGGCCGGGTCGGCGGTCGTCAGCCGGACCCGGACCCGCTCGCCCAGCGGCAGCTCTCCCGCGCACCGCGCGACCACCGCCGGGTCGTCGATGGCCACCGTGCCGCCCGGCCCGCGCTTGGGCCGATCGTCGACATCGAGCACACCCGCCTCGAACGTCTCACCGACCCGCCCGCTCAACAGCACCGCCTCGGCCAGCGCGATCGCCCCGCGCCCCGCGGCCGACGCCACCCGGTCGGTGTCCGCCATCACCTTCGGCAACTTGGGAAGCGCCTCCCGCACCCACCCCGGAACCTCCCGCCCGTCGTGCAGGGCCAGGCAGGCCTCCGTCGCGTACCGGTCGGCCAGCCGCCGCAACGGCGCCGTCACATGCGCGTACGGCGCACCGACCCCGCCGTGATCGGTCAGCTCGGGCGGCGTCCCGTCGAACGCCGTATACGCCGCCCCGCGCAACAACTCGGCCGCCTGATCGAGGAACGCCGCGCCACGAGGCTCACCCGGGTCGACGGTCGCCACCACCGCGCCCACATCCGCGCCGTCCGGCCAGGCCACCCCCAGCGACCGCGCCGCCGCCCGCAACCGCTCCACCGCATCGGCCCGCGGCGCCGGCATGGTCCGCAGCAACCCGACCCCGCCGCCGAGCATCAGATCGGCGGCCGCCATGCCGGTGAGCAGCGAGATCTGCGCGTTGTGCTCCTCCACCGCCAGCGGCGCCCGGAGCACCAGCCGCCACCCGTCCCCCTCGGGCTCGACCTCCTGCTCCGGGAGCGGCAGGTTCACCGCCCCCCGCGCGGCGGCCCTCTTCGCCAGCAGGCCGCCCAGTTCCGGCAGCAACGCGTACGACTCACCGGCCGTACCCTTGTCGACCTCGGCCTGGACCCCCACATAGTCGAGCTTGGCCCGGCTCCGAACCCTCGCCCGCCGCAGCCCCACCCGCGTGATCGCCCCGTCGGCGTCCACCTCGATGTCCCACACGACGGCCGCGCGCACCACATCGGGCAGCAGGCTGACCGAGTTCTCACTGAGCACCGGCGGATGCAGCGGCACCTTGCCGTCCGGCAGATAGACGGTCTGCCCCCGCACCCAGGACTCGGCCTCGAGCGGACCACCCGGCCGCACGTAGGACGCGACGTCAGCAATGGCGTAACGCACCCGGTAGCCGCGCCCGTTGCGCTCCAGGCACATCGCCTGATCGAGGTCGCGCGAGGTGGCCGGGTCGATCGTCACGAACGGCACCGCGGTCAGATCGACACCCTCGGGCTCCTGGCGCGCGGCGCTCTCGGCCTCGTGAAGAGCCGCCTCAGGGAACGCCTCGGGCAGCTTCAACTCCCGCCGCAGCACAGAGAAGTCGATCTGCGGCGCAACCACCCGTTTCGTCGGCACGGGTCCTTCCTACCAGGCCGAGTGCCGACGCGCCCGCCGCGACCAGCCTCACAACACCGCACAACGTTCCGCCTGTGGACAACCGCCTCCCGCCCCTCCGCCCGCGCTACGTTCTTCGCCCACCCAGTGCCGGGGTGGGGGTGGCGGCGGGCACGCGCAAAGTACGCAAAAAGGACAGGGCCACGCCGAAAGAGGCGCAGCCCTGTCCAGAGGTGCTGAGTGTCAGGCCGTGCGGGCGGGGACGCGGGTGCGGCCCATGCGCGCGTTGCCGGCCGAGGCCGTCCGCGAAGCGGCGGCCGACTTCGGCGCCTTGACCCGGGACGCGTTGGTCGCCGAGGTCTTGACCGTGTTGGCGGTCCGGGCGTTACCGGACTTGGCGGCGGTCGAGCTGCGGGCGGCGTTGCCGGACGAGGCCTTCTTGGCCGCGGCCGACTTGGTGGCGGTGGCCTTGCGGGCGGTGCCGGCGGTGGCCTTCTTGGAGGCGGTCGCTGTCTTCGCCGCGGTCGCCTTGCTGGTCGGCGCCTTGTTGGCCGGGGCCTTCTTGGCGGCGGTGGCCTTGGTCGCGGTCTTCTTCGCGGCCGCCGGCCGGGCGGTGGTCGACTTGGCGGCCGTCTTCTTCGCGGCCGTCGCCTTGGTCGCCGTCTTCTTGGCGGTAGCTGGCGCGGTGCTGGTCGCCTTCTTGGCCGGCGCCTTCTTGGCCACGGCCTTCTTAGCCGCGGTCTTCTTGGCCGCCGTCGTCGAGCGCGCCGTGGTCGACTTAGCCGCCGCGGTCGAACGCGAAGTGGTCGACTTAGCCGCTGCCGTGGAACGCGCCGTGGTCGACTTGGCCGCCGCCGGGCGGGTGCTCGTCGCCTTGTTCGCCGGCGCCTTCTTGGCCGCGGCCTTCTTCGCCGCGGTGGCCTTGGCCGCGGTCTTCTTCACCGCGGCCGGACGGGCCGCGGCCGACTTCGTTGCTGTCTTCTTCGCCGCGGCCGGACGCGATGCAGCCGACTTCGTCGCAGCCGGGCGGGAGGTGGCTGACTTCGTTGCCGCCTTCTTCGCCGGGGCCGGGCTTGCGGTGGACGACTTGGCCGCCGTCTTACTGGCGGTCGTGGCCTTGGCGGTCGCGGCTTTGGCGGTCGTGGTCTTGGCGGTCGTGGTCTTCTTGGCGGCCGTGCTGGTGGCGGCGGACGTGCGCTTGGCGGCGGGCTTCGCCGTCGTGGCCCGGACCGTCGTCGCCCTCGAACCCCTCGACGCCGCGCTTACCCGCTTGACGGTGGGCTCGTCCGTGGCCGGTGACTGGACCGCCGCCGCCGGGGTGGCCGACGACGCGGCGTTGACCCGCTTGGCCGAGCTGCGCGGGGTCGTCGCCTTGCGAGTCGCGCCGGCGGCGGCCGAACGCGGCGTCGTGGGACGGCTTGCCGCCGCCTTCCGCGCGGTTCCGGTCGCGGACGGCTTCGCGGCCGCCTTCCGAGCGGTCGTCGCCTTGCCCGCCGTGGTCCGGCCCGCCGTCGTCTCGGCCGCCGTGGTCTTGGCCGCGGCGGTCTTGGCGATCGCGGTCTTGGTCGCCTTCGCAACAGCCGTCTTCGTCGCGGCGGCCTTCTGCGCGGGGGTCTTGGTCGCGGCCGTCTTGGAAGCAGCGGTCTTAGAAGCAGCAGCCTTGGAGGCAGCCGTCTTAGGAGCAGCAGCCTTGGACGCAGCCGACTTAGAGGCAGTCGCCTTGGAGGCAGCCGTCTTAGTAGCGGCGGTGCGAGTAGCGGCCGTCTTCGACGCGGCCGACCGAGCGGAAGAACCCGCCGAAGTGCGCGTGGCAGCAGGCTCAGCACCCGACGCCCGCTTGGCAACCGGCTTAGCAGCAGCACCAGCCTTCTTAGCCGCCGTCGCCTTAGCAGCAGCCTTCTTAGCCGTGGCGCCAGCCGCAGCGGCAGCCGACTTAGCAGCCGTAGCAGCCTTCTTAACCGCCCCCGCCTTCGAAGCGCCCGGCCGAGAAGCCGCGGCCCCAGAAGCGGCAGCCCCAGAAGCGGCGCCCCCGGAAGCGGCGGACCGCGAAGCGGCGGGACGAGCAGCCGAAGACCGGCCTGCGGTGGACCGGGCTGCGGTGGTGCGGGATGCGGCGGTGCTCGCGGCGCCGGCCGTTCGGGTCGTCGCCTTCTTGGCAGCGGCCATGGGGATGTTCCTCCTAGCGAATGACTGCGGGATCGTCTCCGCATGGAGACTGCGAGAATCCGGCTTGGACACAGGAAGTCGGCGCCGGTTTAGCCTTTCTCCCCTGTCCAGCGAGCGTCCTCGGCGTCCCACGCCGCGTTGCGCTTCTCGACCGTGTCGAGTGCCCGCGTGGCGTCGTCGGCGGAGGTGTAGGGACCGAGCCGGTACTTGTTGGGACACACGTCATCCCCGGCCTCGACCCGCTTGTGTCGGAGGCACCAGAAGTACTCGCCCCCGCCAAGCCCACTGTCGTTCATGAAATCACTGTGCACCTCAAACCGACCATGCGCTACCGATTCGGGTAAAAAGTCCAGAATTTCCACATTGGAATGAGCGAAAGACCCCCCGATCAGACGACAAGACCCGCCCGGACGTGGTCCGAGCGGGTCCTGGAAGGCCGGCGGTCAGGAGACCAGCAGCTCAGCGATCTGCACGGCGTTGAGCGCGGCGCCCTTGCGCAGGTTGTCGTTGGAGAGGAAGAAGGCGAGCCCGTTCTCCACGGTCTCGTCCACCCGGATCCGTCCCACAAAGGTCGGGTCCTTCCCGGCCGCCTGGAGCGGCGTCGGAATGTCGGACAGTTCGACCCCGGGAGCGGCGGCGAGCAACGACCGGGCCCGCTCGGGCGCCAGCGGCCGGGCGAAGCGCGCGTTCACCTGGAGCGAGTGCCCGGTGAAGACCGGCACCCGGACGCACGTGCCGGACACCAGCAGCGACGGGATCCCGAGGATCTTCCGGCTCTCGTTGCGCAGCTTCTGCTCCTCGTCGGTCTCGTCGCTTCCGTCGTCGACGAGCGAGCCGGCCAGCGGCAGCACGTTGAACGCGATCGGCCGGGCGAAGTTGCGCGGCGGGGGGAACTCGACCGCCGAGCCGTCGTGGGCGAGCTCGGTGGCCCGGTCGGCGACCTTCCGCACCTGCTCGTCGAGCTCGGCCACGCCGGCCAGCCCGGCCCCGGACACCGCCTGGTAGGTGGTCGCCACCATCGCGATCAGCCCGGCCTCGTCGTGCAGCGGGCGCAGGACCGGCATCGCGGCCATGGTCGTGCAGTTCGGGTTGGCGATGATGCCCTTCGGGCGGTGGTGCGCGGCTTCGGGGTTCACCTCGGCCACGACCAGGGGTACGTCGGGGTCCATCCGCCACGCCGACGAGTTGTCCACGACCACCGCGCCGGCCTCGGCCACGCGTGGCGCGTACTCCTTGGAGCTGCCCTTGCCCGCGGAGAAGAGCACGAGGTCGAGGCCGCGGTAGTCGGCGACCGCCGCGTCCTCCACCGTCACCTCGCCGTCGGCCCAGGGCAGGGTGCGGCCCGCCGACCGGGCGGAGGCGAAGAGACGAAGCTGGTCCACGGGAAACCGGCGCTCGGCCAGGATGCGGCGCATGACGCCGCCGACCTGTCCCGTCGCGCCCACAATGCCGATCCTCATGGGCACCAAAGGTACGGCCTGACCTCGCCCCGGGAAGAAAGCGATACCATATCGCGGGATTCTTGTCCCACATTCGAGGACGACGGGGCTAGCGTCGGTGGCATGACGACGTACACGCACGGCCACCACGAGTCGGTTCTGCGGTCGCATCGCTGGCGTACCGCAGAGAATTCGGCGGCGTACCTCCTGCCCCGGCTGACTTCCGGAGTCTCGCTGCTCGACATCGGCGCCGGCCCGGGAACGATCACCGCCGACCTCGCCCGGCGCGTCGCACCCGGCCGGGTGACGGCCCTGGAGATCTCCGCCGACGCCCTCGCGATCACCCGCGCCGAGATCGAGAAGCAGGGCCTGACGACCGTCGACCTGACGGTCGGCGACGTGCACGCGCTCGACTTCCCGGACGACAGCTTCGACGTCGTGCACGCGCACCAGGTGCTGCAGCACGTCGCCGACCCGGTGGCCGCGCTGCGCGAGATGCGCCGGGTGGTGCGCCCGGGCGGTCTGGTGGCGGTACGCGACAGCGACTACGCCGCGTTCACCTGGTTCCCCGAGTCACCGGGCCTGGACGAGTGGCTGGCGCTCTACCGGAGCGTGGCGACAACCAACGGCGGCGAACCGGACGCCGGGCGCAAGCTGCTCAGCTGGGCGCATGCCGCCGGCTTCACCGACGTGACAGCGACGTCCAGCACGTGGTGCTTCGCCACGCCGGAGGACCGCGCGTGGTGGGGCGGGATGTGGGCCGAGCGCATCACCAACTCCGACATCGCCCGCAAGGCGGTCTCGACCGGCGCGGCCACCGAGGCAAGTCTTCAAGAGATCGCCGCGGCCTGGACGGCGTGGGCGGAGAACCCCGACGGATGGCTCTCGATCCTGCACGGCGAGCTGCTCGCGACCGGGTGATGCCTATAGGTGCGCAGAGCAGCTCTGCGCACCTATAGGCAACACCTCAGCCGTTGGGCTTGTAGGCCCAATGCCACGACTCGCGGGGCGTGTTCTCGTCGAAGCCGTACTCGTTGCCGTGCTTGCGCATCCAGGACAGCGCCTTGGCGTTCAGGTCGAGGTCGGCCGCCATTCCCCAGCCGTGCTCGCTGGTGCCCGGCTTGGCGGCCAGTCCGCCCTGCGAGTAGAGCCCCTTGCGCTTGGCCACGTCGACCTGCTCGGAGTACGAGCGGTAGGAGTCGGTGATGCCGATGGTCACGCCGTCCTTCTTGGCGGCGGCGATCATCGTGTTCAGCGACTCGGCGGCGGGTGCCCACATCTTGTGACCGGTGTTGCCGACCTGGCCCAGCGCGTTCGGCGGGATCTTGCCGTTGCCGTACTTGACCAGATCGTCCGGGATGCCCTTGCCGTTCAGCTTGTAGCTCTTCTTGGCCGCGCCGGTGTCCTGGGTCGCCACCGCGTCATTCAGGTAGGACGCGAACTCCGAGCCGGATGTGGCCTTGGTGGCGGAGGTGGATTTCGTGGCCGTCGCCGCCTGCTGGGTCTGCATGGCGATGATGCGGCTCTGGATGTCGGCGATCCGGCCGGTCACTCCCTCGATTCCCACGCTCTCAATGTTCGGCGCAACCGGGCCGCGCCTGAGCCGCTACGCGAGATCACCCGGGTCGGTGTTGGCGCCGCACAGCAGCACCATCACCCGCTCGTCCCGGGCCGGGCTGTACACCCCACTGGTCAGCGCCGCATAGGCCGCGGCCGTGCCGTTCTCCACCACGATCCGGTAGTCGTCCCACAGCCGCCGGCGGGCCTCCACGATCGCCCGGTCGTCCACCAGCAGCGAGGTCATTCCGGTCAAGATCGCGATTTGGTACGGGGTGAGCCCGATCCGCCGCGCGCCCAGCGAGTCGACCGCCACCCCGGACACCGGCACGTCGACCGGCTCGCCTGCGTCGAGCGCCCGCCGCAGCGTCGGGCAGTTCTCCGGTTCGACGGCCACCACCCGGGCGCCCGAGCCGGCCAGCGCCGCGGCGACCCCGGCGGCCAGCCCGCCACCACCGACCGCCACCAGCACGGTGTCGAACTCCAGCTCGTCCAGCAGTTCCAGGCCGAGCGTGCCGTTGCCGGCCACCATGGCCGGGTCGTCGTAGGCGTGGCAGAACCGGGCGCCGGTCTGCTCCGCGTGCACCACTGCGGCGGCGTACGCCTCGGCGTACTCGGCGCCGATCTGGGTCACCCGGGCGCCCAGCTTGCCGAGCTTCGCCACCTTCACCGGCGGCGCGGTCTCCGGCACGAAGACGCTGGCCGGGAGGCCGAGCTCACCGGCGGCGTACGCGGCGGCCAGCCCGGCGTTGCCACCGGAGGCGACCACGATGCCCGCGGCGGGCGTCTGCCCCGCGGCGAGGATCTGGTTGAACATGCCACGCGTCTTGAACGAGCCGGCGTGTTGCGCGTACTCCAGCTTGAAGAAGGTCTTGGGCCCGGCCTGCAGCACCGGCGTCCGCCGCACCCGGCCCTGGATCCGCTCCTCGGCCGCGCGCACATCCTCGACAGTGATCACCCGACCGACCCTAGGCGATGCTCCAGCGGGAGGCGCCGGACGTGAGGGTTGTCTCGGACCGCCGGTCGCCGACCAGGCGGGCCAGGTCGAGCAGCCGGTGGGAGAAGCCCCACTCGTTGTCGAACCAGCCGCGCACCCGGACCCCGCCCTCGGGCGTGACCTGGGTGCCGGACGGGTCGAGCAGGCACGACGCCGGATTGTTCTTCACGTCGATCGAGACGGTCGGGTCCGGGTCGTACCCCAGGATTCCCCGCAGCGGACCGGCCGCGGCCTCGGCCATCGCCCGGTTGACCTCCTCGACCGTGACCGGCTCGTCGGTCCGCCCGGCCAGCTCGGCCAGCGAGCCCACCGGGGTCGGGACGCAGTAGTAGCTGAACATCATGTCGCCGATCCCGGGCAGGATCTCGCGCACCAGGTCACCGACCACATAGTTGTGCGGCACGATGCTGTCGCCGGACGCCCGGCCCAGCCGCGGATCGTTGCGGGAGGTGCCGACCAGCCCGTCGTGCACCTTCTGCCAGCCCTGCAGGGCGAGCATCACCGAGGTGCTGACCGAGTGCAGCCCGAACCGGTCGAGCAGCACCTTGGCCATGATGGTCAGCGCGTTCACCCCGCACGAGGCCGGTGAGACCACATCGTGCTGGTCCGGGTCGTACGCCCGCTGGTTGGCCCCGACCACCAGGAAGGCGTCGGGGTTGTCGGCGGACGCGCTGATCACCACCTTGCGGGCGCCGCCGTGGGTGATGTGCCGGCGCGCCACGTCGCCGGAACGGAACCGGCCGGTCGCCTCGATCACCACGTCGACCCCGGCCTCCGCCCACCGGATGCGTTCCGGCTGCGCCTGGTTGAACACCCGGATCGACTGATCGTTCACCACCAGATTGCCGGCTCGCGCGGTCACCGTGCCCGGGAACGTCCCGCGCACGCTGTCGCGTCGCAGCCCGTAGGCGAGACGATCCGCTGCGGCCACATCGTTGATCGCCGCGATGGTCACCCCGGGGTCGGGATGCGCGGTGACGATGCGGGTGAGACAGCGCCCGATACGTCCGAAGCCATTGATGCCGATCGCAACACTCACCGAGACTCCTCACGGCCGCCCGGCCCGGATCCGTTGCATAAACCCGACGTCACCCGAACGACACTATGAGTGTGCAACTTGCACGTCAACGCATCAGGACAGAGGACGACATCACAGTCCCGACGACGATCGCGTGCCCGGGACGTTACCGCTGACCGGGGCCCTGAGCAGCGGCGATCCACCGAGGAGTGACCCCCGTTTCCCAGATGGCCGTTGTTGAGCCATCTGCGGGAGCGCTCCCGTCACTGATCTTTTTCGGGCTCTGCGATTTCTGCTTCGGGCTCCGAGATGTCGGCGAAATCACCGCCGAGGAGTGTCACGGCGTCGTCGGCCGCCACCCGGAGGCCGACACCCCGCTCGCCGGCGCCGAGATTGATGGTCCGCCCGCGAACCGTCTCGTCGGCGATCACCGGCCAGGCCGTCGTCGCGCCGAACGGGGTGATCGTGCCGCGCTCGTAGCCGGTCGCGGCCTTGGCCGTCTCGGCGTCCGGCAGCGACAGCCGCTTCACGCCGAGCAGGGCGCGCAACTTGGGCCACGAGATCGACCGGCCGCCAGGGACCAGCACGAACAGGAAGTCGTCGTCGGCACGGCGCACCACCAGCGTCTTGACCACGTCGTGGACCTCGACGTCCTGCTTGAGCGCCGCCTCGGCCACACTCCCGGCCGGCCCGTGCCGCACCACCTCGTGCGCCAGCCCCGCTTTCTCGACGGCTTCCAGCGCAGCGGACATGTCGATCACTGTAACGCCAACCCAAGGCACACACGCTCACGCCCTTTGCTCTGAGCGCGTATGGGCACCACCCCCGCTGAGCTGGGCGTCCGCGGTTGTTGTGCCCAGATCGAAGGAACGCCAGGTGTTGCCTATACGCGCTCAGAGCTGGCGTGTCGTCGCGGCGTGTCGCGGGCGCGGGCGGCCTGACGGGCGCATTCGCGGGGAGCCGGGTGGTGCCTATACGCGCTCAGAGCAAAAGGGCCGGCGCCCCACGGGCGGGGCGCCGGCCGGTGCTGTGTGGAGACCGGGATCAGCGGCTGCCGTTGTGGACGGACTGCGGGAGCGGGGTCGCGACCGGCGGGCGCTTGGCCGTTGCTTGCGGCGATGGTCTCGAGGTTCCGGACCGGGTCGCCGGCCGCGAACGGGCAGTACACGTCGCCGGCCCGGTCACGGCGCTTCAGGATCTCGCGGAGCGCTGTGACCAGGCCGGCGGCCAGCAGCGCGGGGCTGAGGAACCGGGGCGCGGCCAGCGCCAGGTCGCTGCTCGCCCCGCCCGGGTTCACGAACACCCCGCAAGAGAACCGCCGGACCCCTGGAGCGGGACCCGGCGGTCTTCTGGTAGCGGCGCTGATCGATCAGCCGTAGTAGTGGCGCTGCGGGCGCCGGCGGCGGGCGAAGCCGAAGATCACGAAGCCGACCAGGATCAGCGCCACGCCGCCACCGGCGATGACCAGCGTGTTGGCGCCGGTCAGCGCCAGCCTGCTGTCGTCCTTGGTGTCGGCCGCGGCCACCGGGGTCTCGGCCGACTGGTCGTCGCCGGACTGGTCGTCGTCGCCACCGGCCACGGCCGCGTCGGCCTTGGCCTTGTCGTCCTTCTTCTTGTCACCCGTGGCGGGCTTCACGGCGGTCGAGCCGCCGGTGAGGTTCTCGGCCGGGACGGCTTCCTCGTCGTCGTTGTTGTCGGCCGGCTTGGCCGTGTCCTTGGTCGGCTTGTCCGCGGGCTTGGCCGGCTTGGTCGGCTTGTCCGCGGGCTTCGTCGGGGGCTCGGTCACGGTGCCGGAGTCGGTCTCGGGCTGACCCGGCGTGACCGGCGGAACCTCGCCGCCGCCCTGGTTGCCGTCACCACCCTGGTCGCCGCCGCCGTTCCCGTTGTCGCCACCCTGGTCGCCACCGTTGTCGCCACCCTGGTCACCACCGTTGTCGCCGCCCTGGTCGCCGCCGTTGTCGTCGGCGTTCTCGACCTTGACGCGGATCGAGTCGAACGCGGGGGTCTGCTTGGCGTTCTCCATCATCGGGATGCGGTGCGAACCGTCGCCGGCCCAGGAGGAGCACTGGAAGCTGCCGGCCGCGGGCAGGCCGGGGACGTTGATGTCGACCACGTCGGGGGTCTTGCCGCCCTTGCGGTCCTCGGTCGCCACGAAGAAGGCGGGCGCCGGTGCGCCGTCGGGGGCCTGGTCCTCACGGTCGAGGACGCGGCAGGCGGTGTGGAAGTGGCCGCGGACGATGCCGTCCTTCAGGACCGAGCTCTCGATGTAGTAACCGCCCGCGGCGGCGCCCAGGAACCGGTCGCGGATCAGGTTGCGGGTGCTCACCTTGAGGGTGAACGGCTCGCCGACCTTCACCGTCTTCGGCGCCGACGTGATCAGCAGGGTCGCGGAGTTGGCCGCCACCGGCACCTCACCGAACTCGGTGGAGACGCAGCGGTCACCCTTCTGGAAGCCGTCGTGGCCCTCGAGCCGGCTCGTGTCGCACGTGTTGGTCAGCACGTCCAGGCCGTTGATCTGGATGTTCTTGACCTGTGCGGCTTCGTCGTCGGCGAAGGAGAGCTGCGAGACCCCGGCGATGGCGCCGAAGACGACGAGCGCGCCGGCCGCGCCGATCAGACGGCGGCGGCGGACGGACGGATCGGGTGCGGCGCGGCGGGTGGCGGACCTACGCATAACTGCTACCTCTGGTTCGAAAATCCCAGAATTTTTCTGAGCTGACTCGATGGAGGCTAGGAGTTGGCAGGTCAGAAAGCTAATTGCCGGAAAAGAATTGAGCCGGTCTTGAGCCGCAATTAAGAAAGAAATATGGGACTCGGCTCGAACTCTCTATATCAGCCGTTCGGCCGATGTCGGGCGTCAAGGGCCTCAGCGTCGGCTGAACGTCAGAGTGAACCGGTTGCCCGCTCCGGCGTGTAGTACAGGAGACACCAGGAACAGGAGACTGCGATGACGGCCACCAGTCAAGCACCGACAAGATCCGCTGTGCACCCGGCGACCGCCGCCCGACTCGTCCTGTTCGGGGTGCTCGGGGTGAACCTGCTGTTCGTCTGGTACATGTTCTTCACCTCGGACGGCCCCGAGAAGAACACCCTGATCACCGTGGGGAAGTTCTTCGGCCTGCACGTCGCGCTGGTGATGATCTTCCAGCTGGTGCTGATCTCGCGGCTGCCGTTCCTCGACCGCCGGCTGGGCATGGACCAGCTGACCACGCTGCACCGCTGGGTCGGCTTCACGCTCTTCTGGACGCTGCTCGCGCACGTCACCTTCATCGTGCTCGGCTTCGCCCAGCTCGACGGCAACTCGCCGCCGGTGCAGATCATCAGCCTGGCCGGCTCGTTCCCGGTGTTGCTGGGAATGGTGGCCTTCCTGATCATCGGTCTGGTCGCGATCGTGTCGGCCCGATATGCCCGGCGGCGCCTTTCCTACGAAGCGTGGCACGCCATTCACTTTCTGCTTTATCTGGTTATCGTGCTCGCTCTCATTCACCAATTGTTCGAGGTCACCACATTCACCGCGTCGTCGTGGTCGCGGCGGTACTGGTTCCTGCTCTGGACGCTGGCCCTGGCCGGGCTGATCATCGGCCGGGTGGTCCTCCCGGTGTGGCGCAACTCCCGGCACCAGTTCCGGGTGGCGGCCGTGGTTCCCGAGTCGGACGACGTCGTCTCGGTGCACGTCACCGGCCGGAACCTGGACAAGCTGCCGGCCCGGGCCGGGCAGTTCATGCTGTGGCGCTTCCCCGGGCACAACCCGTGGTGGCAGGTCAACCCGTGGTCGCTGTCGGCGGCGCCGAACGGCAAGTCACTGCGCCTGACGGCCAAGGCGATCGGGAGGACGAGCGCCGGCCTGCGCGACCTGCCGGTCGGCACGCGCGCTTTCCTGGAGGGCCCGTACGGCGCCCTGACCAGCGTGCAGCGCACCCGCCCGGGCAGCGTGCTGATCGCCGGCGGCATCGGCGTCACCCCGATCCGGGCCCTGCTGGAGGAGCTGACCGGCCCGATCACCGTGCTCTACCGGGTGCCGACCATGGGCCACGCGGTGCTGTTCGACGAGCTGGACTCGCTGACCCGGATGCGCGACGCCACGATGCACGTGCTCACCGGCCGCACGAGCGAGGGCAACAACCCCTTCGCCCCGGCCGGCCTCCAGTCCCTGGTCCCCGACATCACCGCACGGGACATCTACATCTGTGGACCCGAGAAGATGACCGTCGCGGTCCTGAAATCGCTCACCGAGCTGGGTGTCCCCAAGAGCCAGATCCACGCCGAGCGATTCCGCCTGGCCGGGTGACGACACGGCAAGACGTTCCTGTGAACTGCCCAGGTCATTTGTTGCACTGAGGTAAAAGTCTCAGTGTTCGATTGACGACAGTGGGTGAACCCTCTTTAGTGATCACCGGATCACGGAAGGTTGGGTGCGCTGGACACGCAGGAATACGACGTCGTCGTCGTCGGTGGAGGCACGGCGGGCGCCGTGGTCGCCTCGCGGCTTTCGGCGGACCCGCACGTCACCGTCTGTCTGATCGAGGGTGGACCGTCGGATGTGGGCGACGACCGGGTGCTGCGCCTGCGCAACTGGATCAACCTGCTCGAGTCCGAGTTCGACTATGACTACGGGACGGTCGAGCAGCCGCGGGGCAACTCGCACATCAGGCACAGCCGGGCCAAGGTGCTCGGCGGCTGCTCGTCGCACAACACGATGATCAGCCTGCTGCCGCCGCCCGAGGACTTCGCCGACTGGGTGGCCGCGGGGGCGGCCGGCTGGGCGTACCCGGACCTGCTGCCCTACTGGCAGCGCCTGGCCGTGAACATCGTGCCGGTGGCCGAGCGCAACGCGCTCGCCGTGGACTTCGTCGAGGCCGCGCACAAGGCGCTCGACGTGCCGGTGATCGCCGACCTGAACGCGGCGCCCTTCCCGGACGGCACCGGCTTCTTCCCGGTCGGCTACCACCCCGAGACCGGGGTCCGCTCGTCGTCCTCGGTGGCCTATCTGCACCCGCACCTCGACCGTCCGAATCTGACCATCCTCACCGACACCTGGGCGTCCAAGCTCGAGACCCAGAAGGACAAGGTCGTCGGGGTACGCACGGACAAGGGCACGATCCGGGGCCGGGAGTACGTCCTCAGCGCCGGCGCCATCGACACCCCGCGCCTGCTGCTCCTCAGCGGCATCGGCCCGGCCGGCGACCTGCGCCGGCTCGGCATCGACGTGGCCCGCGACCTGCCCGGCGTCGGCGAGCACCTACTCGACCACCCCGAGTCGCTGATCCTCTGGGAGGCCAGCCGCCCGGTGCCGCCGGAGTCCGCGATGGACGCCGACGTCGGCCTCTTCGTGCGCCGCGACCCCGCCGACCCCCGCCCCGACCTGATGTTCCACCTCTATCAGATCCCGTTCACCGTGCACACCGAACGCCTCGGCTACGACGTCCCGGCGCACGGCTTCGGGATGACCCCGAATATCCCGCGCCCCCGCAGCAGCGGCCGGTTGTGGCTGGTCGACGCCGACCCGGCGACCAAGCCCGCGCTCGACTTCCGCTACTTCACCGACCCGGACGGCTACGACGAGCAGACCATCGTCGACGGTCTCCGGATCGCCCGTGAGGTCGCCGCCACCGAGCCGTTCGCGTCGTGGATCACCCGCGAGATCGCACCGGGGCCAGAGCTTCAGACCGATCAGGAGCTTTCCGCGTACGGACGGGCCGTGCACCACACGGTCTACCACCCCGCCGGAACGTGCCGGATGGGCGCCGACGATGATCCCCTGGCCGTGGTCGACCCCCGGCTGCGGTTGCGCGGCTTCGCCAACGTCCGGATCGCGGACGCCTCGGTGATGCCGGCCATGACCTCGGTGAACCCGGTCGTGACGGTGCTGATGATCGGCGAGCGGGCAGCCGACCTGATTGCCCAGGACTTGTGACCAGAGGACAGCAGTGACTCCCACGATCAAGGTCGAGAACCTCTGGAAGGTCTTCGGCCTCAAGCCCGAGCGGGTGCCCGGCACCGAGCTCGGCCGGCTGCCCCGCGCCGAGCTGCGGGCGAGAACGGGCTGCGTCGCCGCCGTGCGGGACGTCAGCTTCGAGGTGGCGCCGGGCGAGGTGTTCGTCGTCATGGGACTGTCCGGCAGCGGCAAGTCCACGCTGGTCCGGTGCCTGACCCGGCTGATCGAGCCGACCAGCGGCGAGGTGTCGATCGACGGCGAGAACGTGCGCACGATGGGCCCGAAGCGGCTGCGCGAGCTGCGCCGGCACCGGGTGGCCATGGTGTTCCAGCACTTCGGCCTGCTGCCGCACCGGCAGGTGGTGGACAACGTGGCCTACGGGCTGGAGATCCAGGGCGTCGGCAAGGCGAAGCGGCACGAGCGGGCCGGCGAGGTGCTCGACCTGGTCGGGCTGACCGGGCACGAGCACCAGTACCCGGACCAGCTCTCCGGCGGCATGCAGCAGCGGGTCGGCCTGGCCCGCGCGCTCGCCACCGACCCGGCGGTGCTGCTGTTCGACGAGCCGTTCAGCGCGCTCGACCCGCTGATCCGCCGGGACATGCAGGCCGAGGTGCGCCGGTTGCACGCCGAGGTGGGCAAGACGCTGGTCTTCATCACCCACGACCTGGCCGAGGCGCTGAGCCTGGGCGACCGGATCGCGGTCATGCGCGACGGCGACCTGGTGCAGGTGGGCACGCCCGAGGATCTGGTCGGTGACCCGGCCGACGAGTACGTGGCCGACTTCGTCCGGGAGGTGCCACGGGCCGACGTGCTGACGTTGCGCCGGATCGTGCGGCCGGTCGCCGACGGCGAGGAGACCGAGGACAAGCCGCTGCCCGCGTCCACGGTGATCCGCGACGCGGTGTCCCGGGTGCTGGGCGCTTCCCGGCCGATCGCGGTGGTGGACGGCGACTCGCGGATCGGTGTCGTGGACGCGGGCCAGTTGGTGCCGGCGTTGATCGGCCATCGGCCACAGGTGCACGCGTGACCAGCATTACCGCCACAGCCACTGCCGAAGGCACCCCGGCGGCAGAGTCAGCACCGGCACGCCGGTGGCCCCTGCGCCGTACCCTCATAGCGATTTTGATCTTGGTCTCGATCGTTGCCTATCTGATTTTCCGGACCGATGGCGCGGCCGATTCCGACGACGCGTGGGCGTTCCGGTTCCTGACCGACGTGCGGACCTGGGTCGACCAGAACCGGGACACCAGCCCGGTCTTCCTGTACGGCGTCAACTACCTGCGGCTCGGCGTGGTGGTGCTGGTCGGCGCGGTGCAGAGCCTGCTGTACGGGCTGGGCGCGATCGGCCTGATCGCGACGGCCGGGACGATCGCGCTGGTGCTGGCCGGGTGGCGGAGCGCGCTGCTGGCGGTCGGCGGCTTCGTCGCGCTGGGCCTGCTCGACCTGTGGACCGAGAGCGTCGACACGCTGGTGCTGACGCTGTCCGCGGTGGTGCTGACGGTGCTGATCGGCGTGCCGCTCGGTGTGCTGGCCGCGCGCGTGCGGTGGGTCGGCGCGGCGATGCGGCCGGTGCTCGACGTCATGCAGATCCTGCCCACGTTCGCCTACCTCGCCCCGATGACCCTGCTGTTCCTGATCGGCGAGCCGGCCGCGATCATCGCCACGCTGATCTACGCGGTGCCGGCCACCATCCGGATCACCCAGCTCGGCATCTCCGAGGTGTCCGCTACCACGGTCGAGGCGGCCACCGCGCTCGGCTCGACCCGCTGGCAGGTGCTGCGCAAGGTCCGCCTGCCGATGGCCCGGCCGACGCTGGTGCTGGCGGTCAACCAGACGATCATGATGGCGCTGTCCATGGTGGTGGTCACCGCGCTGATCGACGCGCCCGGCCTGGGCCTGAACATCGTGGTCGCGTTGGAGCGGGTGAACGTCGGCGCCGCCTTCGACGCGGGCCTGGCCATCGTTGTGCTGGCCATCGTGCTCGACCGGGTGACGACCAACGCGGCGTCCCGGCGGGTCCGCCGGATCTGGCTCGTGGCGCCGGCCGTGGTCCTGGTCGCCGCCCTGGTCATCGGGTTCACCAACGACTTCCCGGGCGACTGGCGGTTCTCCTTCGCGGCGCCGGTCAACGACGTCACCGGCTGGGCCGAGCTGCACTGGTACGACGCCACCGAGGCGATCAAGAACGGGATCACCGCCGCCCTGCTCAACCCGCTCGAGTCGCTGCTCGTGACGACGCCGTGGTGGCTGCTGGTCGCCGTGGTGCTGGCCTTCGGGACGCTGACCGGCGGCTGGCGCTCGGGGCTGATCGCGGCCCTGGCCACGGCCGGGCTGTCCGGGCTGGGCCTGTGGCAGCACTCCATGCAGACGCTGGCCACGGTGCTCGTCGCGGCCGTGCTGACGCTGCTGTTCGGCCTGCTCCTCGGGGTGCTCGCGGCCCGGCACGACCGCTTCGCCCGCGGCCTGCGCCCGCTGCTCGACGCGGCCCAGACCATGCCCTCGTTCGTCTACCTGCTGCCCGCGGTCGCGCTGTTCGGCGCGACCCGGTTCACCGCGATCGTGGCCGCGGTGATCTACGCGGTCCCGCCGGTGGTGCGGCTGGTGGAACGCGGCATCCGCGACGTGCCCGCGACCGTGGTGGAGGCGGCCCGTTCGGCCGGGTCCACCCCGCGGCAGTTGCTCTGGAAGGTCCAGCTCCCGATGGCCCGCGGCGGCCTCATGCTCGCCACCAACCAGGGCATCGTCATGGTGCTCGCGATGGTCGTGGTGGGCGGACTGGTCGGCGCGGGCGCACTGGGTTACGACGTGGTGGCCGGGTTCTCGCAACGCGAGGACTTCGGCCAGGGTCTGGCCGCCGGCCTCGCGATCGTCCTGCTGGGCATCCTCCTCGACCGGCTCACACAGGGTTTCTCCCAACGGAAGAAGGTTTTTCGGTCATGAAGATTCGCATCCTTGCCGCCGCCCTCACGGCGGCAAGTCTCGCTTTCACCGCCGCGTGCGGTGGCGCGAAGTCGGACGCGGGGGCGGCGTCCGACGGCGCCTCGAAGGGCGAGAAGGGCACGGTCAACATCGCCATCAACCCCTGGGTGGGGTACGAGGCGAACGCGGCCGTGCTGGCCTACCTCCTCGAGAAGGAGCTGGGCTACAAGGTGGAGAAGAAGAACCTCAAGGAGGAGATCTCCTGGCAGGGCTTCGAGACCGGTGAGGTCGACGTCATCGTGGAGAACTGGGGCCACGACGACCTGAAGAAGACCTACATCGAGGAGAAGAAGGTGGCGGTCGAGGTCGGCCCCACCGGAAACAACGGCAACATCGGCTGGTACGTGCCGCAGTGGATGGTCGACAAGTACCCGGACATCACCGACGGCAAGAACCTGAACAAGTACGCCGGCCTGTTCAAGACCTCGGAGTCCGGCGGCAAGGGTCAGCTGCTGGACGGCGACCCGTCGTTCGTCACCAACGACGCGGCGCTGGTGACCAACCTGAAGCTCAACTACAAGGTGGTCTTCTCGGGCAGCGAGGCGGCGATCATCAAGGCGGCGCAGCAGGCCACGGCGCAGAAGAAGCCGCTGCTGTTCTACTTCTACGAGCCGCAGTGGCTGTTCTCCAAGGAGAAGTACGCGCGGGTGAAGCTGCCGGCCTACACCCCCGGTTGTGACGCCGACCCGAAGAAGGTCGCCTGTGACTACCCGGACTACAAGCTGGACAAGATCGCCAGCAAGAAGTTCGCCGACACCGGCGGCGAGGCGTACACCCTGATCAAGAACTTCTCCTGGACCAACGACGACCAGAACAAGGTCTCCGACTACATCACCAACCAGGGCATGTCGGCCGACAAGGCCGCCGAGCAGTGGGTCAAGGAGAACGAGGCGAAGTGGAAGGCGTGGCTTCCCGCAAAGTAGTCATCGTCGGGGCGGGCATCGTCGGCTGTGCGCTGGCCGACGAGCTCACCCTGCGCGGTCTGACCGACGTGACCGTGCTGGAGCAGGGGCCGCTGTATGCCACCGGTGGCTCCAGCTCACACGCGCCGGGCCTGGTGTTCCAGACCAACCCCTCGCGAACCATGGCCCGGCTCGCTCAGTACACCGTGGACAAGTACGTCGACCTGGGCTGCTTCGACCGGGTCGGCAGCCTGGAAGTGGCGACCACGCCGGCCCGGCTCGCCGAGCTGCACCGGCGGCACGGCTTCGCCCAATCGTGGGGCATCTCGTCCGGGTTGCTCAGCCCGGACGAGTGTCGCGCGCTGTACCCGCTGCTCGGGGAGTCGGTCCTCGGCGGCCTGCACGTTCCGGGGGACGGCCTGGCTCGGGCCGTCCCCGCCGGGGAGGCACAGGCGCTGCGGGCTCAGGCCCGCGGCGCGGTGTTCCTGCCCTTCCACCGCGTCGCTTCCGTCGCCGTCGAGAACGGCCGCGTCACCGGCGTCCAGACCTCCGACACGTTCTTCCCGGCCGACATCGTGGTGTCCTGCGCCGGCTTCTGGGGGCCGTCGGTCGGCGCGCTCGCCGGGGTGCGGATCCCGCTGCTGCCGATGGCCCATCAGTACGCGCACACCTCCGCCGTCGGTCGCACACCTTCGGTGATCCTGCGTCACCAGGACCAGGACCTCTATTTCCGTTCCTACCCGGACGGGCACCTGGGTGTCGGCTCCTACCTGCACCCGCCGATGCCGATCGACGTGTCCGCGATCGAGGACTCCACGCTGGCCTTCACCCCGGCCGACTTCGCGTCGTCCTGGGCGGCGGCGCAAGACCTGCTGCCGGCGCTGCGGTCGTCGTCCGTCGCCTCCGGTTTCAACGGCGTCTTCTCGTTCACGCCGGACGGTTTCCCGCTGCTCGGCGAGTCGCCCGTGGTGCGCGGGTTCTGGTCGGCCGAGGCGGTCTGGGTGACGCATTCGGCCGGGGTCGGTCGCGTCGTCGCCGAGTGGATCGTCGACGGGCGGCCGTCCCTCGACCTGCACGAATGCGACCTCAACCGGTTCCACGAGGCGCAGCTCTCCCCCGCCTACGTGCACGAGCGGTCGGTGCGGAGCTTCGTCGAGGTCTACGACATCCTGCACCCGCTCGACCCGCCGTCCGTGCGCGACGTGCGGACCAGCGCTTTCCACCCGCGGCAGGTCGCGCTGGGCGCGGTCTTCGGCGAGGGCGCCGGCTGGGAGCGTCCGCTCTGGTACGAGTCCACCGCGGCGCTTTGCTCTGCGCACTCATACTCACCCCCTTCCCAAAACGTCCTGACCTCGGCCGACGCGTCCGACGCCACCGCGCCATCCACCACGAAAGCACCCCCAAATGCCGAGACCGCAGGTCAGGCGGGGGGTGAGTATGAGTGCGCAGAGCAAAGGGGGCTGGTGCGGGACTCGTGGTCGGGGCGGCACTGGTCGCCGGTCGCCGCCACCGAGGCCCGGGTCACCCGGGAACGGGTCGCGCTCTACGACATGACGCCGCTGATGCGGCTGGAGGTCGTCGGGCCGGTGTCGTTCCTGCAGGGGCTGACCACGAACAACGTCGACAAGCCGGTCGGCACGGTGGTCTACACGCTGCTGCTGGACGAAGGCGGCGGGATCCTCTCCGACATCACGGTCGCGCGGCTGGCCGAGGACCGCTTCCAGGTGGGCGTCAACGGGATGCTCGACCTGCACTGGCTCCGGCGGCACGCGCCGGCCGGGGTCTCGGTGCGGGACATCACCGGCGGGACGTGCGGGCTCGGCGTGTGGGGGCCGCTGGCCCGGGACCTGGTCGCGCCGCTGACCGACATCGACGTGTCGCACCGGGCGTTCGGGTACTTCAAGGCGCGGCAGGGGCACATCGGAACGGTTCCGGTGACCATGCTGCGGGTGTCGTACGTGGGTGAGCTGGGCTGGGAGGTCTACGCGAGCGCGGATCAGGGCCTGAAGCTCTGGGACACGCTGTGGGCGGCCGGGCAGGAGCTCGGGATCATCGCCGGCGGGCGGGCGGCGTTCAACAGCCTGCGGCTGGAGAAGGGCTACCGGCTCTGGGGCACGGACATGACGCCGGAGGATGACCCGTACCAGAGCGGTCTGGGTTTCGCCGTGCGCCTCGACGCCGGTGACTTCGTCGGCCGGGCCGCGCTGTCCGCGGACGAGCCGACGCGGAAGCTGACCTGCCTGGTGCTCGACGACGAGGGCTGTGTGCCGATGGGCAAGGAACCGATCGTTGTTTCCGGGACAGCGGTTGGATTCGTAACGAGCGCCGCATACGGTCACACCATCGGGTCACCGATCGCCTACGGGTGGTTGCCAACGTCGGTCGCCACGCCGGGGACGCGCGTACAAATCGGATATTTTGATCGGCTGCTTTCCGCCACCGTCGCCCAGGAGCCCTTGGTCGACCCGAAGATGGAGCGGATCAGGCGTTAGGGAGGTCCCGCGTGGCGGCTTATGACGTGATCGTGGTCGGGCTCGGGGGCATGGGCAGCGCGACCGCCTACCATCTGGCCGCGCGCGGGCACCGGGTGCTCGGGCTCGAGAAGTTCGGGCCGGCCCACGATCAGGGCGCCAGCCACGGCGGGTCACGGATCACCCGGCAGTCGTACTTCGAGGGGCCGGACTACGTGCCGCTGCTGCTGCGGGCGTACGAGCTGTTCGACCAGCTGGCCCGGGACTCGGGGCGCGAGGTCATCCGGCGGACCGGCGGCGTGATGTGCGGGCTGCCGTCCAGCCGGACCGTCTCGGGCAGCCTGGCCAGCGCCGAGCAGTGGGGGCTCCCGCACGAGATGCTGTCGGCGGCCGACCTGCGCAAGCGGTTCCCCACGTTGAGCCCGGAGCCGGACGAGGTCGCGCTCTACGAGGACAACGCCGGTTTTGTACGGCCGGAGGAAACCGTCTCGGCGCACCTGACCCTGGCCGCGGCGGCCGGCGCCTCGTTGCTGTTCAACACGCCCGCCCTCCGCTGGAGTTCATTGCCGGCCGGCGGGGTGGAAGTCGTGACCGCTGATGGGACATTTCGGGCGGACCAGCTCGTTGTCACGCCCGGCCCCTGGGCGCCGCAGCTGCTCACCGACCTGGGCGTGCCGTTCACGATCGAGCGGCAGGTGCAGTACTGGTTCCAGCCGACCGGCGGGACCGGACCGTTCGAGGACCACCCGATCTACGTCTGGGAGGCGGCCGACGGCACCCAGGTGTACGGGTTCCCGGCCATCGACGGACCGGCCGGCGGCGCCAAGATCGCGTTCTTCCGCCGCGGCGCCGTGACGACGCCGGAGACCATCGACCGCGACGTGCACCCGGCCGAGATCGAGGCCATGGCGGCCGCCGCCGGGAGCCACCTGCCCGATCTGCCCGGCACGTTCCTCAAGGCCAAGACCTGCCTCTACAGCAACAGCCCGGACGAGCACTTCGTCATCGCCCGGCACCCCGCGCACGAGGCGGTCACCGTCGCGTGCGGCTTTTCCGGGCACGGCTTCAAGTTCGTGCCGGTGGTCGGCGAGATCGTCGCGGACCTGGCCACCACGGGCACCACCCGGCACCCCATCTCGCTGTTCGACCCCCGCCGCTTCACAGAGGTGATCCCGTCGTGACCGCTCCTTCGCTGATCCCCACCCTCCCCGGCCACCACTACACCGACCCCTCCGTTTTCGCTCTCGAGCAGGACCGCGTCTTCGAGCAGATGTGGTTCTGCGCGATCCGGTCGTCGGACATCGGCACGCCCGGCGCGTTCCGGACCGCCCGGGTCGGCCGGGAGAGCATCCTGATCACCCGCTCGTCGTCCGGCGCCGCCCGCGCCTTCCTCAACGTCTGCCGGCATCGGGGCGCCCAGCTCTGCGTCGAGGAACAGGGCGCGGTGAAACGGACCTTCCGCTGCATGTACCACGCGTGGGCGTACGACCTGGACGGCAAGCTGGTCGCCGCGCCCAATCTGGTCAAGATGCCGGACATCGACCGCGTCGAGTACGGCCTGCGGCCGGTGCACGTGCGCGAGTGGCTCGGCTACGTCTGGGTGGCGCTGGCCGACGAGCCGCCGTCCTTCGAGGACGACGTGATGGGCGCCTGCGTCGAGCGGCTCGGCGACCTGGCCTCGATCGACCGCTACCGGCTGGACGAGCTGACCGTCGGCCGCCGCATCCGCTACGACGTGGCCGCCAACTGGAAGCTGATCATCGAGAACTTCATGGAGTGCTACCACTGCTCGACCATCCACCCCGAGCTCACCCACGTGCTGCCCGAATTCGCCGGCGGGTACGCGGCGCAGTACTACGTCGGCCACGGCGCCGAGTTCGGCCCGGCCGTCGAGGGCTTCACGGTCGACGGGCGCGCCGGTGTCGCCGCGATCGACACGATCACCGAGGACCAGGACCGCCGCTACTACGCCATCACGATCAAGCCGCAGGTCTTCATCAACCTGGTCCCCGACCACGTGATCTTCCACCGGATGTTCCCGCTGGCGGCCGACCGCACGATCATCGAGTGCGACTGGCTGTTCCGCCCCGACGTGGTCGACTCGGGCACCGACCTGGGCGCCTCGGTCGAGCTCTTCGACCGGGTGAACCGCCAGGACTTCGAGGCCTGCGAACGCTGCCAGCCCGGCATGGCCTCCCGCGGCTACCGCTCGGGCGGTGTCCTGGTCCCGAGCGAGCACCACATCGGCGCCTTCCACGACTGGGTCAAGCAGCGCCTCGCACTCGGCTGATCAACAGGACCGACCCTAAGCGGTGAGGCCGGCGCGGTGGGCGATGACGGCCAGCTGGGTGCGGTCGCGGGCGTTCAGCTTGGTGATCAGGCGGCTCACGTAGGTGCGGGCGGTCGCCGGGCTGAGGAACAGGGCCGCGCCGATCTCCTGGTTGGTCTCGCCCAGGCCGACGCGGGCCAGGACGGCGCGCTCGCGGTCGGTCAGGCGGGCGAGGCGCGGGTCGGGCGTGGGCTGCGGGGTCTGGGCGGCCACCCGCTGCATGACCTGGCGGGTCACCGACGGGGACATCACGTTGCCGCCCTCGGCGACGGTGTGCACGGCGCGGCGCAGGTCGTCGGAGCCCGCGTCCTTCAACAGGTAGCCCGCGGCGCCGGCCCGGATCGCGCCGTCGATCTCGTCCGGCGCGTCGAACGTGGTCAGCACCAGGACGCGGACCATGGACAGGGACTCGTCGGCCACGATCTTGGCCGTGGCGGTCAGGCCGTCGCCGCCGGGCATCCGGATGTCCATCAGCACCACGTCGGGCCGGTGGCGGCCGACCTCGGCCAGACCGAGCACCCCGTCGGACGCCTCGGCCACGATCGTGATCCCGGGGTCGTTCTGCAGCAGGGCGCGCAGCCCGGCCCGGACCAGCATCTGATCGTCGACCAGCACGACGCGGATCACGCGGGAGCCTCCAGGGTGACGATGAAGCCGCTCGGTTCGTGCCGGGCGTCCAGCGAGCCGTGCACGGCCGCCGCACGCTCGGCCATGCCGGCCAGGCCGTGGCCGGTTCCCCGGCCGCCGGAGGGTGGCCCGTCGTCGCTGATCGTCAGGCGCAGCCGGCCGGCGGTGACCGTGGCGACCACGTCGACCCGGCTCGCGCCCGAGGCGTGGCGGACCACGTTGGTCACCGCCTCCTGGACGATGCGGTAGGCCGCCACGTCGACCGAAGGCGACAGCTCTCCCGGGGCGACGGCGATGTCGGCGTACACATCGAATCCCGCGGAGCGGGCCGCGTCGAGCACCGGATCGAGCGCGGTGAGGGACAGCGGCTCGTCGGCGCGCAGCAACCCGACGGTCCGGCGCAGCTCACGCATCGTGTCCGAGGTGGCGTCCTTGATCCGGCGCAGCGCGACCTCCGCACCCTCCGACGAGGGACCGAGCGCCTCCCGGGCGACATCCGCGTGCAGCGAGATCACCGAGATCGTGTGCCCGATCGAGTCGTGCAGGTCGCGGGCGATGGCCAGGCGCTCCTCACGGGCGGTGAGCGCGGCCAGCTCACGTTGCTGGGCGCGTTGCCGGCGGCGGCTGCGCAGCCCGTCGCCGAGCGCGATCGCGGCCGCCATCAGGGCCACGTGCGGCACCAGGTCGTACCCGAGCACGAAGGCGACGTCCTGGCCCTCCAGCAGCCGGTACAGCAGGGACACGGCCAGGACGCCGGCGGCCGCGCCGATCGACTCGGTCAGCCGGCCCGCCTCGGCCGCCGAGAACAGCGCCGCCGCCACCGGCACCGCGATGCCGACGGCCGGGTAGTCGGCCGCGTAGTAGGCGAACAGCCCCAACGCGGTCACCAGCAGCACCGCGCGCGGGTGGGTGCGCCGCGCGAACATCAGCGCGCCCAGGCCGGCCGCCCACAGGTAGGCGAGCGCGTCCGGCCCGTGCGTGCCACCCTGCCGCGACGAGATGACCGCGGCCAGCGACCCGGTCACGGCCAGCCCGAGCAGCGCGTCCACCAGCCACGGGGTGCGTCGGTCCATGCCTCAACCTAACGCCCCGTGATGTCGTCGAGGGTCGACAGAAGCATCGCCCGGGTACGGATGGCAGCCCGCGACGCCGCGCCTAGTTTCGGCGCATGCTGAAGCCCTGGGCCATGATCGTGCTGGCGCTGCTGGCCGTCCCCCGCGCCGTCCTGCACGACCTCGACGTCATCCACGAGCGCACGTTCGTCAACCTGCTCTTCGTCTTCGTCCCCCTGCTGGCCTGGGTGGCGGCGGCCGTCCTCACCGCCACCGCGAAGCCGTTCCTCAGCCTGCTCATCGTCGGCGCGATCTACGGCCTCGGGCTGGCCCTGACCCACCAGATCTTCTGGGACCACGCCATCACGGCCGACGCGGCGAGCCGGGCCCCCGAGGTGGTGCTGCGCGCGTTCGCCTTCGTGAGCAGCCTCTTCACCGGTCTCCTCACCGGCGCCGTAACCGGCCTGATCGCCTGGGGCCTGGACCACCTGCGCGGCCGGCGATCAACGCAGTGACTTGCGCATGCGGACGAGCGGGACGGGCGCGCCGCCGGACGCGTCGGTCAGGTGCTCGACCGGCTGGTAGCCGGCCGCCTCATAGAGCGGCCGCCCGGCCAGCGTGGCCACCAGGCTCAGGGTGGTGAAGCCCTCGGCGGCGGCCGCCTGCTCGCAGTGGGTGAGGATGAGGCGTCCGACGCCGCGGCGGGTGAAGGACGGGTGGGTGTACATCGCCCGGATGCGGGCCGGTTCGGTGGCCGGGTCGAGCAGCGCGGCGTCCCGCCCGGCCGAGTGGTCCCCGCCGTACATCGTCGCCCGGCGGCTCCAGCCCCCGCAGCCGGCGTAGGCGTCGCCGGAGCGGACCACGTAGTAGGTGCCGTCGTCGATCAGCTGCGTGTCCAGGCCCATGATCGCCTGGCTGGACGCCACCTGGTCGGGGGTCAGGAACGGGCGCAGGAGCTCGGCCGTCGCCGACGAGATCAACGGCCGCAGGGCGGGCAGGTCGGCGTGGGTGGCCGGGCTGATCGTGAACCGCATGGCGTCAAGTGTGAACGGCGCGCAGGATGAGCTGATGGGTGACTACCGGCAGGCGTACGAGCGCAGCATGCGGGACCCGATCGGGTTCTGGCGGGACGCGGCCGAGGCGATCGACTGGGTCCGGGCGCCGGAGCGGATCCTCGACGACAGCGCGGCGCCGATCTACCGGTGGTATCCGGACGCCGAGCTGAACACCTGTTTCAACGCGCTCGACCGGCACGTGGAGGCGGGACGCGGCGAGCAGCCGGCGCTGATCCACGACAGCCCGGTGACCGGCGTGCTCCGGTCGTACACCTATCGGGAACTTCGCGACGAAGTCGCGGTCTTCGCCGGCGCCCTGCGGAACCTGGGTGTGGAGCGGGGCGACCGGGTCGTGATCTACATGGCGATGGTGCCCGAGGCGGTCGTCGCGATGCTGGCCTGCGCGCGGATCGGCGCGGTGCACTCGGTGGTGTTCGGCGGCTTCGGGGCGAAGGAGCTGGCCGCGCGCATCGACGACGCCAGGCCCACGGTGATCGTGGCCAGCTCGTGCGGCATCGAGCCGGCCCGCGTGGTGCCCTACCAGCCGATGCTCGACGCGGCCCTGGACCTCGCCGCCCACCGGCCGTCGCGCCGGATCATCCTGCAGCGGCCGCAGCACCCGTTCGCGCTGGGTGCGAGTGACGTCGACTGGGCCGACGCCGTCCGCGACCAGGCGCCGGTCGACTGTGTCCCGGTGGCCGCCACCGACCCGCTCTACCTGCTCTACACGTCGGGCACGACCGGCCGGCCGAAAGGCGTCGTCCGGGACAACGGCGGGCACGCGGTGGCGCTGCGCTACTCGATGAAAGCGGTCTTCGCGGCCGGGCCCGGCGACGTGTTCTGGGCGGCGTCCGACGTCGGCTGGGTGGTCGGCCACTCGTACATCGTCTACGCCCCGCTCCTCACCGGCGCCACCACCGTGCTCTACGAGGGCAAACCGGTGGGCACGCCGGACGCGGGCGCCTTCTGGCGGGTCGTCGCGCAACACGGCGTCACCGTCATGTTCACCGCCCCGACCGCCATCCGCGCGATCAAGAAGGAAGATCCCGAAGGCACACTGCTCGGCGGGTACGACCTGAGCACGCTGAAGTGCCTCTTCCTGGCCGGCGAGCGCCTCGATCCGGAAACCTACGCGTGGGCCGGGGCCCGGCTCGGCGTACCCGTGATCGACAACTGGTGGCAGACCGAGACCGGCTGGCCCATCGCGGCCGGCCCGCGCGGCCTCGAGGAGCTGCCGACCCGGGCCGGCTCACCGTCGTTCCCGGTGCCCGGCTACCGCGTCCGGGTGGTCGACGGCTCGGGCGAGGACGTGCCGGCCGGCGCCGACGGCGCGATCGTCATCGGCCTGCCGCTGCCGCCCGGCTGCCTGCCGACCCTGTGGGGTGACGACGAACGTTACGTCGCGTCCTACCTGTCGGCGTTCCCCGGCAACTACCTGACCGGCGACGGCGGCCGATTCGACGCCGACGGCTACCTGTACGTGATGGGCCGCACCGACGACGTCATCAACGTGGCCGGTCACCGGCTGTCCACCGGCGCGATGGAGGAGGTGCTGGCGTCACACCCGGCAGTGGCCGAGTGCGCGGTGTTCGGGGTGCACGACGATCTCAAGGGCCAGGTGCCGCGCGGGCTGGTCGTGCTCAAGGCCGGCGCCACCGTCGACCCGGCCGATCTGGTCGCGCTGGTCCGCGAGCAGATCGGCGCGGTGGCGGCGCTGCGGCGCGTCGACGTCGTGGCCGGGCTGCCGAAGACCCGCTCCGGCAAGATCCTGCGGGGCACGATGCGCGGCATCGCCGACGGCCGGGACCAGCCCGTGCCGTCGACGATCGAGGACCCGGCCGTGCTCGACGCCTTGACTCCGGTACTACGCGGGGACCGGGTATGACACGTGCTGGTGGATCATCTGCCACGTGCCGCCGCGGCGCTGGAAGACGCGCGTACCCCGGGAGAGGTCGGGTTCTCCGTCGTGGCTCATGTGGTTGAGCCCCCACGCGACGGCCAGGTCGCCGGCCACGTGGATGGTCAGGTCGGGCGTGGTGAAGGTGACCTTGCCGTCGGTCGACTCGAGGCCGGCGCGGCACGACTCGCGGACGGCGTCGGCGCCCCGGTACTCGATCGGTTCCTGGTGCTCGTAGGACACGACGTCGCCGGCGATGCTCGCCATCATCGCGTCCAGGTCCTTCGCCTCGGTGGCGCGTGACCACCCCTCGTGGATCTCCTTGATCTCGTCCTTTGAAATCCCGCCCTCGTCGCTTCCGATCCCGCTCTCGTCGCTGAACGAATGGTGCTCGTGCTGCACCACCCAGACCCCGTCCTTCTTCTGTACGCCCAGCGTCAGGCGCAGCCGCTGCGCCCCGATCTCGTCCGGCATCCCGCACTTCAGCAGCGCGTACGCGTACCCCACGTCCTCCCCCGCGACCACGGTGAGCTCGACGATCTCGAAGACCGCCCCGCTGGCCTGCCAGACGAAGAACGGCACCCACGACTCGCGGTAGGCGTCGAGGCCGCGCACCCCCTGGTACGGCGGCGGCACGTCGAACATGACAATGTCGTCGGCATGCCGATCCAGCACCACATCCATCTCACCGGCGTGGACGGCGGCCGCCCAGCGCACGACCAGTTCCCTGACTTCGTTCTCGCTGTTCGTCATGCCCCTGTAACCCCGCTCCTTCCGGAAACTCATCGCTGATGCAGCCGAGGATCCAAAGTTTGTGGACCGCCCTGGCCGGCGTGCCGACCACCTTCGGCGGCGACGTGGTGGTGTCGCCCGGCTCGGCGCTCTGCCCACCCGGCTGGTCCGGCGTGGTGACCATCGAGAACAAGGCCGTCGTCACCGCCCCCACCCCTGCCGCGGCCGCCCTGCTGCGCGACGCGCTGGCCGGCCTGCCGGTCCCGGAGTGGACCTCGCCCGAAGCGTTGCGCGCGCGGCTGCCGGTCGACGAGTTCCTGGGCCCGGCGACGCTGGCGTACTGCTCCGCTCTGCGCCCCGCCGACACGTCCGACGTCTCGACCGGCTCGTGGGAGTCGCTGGTGGCCTCGCCCGAAGACGCCGGCGAGGCGGGCCTCGACGAGATCACCTCGCCGGCCTTCGTGATCCGCGCGGGCAGGCAGGTCGTGGCGGCGGCCGGCTACCGGCGCTGGCCCCGCCCCGAGCCGTCCCGCCGGGTGGCCCGGGCGCTCGGCTTCACCGAACTGGGCACCCAACTGAGCCTCCGCCTCGCCTGAAGTCCCAGGACCAGCTCAGCATGCGCGTCCCACCGTTCGTGGCAGTGGTAGGTCCTGACGGTATTCGGGGCCGCAATGCCTGGTTCGGATCGCTATCGTGAGCGCGTGAGTGTCCGAATGCGAGCGACCGGCCTCGTGGCCGCCACGCTGCTCGTGGCCGGGTGCGGGGGCGGCGGCCCGAAGCCGGACGAGAACGACCCGTGGCTCGTGGTCAGCGCGTACATCGAGGCGCTAAACGCCGACGACCCCGACCAGGTCGACGATCTGGTGGCCCCGGGCGCCGACGCCGACCGGGCGATCGCCGAGCGGCTCGACCGCCTGGGCGGGCGCCACCTCGACTACGACACGATGCAGTTCCGCGGCATCGGGATGGCCGGCACCACCTCGGTCGACCTGACCCTGCGCAACTGGAGCACCAAGGAGACCTACCGCGACTCGTTCAGCCTGTCGCGGCAGGACGCCCGCTGGTACATGGTGTTCTAGGCCAGCTGCCGGAAGGCGTCAGCCGGTGATCCGAGACGTTGCGCGATCACGGCGGCGCATTCCGCCGGGGTCAGCGCCGAGGTGTCCACCTCCAGGTCATAGAGGCCAGGCTGGTGTACGGCTTCGTGCCACAGTTCGACCGGGTGGCGTACCCCGGAACCGGGGGTGAAGCCCGCGCCGCCCCACGTGGCTCGCCGCCGGGCCAGGGCGACCTCGACGGGGCACCGGACCCCGACGAAGAGCACCGGCAGCCCGTCGAGTTGCCGCGCGCACCGGCCCAGCACGTGCCGGGCGGTCGAGTAGTGGTCGTGGTGCACGGCGTCGACCACGACGTTGAGGCCGAGGCGGCTGTGGGCGGCGATCGACTCGTACAGGGCGCGGTACCAGTCGACGATGTACGGCTCCAGGTCGGGCCGCTCACCGCCGGGCCGCAGACCGATGCCGGGCTGCAGTTTGCGCGGTGTCATCCGCATGTAGGCGTCCACGCCGAGGTTCATCCACACGCCGTCGAACGTCTCCTGGATCACCGAGACGATGCTCGACTTCCCGGAGCGCGGCGGCCCGTTGAGGATCACGATCTGCCCGCTCACAGCCGACACCTACTGACTTCCGTATCCCCGGCGGCCTCCAGCGCCGGGCGGAGCGGCGTCAGCGCGGTCCGCAGAAGATCGGTCAGGGAGCCGGAGACCATGACGAAGCCGGGCATGCTGGTCGGCCGCAGCCACTGACGAAGAGCCACCTTGACGGCGGCGCCGACCCCGGCCGACAGCACCTGCGCGGTGAGCGTGTCGACGCCCGGGCAACGCTCCACGATAGCTTCGGCGAGCGGATCCTCGATCGCCGCGACGGTGTCGATGTAGCACGCACGCAGCGCCGGGCTACCCGTGATCATCAGCAGTGCGTCCCGCCCGCCCTCGTCCTCGTACTGCCCCGCCACGGCGTCGATCACCGCCTCACCGAGCCCGACATCGGCATCCCGGCCGACGACGGCCGCCGCCACCCGCGACTCGCGGTCGGCGATGACCGCCGCGACGATGGCCTGCTCACGGCTGGAGAAGTAGTTGTTGTAGGTCCGCGTCGACACTCCCGCGGCCTCCGCGATGTCGTCCACCCGCACGTTCTCGGGCCCACGTTCCCACGCCAGCCGCAGCGCCGCCGCGCCCAGCGCCGCTCGGGTGGCCTGCTTCTTCTGTTCCCGCAAGCCCGTCACGTGTCCCACCTTGACAGAAAGAATGCGCGCACGCAAACTTGCGCTCACGCACTTTCAAGGAGGGCCATGCGCGCCAAAGGCATCGCGTACAACACCGGATTTGTCGTCGACGGCCACAACTCGATCGACCACCTCGACCCCGATCGTGTCGGGCGAGAGCTGACGATCATCCGGGACGATCTGCATTGCACCGCCGTCCACCTGGTCGGCGGCGACCCGGAGCGGCTGGAGCTCGCCGCCCGGCACGCGGCCGGCCTGGGCCTGGAGATCTGGTTCTCGCCGTACCCCATCGAACAGACCCCGGCCGAGATCCAGACCTTGTTCGCCGACTGCGCCGACCGGGCCGAACGCCTGCGCGCGAACGGTGCCGAGGTTGTCTTCGTGGCCGGCGTCGAGCTGACCATCATGAACCCGGGTTTCGTGGATGGCGCCCGCCTGGACGACCGGCTGGCCACCCTGTTCGCCGACCCGGCCGCCCGCCCCCGCCGGATCGCCCAGGCGCGGGCTGCCCTGGACACCTTCCTCGGCCAGGCCGTGGCCGAGATCCGCACCCGTTTCCACGGCCCGGTCACCTACGCCGCGATCCAGTTCGAGGGCGTCGACTGGAGCCGGTTCGACATCATCACCTACGAGCTGATCCGCTCGGCCGAGGTCGAGCCCCAGTTCCGCGAGGCCGTCCGCACGTTGACGGCCCAGCCCAGGCCGGTTGCCGTCACCGGCTTCAGCACCGCCACCTGGCGAGGCGCCGCCGCCGTGGCCCCGCAGAGCATGGCAATCGTCGAGCACGACGAATCCACCGGCCGCCCCCGGCGCCTGAACGGCGACTACCAGCGCGACGAGCAGGAGCAGGCCACCTACCTGGCCGAGATGCTGGAGATCTTCGACACCGAGGGCGTGGACAGCACCTTTGTCCACCTGTTCGCCCTCGACAACTACCCGCACCGCCCCGACGGTGACCCCCGGGACGACCTGGACATAGCCAGCCCCGCCATAGTCAAGGTCTTCGAAAACCGCCGCGGCGACACCTACCCCGACATGCCCTGGGAACCGAAAGCCGCTTTCACCACCGTCGCCGACCACTACGGCCGCTCGCGTAACCGAAGGGACACCACAAAGCCGGCGGCATAGCCGCCGGCCCGGGCGGACCGCACGTCAGTCGCGTGGTCGAGGAGTGGGCGCGTCCTTCGTACGCAGGACGTAGATCGACGCCTTCAACTCGCCGTTCAGGGTACGGACGGTGGTGGGGACCCGCTCGTAGCCCGGCTCCCCAGCCGGCTCGACCAGCGATCCGTGGACCTGAGGATCTCGTCGAGGACGCGGGCGGCTCCGGCGTCGGCCGGGTTGTCGGCCAGCAGGATCAGGGCCTTCCACAGGGCCCAGCCCCGGCCCCGGGACCACTCGGCGTCGTCGGCGGCCAGCCGTGAGCGGAACGCCGATCGGGCCTCGGGGGTCAGCAGCGTCCAGGCCACCACCAGGTCGCAGGCCGGGTCGCCGACGCCGCAGGTGCCGAAGTCGATGACCGCCGCCAGTTGTCCGTCGCGCTGCAGGAGGTTGCCGTCGGCCACGTCGCCGTGGAACCAGCGGTCGACGCCGTCCCAGGTGGCGTCCAGGGCGGCGGTCCAGACCGCGCGGGCCAGGGCGACGTCGATGTGGCCGGTCAGCCTGGTCAGCGCGTCCCGGGTCTGCTCGTCGTAGGTGGCCAGCGGGCCGCCGCGGAACCAGTTGTGCAGGCCGGGCCGCGGTCCGCCGTCGCTGTCCACGGCTCGCAGGGCGGCCAGGAAGCCGGCCAGGTCGGTCGCGAACCGGACCGGGTCGGCGATCTGGTCGGCGGTGGCCGGCGAGCCGTCCAGCCAGCCGTAGACCGACCACACGAAGGGGTAGCCGGCGCCGGGCTGCCCGCAGGCCAGCGGCGTCGGGATGGGCAGCGGGAGGTGCGGGGCGAGGGCCGGCAGCCAGCGGTGTTCCTTGGCGACCGCCTGCGCGTACTCCGCCGCGCTGGGCAGCCGCACCGACATGCGGTCGCCGAGGTGGAAGGTCTGGTTGTCCCAGCCGGATGCGGCGACGCGGGTCACCGGCAGGCCGGCCCACTGCGGGAACTGCTCGGCGACCAGCCGGCGCACCTGGTCCTCGCCGACCTCGACGCGCTTCGGGACCGGGACGCTCACCGGGACAGCTTGCGGCCGCGGGCGCCCAGCGGGACCTCGGCCATGTCGACGGCCTGGACCTTGAGGTGCTTGTACGCGTAGCCGCGCTCCTCCAGCCAGCCGATCGCGGCCAGTTCGGCCTCCGTCGCGGCGGCGGCGGCGTCCTCGGCCGAGAGGGCGAAGCGGAAGGCGAAGCTGGGCCGGACCGTCAGGTCGTACGTCAGGTGACCCTCGGGGGTGTAGGTGGTGTGCAGGTAGTCGTGCGACGCCTGGTCGGCCACCAGAGCCGCGCGCTGGTCGTCGGTCAGGTCGGCGAAGGCACCGCGGACGGTGACGCGGATCGTCATGAGGGCCGACGGTAGCCGCGCGGCCGCGACCACGCAGCGAATTTCAACCGCCCAGGAGCCAGCCGTGCGGTGCGGCCAGCTTGCGGGCCTTCGGCGGACCCGACGACCCCGGCGGGTACGGGATCAGCCTCGGCCTGTTCTCCAAGAGGGGCGTCACGACCTTCCACGCCGCGGCGAGACCGTCGGGACGGGTGAACAGGGACCGGTCGCCGAGCAGCACGTCGTGAATGAGCCGGGCGTACGCGGGAAGGGGTTCCGCGTCGGGAAGCGACGCCAGCGGCAGCGAGACCGAGGCCGGTTCCAGGCCGAGGGCGACGCCGGGCTTCTTGGCCAGCAGGGTGGTGTCGATCTCACCGTTGCCGGCGAGCGAGAAGGTGAGCACGTTGCCGCGCGCGGGCAGATCGCGGAACGGGCCGTCCGGCGTACGCAGAACGAGGGAGACCTGCTGCGCGCTCTGCGCGAGCCGCTTCCCGGTGCGCAACAGGAACGGCACGCCGCGCCATCTCGGGTTGTCGATCCACAGCCGGGCCGCGACGTACGTGTCCGTGCGCGACCGCGACGCGATGCCCTTGATGTCCTTGTAGCCCTCGAACTGACCGAGCACCACCTCGGCCGGGTCGAGCGGCCGGAACGAGCGGATGACCTTCTCGCGGGCGGCCTGGAGATCGGCGGCGGCGAACGACGCCGGCGGCTCCATGGCCACCTCGGCGGCCACCTGGAACAGGTGGGTCACCAGCATGTCGAGCACCGCGCCGGTGGCGTCGTAGAAGCCGGCCCGGTCGGCCACGTCGAGCGTCTCGGGCACGTCGATCTGCACGCTCTCGATGTGGTGCCGGTCCCACATCGCGCCGAACATCTCGTTCGCGAAGCGCAGCACGTGGAGCTGCTGGGTGGCTTCCTTACCGAGGAAGTGGTCGATGCGGTAGACCTGATCCTCGTCGAGCACCCGGTGGACCAGCCGGTCGAGCGTACGGAAACCGCCGGGTGACGTGCCGAACGGCTTCTCGTACACGACCCTCGCGCCCTTGGCCAGGCCGAGGTCGCCGAGCGCCTGGGTGGTCTCGGGGAACGCCACCGGCGGGATGGCCAGGTAGTGCACGAGCTGGGCCCGGGTGCCGAGTTCGCGATGGGCCCCCTCGATCACCGGGCGCAGGTTGTCGAAGCCGCCGCCGGCGAAGCGCAGCCGGTCGAGGAAGGCCCGGGACGGTTTGCCGTCGAGCGCCTCGTGCACGTTGCGCTGGAACTCGTCGTGGGCGACGTCGCCGCGGCCGTTGCCGACGAGCATCCACTTCGCCGGCAGCAGGCCCGCCTCGGCCAGCGTGTGGAACGCCGGCAGGACCATCCGGCGGGCCAGGTCGCCGGTGGCGCCGTACAGCACGAACACGGTGGGTTGGGTCATGCGCGGATGGTTCCCCGGAACGTGCCCCGGTACGCCTGTGGGGTGGTGCTCATCCGCTGGGCGAAGTGGTGGCGCAGGGTGGCGGCGCTGCCGAAGCCGGCCCGGACGGCGATGCTGTCGACGCCCAGGTCGGAGTCTTCCAGCAGGCGCCGGGCGAGCAGCAGCCGCTGGCCGGTCAGCCAGTCGTGCGGGGTGACGCCGGTCTCGGACCGGAACTTCCGGGCGAAGGTACGCGGGGCCATGTGGGCCTGGTCGGCCATCGTCTCGACGGTGTGGGCCTCGTGCAGCGACTCGAGCACCCGGGTGAGCACCGGCTGGAGCGTGTCGCACTGCACCGGCATCACCGGCGACTCGATGAACTGGGCCTGGCCGCCGTCCCGGTGTGGCGGCACGACCATCCGCCGGGCGATCGCGGTGGCCACCGCCGAGCCCTGCTCCTCCCGGATCAGGTGCAGTCCCGCGTCCACGCTGGCGGCGGTGCCGGCGCTGCTCAGGATGTTGCCGTCGGAGACGTACAGCACCCCGGGGTCGACCTTGGCCTCGGGGAACCGCCGGGCCAGCTCGTCGGTGTGCCGCCAGTGGGTGGTGCAGCGGCGCCCGTCGAGCAGGCCGGCCGCGCCGAGGGCGAAGGCGCCGGTGCACACGCTCATCACCCAGGCGCCGCGGTCGTGGGCGCGGCGCAGGACGTCGAGGACCTCGGCCGGCGGCTCGGCCAGGGTGTCGTGCGGCACGACCGCGACGAGGTCGGCGTCGTCGGCCGGCGCGAGGTCGTGGTCGGGGACGATCGAGAACCCGGCATGGGTACGGACGGGAGCGCCGCCCGGGGTGCAGACGGCGTACTCGTACCCCGGCAGCCCCTCGGCGGTGCGGTCGTAGCCGAACAGCTCACACATCACGCCGAGCTCGAACACGGCGACGTCGTCGAGGGCGATGACGGCCACTTTCCGCAACATGCCGACAGCCTAACCGGCCTTGGCAGGATTTTGTAGATGTGTGGCATCACTGCCACTGTCCCTCCGCCACGGACCGGCGCATGCTTTCTCCTGTAAGCAACAAAACCCCAGCTCAGGAGTGATCACCATGGCTATCGGCGTGCTGCTTTTCCTCGTCCTCATCGCCCTCGCCGCCCGGTTCGGGCTCGTCGCCGACAGCCGGGACAGCGCCGACTGGAAGCCCTCATCCGACGGCATGCGCCGGGCGCGGTGGGAGTGAACGACCGACTCAGCTCTCGGCGAACACGCTCAGGGCGAACAGGCGGGCCAAAACCGGCCCGCCTGCCTAGTGTCGGAGCATGAACCCGCAGAGTCGTTATGTGGTGCCGTCGTTCACCGAGCGGACCTCGTACGGGACAGCGTCCAAGGACCCGTACACCAAGATGTTCGAGGACCGCATCATCTTCCTCGGCGTGCAGGTGGACGACACGTCCGCCAACGATGTGATGGCCCAGCTGCTCACGCTCGAGGGCACCGACCCCGACCGTGACATCACCATCTACATCAACTCCCCCGGCGGCTCGTACACGGCGATGACCGCGATCTACGACACCATGCAGTACGTGCGGCCCGACATCACCACGGTCTGCCTGGGCCAGGCCGCCTCCGCGGCAGCGGTCCTGCTGGCCGGCGGCACGACCGGCAAGCGGCTGGCGCTGCCCAACTCGCGCGTCATGATCCATCAGCCGGCCCTCGGCGGCACCCAGGGCCAGGGCACCGACCTCGAGATCCAGGCCCGCGAGATCATGCGGATGCGCCAGCAGATGGAACACCTGCTCTCCGAGCGCACCGGCCGGCCGCTCGAGCAGGTCGTGCGTGACATCGACCGCGACAAGATCATGACGGCCGAAGAGGCCAAGGAGTACGGCATCGTCGACGTGGTCCTGCCGAGCCGCAAGAAGAGCCTGCTGACCGCCGGCGCCTGAGCGGGGGCCTGCTGGAACGAGGGAGATCCATCCCTCGTCCTACGTCGCGGCCGGCGAGCCGCGCGTGACCGGCGCCCGCTACGACCTCGACACCGGGCGGGTCACCCTGGTGCATTAGCTGGGGGTCGGCACCGGGCAAACCCCGATGGCTCTAGGCGGTCGGCCCGCGCGAGGCTCCCGGCATGACCAAATTCCTCGCGTACGCGGCCCCGGCGCTCATGCTCGCCTATGGAGTGTGCCGCTGGGCCGACGGCCTGGACGGCGACCGTGGCAACGGCCCGGCGTGGACCATCGGCCACGCGGCCTTCTGGGTGGCCATCGTCCTCTTCACCCTCCTGGCCGACCGCCTGCGCCGTGCCCGGCCCGGCCTCCTGACCACCGCCGCCACCGTGGTCACGGCCGTCGGCTCGCTGTTCTTCCTGCTGGTGATCACCCACGACATCGTCGCCACGTTCTACGACCCGCCCGCCGTGGTCGGCATCCTCGGCCCACTGCTGTTCGAGCTGGGCCTGCTGACCCTGCTGATCCGCCACGTCGTGGCCCGCCGGCTGCCCGTCTGGTCGCCGATCCTGGTCCTGGCCGGCTTCACCACGATCCCGATCAGCCTCGACCTGCTGCCCCTGTCAGCCATCCTGGTCGGCGCCGGCCTGATCCCGCTCTGGCTCCGCCCGGCCACGACGGCCGCCGCTCACCAGCCCGCCCACCGCTGAGCCACCGGCCGGCTCCCGGTCCCCCGCCGCGACGGGGGGCCACTATCCGACAGCGGCGACTGCCCGGACGGTCCTTGTCCACAGTGATGTGACGGGCGGAAACTCGTTCCAGGCGGGCCCCTCCGGGTGAGCCGGTCAGGAGGCGACGATGCGCCACACAGCCGATCACGCCGCCGAGGAGGGCGCCGAGCGGCGCACCGGCGCGGTGGCGCCCCGATCGCCCGCGGCGGCGCTGCTACGCCTGCAGATGACGGCCGGCAATCGTGCGGTCGCCCGCATGCTGCAACGCTCGGCCGGTGAGACCGACCCCGAGTGCTTCATCATCCCGCCGGCCGGGGCCGAGCAGGCCGCGGAGCCGGGGGCCGAGGAACACGAACCGGCCGTACAGACCTCGCCCGCGGCGGCCGTCTCCACCGGCGGCGGCCTCTCCGGGCCCGCGTCGGTCTCGTGGGCGGCGCTCGGCGCGGCCGACCAGGAGGACGCCGCCCACGCCCTGGCCGCTCCCGCGGTCGACTCGCTGAACAACATCCAGACCGCCGCGGGCGCCAACAGCGACTGGGTGGCCGGCGTGACGACCCTGCCCCGGGCCACGGCCAAGGCGCCGCAGTTCGACCTGGGCGCCGTGGCGTCGGCCCCCGGCGGGATGGGGCCGCCCAGCTGGGCCTGCACACCGACCTGGACCCAGCACTACTACGAGGGCGACAGCCGCTGCCTGTACCTCGGCGCCGGCCGGCACGCGACCAAGATCAAGGAGGGCGGCGCGCCGGTGTTCTTCCAGATCAGCGCCGCCATCTCGGCCCGGGACGGGCAGGCTGAGGGGGAACACTCCAACGACATCAAGCAGGCCCGCGACATCTCGATCAAGGAGGCCGAAACCGTCTTGACCGACCATGTCATCGGGAAGGTCTTCCCCGCCACCGGCACGCAGGCGGAAGCGGAACAGAAGGTGAAGGACCGGATCACCGCCAAGCTCACGCACCCCGGCCTGGGCCACGATCAGACCAAGTGGGCCGCCATCTACGAGACGCTCTACTCCAAGACGTTCGACCGCGACACCAAGGGCTGGCATTCGTTCGGCGCGGGTACACGTTCGGTGAACAAGGCGGGCGAGATCACGTACGCGATCGACAACGGAACCACGAGCATCGGCACCACGTCGTCGGCCGCGCTGGTGGTGTACTGACATGGCCGTCGTGCTGCCCGTGGTGGCGTTCCCCGACCGGGGTGCGGACTGGCTCGGCTACCTCGCCCGGGTCACCCGCTGGACCATCGGCGCTCGCTGCACCGCCGCCGAGGTGGTCGCGGCCGGGCGGTTCGACGCGGCGCGGGAGGCCCTGACCGTCGACGAGATCCTCAAGGGCGACCCCGGCCACGGGCCGATCCCGCTGGCGCTGCCCCAGCCGGCGGCCACCGGCTCTCCCCCACACCGTCCCCGGCCCGGGGACGGTGATCGCCTGCTGATGTTCGGCACCCTCGACGGCGGTCCGCTGGACGTACCCGGGGCGGTGGTCCCCGCGTGGGCCACCGCCGACCTCGACGCCGACATCGGCGTGGCGCGCTGGTTCGCGGGGCTGCCCACCGACCCGGGCGCGCGGGCCGAGGCGCTCGCCGCCGTCGCAGGCGACCCGGCCGAGGCCGGGCGGTCGAGCGCCCTGCGCGCGATCGGCGACGAGAAACTGCGCTCGGCGTCACCGGTCGTCCACCGGGCCGCCGCCGAGACGGCCGATCCGGCGACCGCGTCCTACGCCGCGGTCACCCTCTGGCTGCTGGACGAGCGCGCGGCCGCGACCGAGGCGCTGGCCGCCATCACGGATCGCACCGGCGACGACGAGTTCCGGGCGCTGTGGGGGGTCAAACCCAGCATCGGCGACCGGGTCCCGACCGTGTTCGGCCCCGACCCCGACGCCTGGAGCAGGCCATGACCAGCACCTTCGTCCCGATCGAGGCGATCGGGCGCAACGCCCGCTCGTTCAGTGAGATGGCCGAGGCCAACCCGTGCGAGGGCTGCTCGGCGCCCTGCTGCCGGATCGTCCTGACCCCACATCCCACCCCACAGACCTTCACCGACCTCGACTACGTCCGCTACCTGCTCGGCTTCCCCGGCACCGAGCTGATCGTCGCCCGCGACGGCACCTGGCAACACCTGACCCACCGGACCTGCGGCCTGCTCGACGCGGCCGAGTCGCGCTGCACGGTCCACGACACCCCGCGCAAGCCCAAGGTGTGCGTGTTCTTCGACCCGTACCGCTGCTGGTACAAACGCAACTTCACGGTCGCCGACCCACCGGACATCGTCCGCCTCGACCTGGCCCGCTTCGAGGCCATGCTGACCGCCTGCATCCTCGACGACACCGGCCGCCTGGTCCACGTCCCGCCGTGGGAACAGCTACGCGCCCTCGTGCCCCAGCCCGGCGAGGCGCCGGCCTGAGTCAGGCGAACGCCGGCCGTGGGCGAAGACGGCCAGGCGTTCGCCGTTGATGTGGGCGACGCTCACGGCGGGGCGGGCGGTCAGGTGCTTGGCCTTGGCAGCGGTGCCGAAGGTCCCGGTGCCGTGCGGGATGGCATTCAGTCACCGTAGCGACAGGTCGGTATCTGGTTCGCGGGATGAGGTCTCATTCCAGGCGAAGCGACGCCGAGGAAAGGGAGCGGGGGCTCATGACTGTGCAGCAGATGGTGCGGGACGCGATGGAGGGGGCGGCCGGCGAGTCGGTCGAGGTGAAGGCCGCGGTGGGGGCGGCCGCGGCCGCTCAGAGCATTCCGACGCCGACGACCTCGGACACGGGGATGTTGTGGCGGATCCTGGTGGTGGCGCTGTCGGTGATCCTGGTGATCGCGCTCGCCGGGATCATCTGGACCGTGGTCGACGGCAACGAGGGCACCAGCCCGGATGTGATCGTGACGGTGTTCTCGTCGGCGCTGTCGGGGATGCTCGGGCTGTTCGTGAAGTCGCCGAACTGAGCAGAAGAACTGACCAGCAGAACGGCGACCTCACGAACAGCGGAGCCGGCTCAGGCGCCGCCGGGCGAAAGGGTGACCGTCTGAGGCTGGAAGGTCGCGCCGTTGACGTCGACGCCGTTCGACTTGGCCTGCTCGACGGCCTGCTTGATGTAGTCGTTGGTGTAGGCCAGGCCGGCCGGCTGCTTGGTCAGGACCGAGTCGCCGGTCTGGTTCTTGGTCGACATGGACAGGTCGACGGTCTGCTTCCAGGCCGCCTCGTCGATCATGCCGATCCCGGCGGTGGAGGGCCAGATCAGCTTGCTGGTCTCGTTCATCTGCCAGAGCTGGTGGCTCTTGCCGAGCTTGGACCCCTTGGCCACGACCAGATCGCGGCACTTCTCGGCGTTGTCCCGGCAGAACGCCCAGCCCTTGATGGTGCCGGTCAGGAACTTCACGGTCTGCTGCTGGTACGCCGGGTCGTTGAGCTTGTCGGTGTTGGCCCACACCGCGTCCTGGAGCATCGACGTGCCTTCGGTCTTCCAGTCGATGATCTGGAACTTGTCGGCCGTGTACGGCTTGCCGGTCGCGGGGTCGACGGCTTCGAGCAGCTGGGCGTACTCGTTGTAGCTCATCGCCTGGGCGGCGTCGATCTCCTTCTTGAGCAGCGCCTGCATGTCGAACTGCTGCTGCACCAGGGTGACGTCCTTGCCGGGGTTGAGCCCGGCCTTGGTCATGCCGGCGAACAGCTCGAACTCGTTGCCGAAGCCCCAGTTGCCGATCTTCTTGCCCTTGAAGTCGGCGGCCGAGGTGATGCCGCTGTCCTTCCACGCCACCTGGTAGGTGCCGCTGCGGGCGAAGATCTGCCCGACGTCGGTGATGGTGGCGCCCTGCTCGCGCGAGGCCAGGGCCTTGGGCACCCAGGCCACCGCGTAGTCGGCCTTGCCCTGGGCGAGCACGGTCTGCGGCACGATGTCCACGCCGCCCTCGAGCAGCTGGACGTCGAGGCCCTGCTCCTTGTAGAAGCCCTGGTCGACGGCGGCGATGTAGCCCGCGAACTGGGCCTGGTAGAACCACTGGAGCTGAAGTTTGACCGGAGCGAGCGCGCCGCCACTCGCACTGGTGACAGCGGGGGTGTCGGCGGTGCCGCAGGCGGCGAGAACGAGGAGGGAGGCGAGCAGCAGACGAGACTTACGCATGGGATCTCCAGGGCATCGCGAGTCGTTCGACGATCAGCGTGGTCAGGTAGAAGACGAGTCCGAGAAGGCAGGCGCCGACCACGAAGGCCCAGGCACGGGGGTACGCGGTGAACGACGCGGCGGAGGTGATCCGCGCGCCGAGCCCGTCCTGCAGTCCGCCGAAGTACTCGGCCACGACCGCGGCGATCACGGCCAGCGACGACGCCTGCCGCAGGCCGGTGAAGACGAAGGGCAGCGCGCCGGGCAGGCGCACCTTGCGGGCGAAGGTCCAGCCGCCGGCCGCGTAGCTTTCCATCAGTTCGCGGTGTACGGGGTTGACCTCGCGTAGTCCGCGGAGGGTGTTCACGAAGACCGGGAAGAACACGATGATGCCGGCCACGATGCGCCGCGGGACGCTGCTGGTCGACTCGAACATGTTGTTGAGGATCGGGGCGAGCGCGATGATCGGCAGCGCGTTCAGCACCGCGGCGAACGGCACGCTGGCGTCGCTCAACGCCTTGGACCGGCTGGTCAGCATGGCCGCGAGCACGCCCAGGACCGAGCCGGCGGCCAACCCGATCAGGGCGTTGAGACCGCTGGCCAGGGCGGCGTCCCAGATGTTGCCACGCTGGACCAGCAGCTCACGCCCGATGGCACTGGGCGCGGGCAGGATGAAGGGCGCTACCCGGCCGAGGGTGACGGTCAGCTCCCAGGCGACCAGAGCGAGCAGGCCGAAGACAACCGGGGGAAGGACACGACGGATCATGCGCGGAGGGCCTTCCGCACCGCGGTGACCGTGTCGAAGTAGGCCGAGGACTGGCGGACCGCCTCGTCGCGGGCCGGGAGGGCGACGTCGATCGAGGCGGTGATGCGGCCCGGCCGCGGCGACATCACCACGACCTTGCGGGACAGGAAGACCGCCTCGGAGATCGAGTGGGTCACGAACACCACGGCGGCGCCGGTCGCGGCGCAGATCGACAGCAACTCGGTCTGCAGGCGTTCCCGGGTCATCTCATCGAGCGCCCCGAACGGCTCGTCCATCAGCAGCAACGGCGGCGACACGGCGAGGGCCCGGGCGATCGCCACCCGCTGCTGCATGCCACCCGAGAGCTGCGCCGGGTAGTGCCCGGCGAAGTCGCCCAGCCCGACCAGGTCGAGCATCTCCCGGGCCCGATCGCGCCGGGCGGAGCGGGACATCCCCCGGAGTTCCAGCGGCAGTTCGACGTTGCGCGCCACGGTCCGCCACTCGAAGAGGCCGGCCTGCTGGAACGCGATCCCGTACTCCTGCTTGCGCCGGGCCGACGTGGCCGTGTCGCCGGCCACCGAGATCGAGCCCGACGTGGCCGGGATCAGGTCGGCGATCAGCCGCAGCAGCGTGCTCTTGCCGCACCCGGAGGGCCCGATCAGCGAGACGAACTCGCCGTCGCCGACCGCCAGGTCCACATCGGACAGCGCGGTCACCTCGTCGGGGCGGCCGGCGTTGAAGACCTTGGTCAGGCCGGAAACCGACACCGCGGTCAAAGCGTCGCCACCTCCACCCGTCGGCGGTGCCGCATCAGCGGCAGTTCCAGGAGGCCGACCAGGCCGGCGACCACCAGTCCGAGGACGGCGGCGCCGAGCATGGCGGTGTAGACCTTGGCCGGGTCCGAGGTGGCCTCGCGCGAGTACTCGATGACGAGGCGGCCGATTCCTCCGCGCGTACCCGTCGAGATCTCCCCCACCACCGCGCCCACGACGGCGGCCGCACCGGCCAGCCGCAGCGCCGGGAACAGGTAGGGCAGCGACGCCGGCAGGCGGAGTTTGACCAGCGTGCGCCACCACCCGGCGGCATAGCTGCGCATCAGCTCGACGCCGGCCGCGGCCGGTGACTGCAGCCCCCGCAGCATGCCCACCGCGACCGGGAAGAACGCCAGGTAGGCGGCGATCGCCGAGACCGACATCCAGGCCGGCCAGATCGTGCCGCCCCAGCCCGCGATGAGAGGCGCGAGCGCGACGAGGGGCACGGTCTGCGAGAGGATGACGTACGGGAGGAGCCCGCGCTCCACGATCACGAAGCGTTGCATGGCCACCGCCAGCAGCAGACCGATGACCGCGCCGGCGGCGAACCCGGCGGCCGTGATGCCGAGCGTGAACAGGCACGCGCGGAGCACCACGATCCACACCGGACTGCCGCCGGCCAGTTCCGGCCGGCCGAGGCGGGACAGCACGGTCCACACGTGCGGCATGGACAGGTCGTCGGCGCGGGGCAGCAGGCGTACGCCGAACAGCACCGTCCCGTCCTGATTGCCGACGACCTTGTAGCCCTCCCACAGCAGGATGAACACGAGCAGCCCGGCGAGCGCGAAGAGAACTCTTCTCACGGCAGCGCCGGGATGATCTGCTCGCCGTACGCGGTCAACGTCGCCTGTTTCGCGTCGTGCTGGAGATAGACCGCGAACTGGTCGACGCCGAGCTCACGCAGCGCCGACAGTCGCTTCAGGTGGTCGGCCACCGGGCCGAGCACGCAGAACCGGTCGACCACCTCGTCCGGCACGAACGTGGTGTGCGTGTTGCCGGCCCGGCCGTGCTCCGAGTAGTCGTACCCCTCGCGGGCCTTGATGTAGTCGGTCAGCGCCTGGGGCACCGCGCCGCTGCCGCCGTAGCGGGCCACGATGTCGGCGACGTGGTTGCCGACCATCCCGCCGAACCACCGGGTCTGATCCCGCTGGTGAGCCAGATCGTCACCCACGTAGGCCGGCGCCGCCACGCAGAACTTGATCGCGGCCGGATCGCGCCCGGAATCCGCCGCCGCCTTGCGCACCGCCTTGATCATCCACTCGGCGATGTCGGGATCGGCGAGCTGGAGGATGTAACCGTCGGCGACCTCACCGGTCAGCTTCAACGCCTTGGGCCCGTAGGCGGCGACCCAGACGTCGAGGGTGCTCTCCGGGGCCCAGGCCAGGCTCAGCCCGTTGGCCGACCCGCCGTTGGCCAGGGCCTTGATGACCTGGACCGCCTCCCGGAGCTGCCCCAGGGTCTGCGGCGGCTTCCCGATCACCCGCAGCGCCGAGTCGCCCCGGCCGATGCCACAGATGGTGCGGTTGCCGTACATCTCGTTGAGGGTGGCGAACTGGGACGCGATCACCGTCCAGTCCCGGGTGCCCGGGTTGGTCACCATCGGACCGACGATCACGCGGGACGTGGCCGCGAGGATCGCCGAGTAGACGACGAACGGCTCCTGCCACAGCACGTGCGAGTCGAACGTCCACACGTGGCTGAAGCCCAGCGCCTCGGCCTGCTTGGCGTACTCGACGACCTGCTTCGCGGGCGGGTCGTTCTGGAGCACCACACCGATGTCCATGCAACCTCCTCAGAGCAGGTAGTCGGAGAGTCCGCGCTTGACGTATCGGCCGTGGCCGGCGTGACCGCGGTATTCGCCACCCGCGCTGACGACGAGTCCGCGGGACAGCACGGTGTCCACGCCGCCGTCGATCTCCCAGCCCTCCCAGGCGGAGTAGTCCATGTTCATGTGGTGGGTCGCGACGCCGATCCGGGTGCGGGCGCCCGGGTCGTAGATGACGATGTCGGCGTCCGAGCCGGGCGCGATGATGCCCTTGCGCGGGTAGAGGCCGAACATCCGGGCCGGGGTGGTGGCGATCGTCTCGACCCAGCGCGCCAGCGACAGCTTGCCGTCGACCACGCCCTGGTAGAGCAGGTCGACGCGGTGCTCGACGCTGCCGATCCCGTTCGGGATCTTGGAGAAGTCGCCGATCCCCATCTCCTTCTGGTCCTTCATGCAGAAGGGACAGTGGTCGGTCGAGACCACCGACAGGTCATTGGTACGCAGGCCCTGCCACAGATCGGCCCGGTGGTTCTCGTGCTTGCTGCGCAACGGCGTCGAACAGACCCACTTGGCCCCCTCGAAGCCGGGCGCGCCGAGCTGGTCCTCCAGGGTCAGGTAGAGGTACTGCGGGCAGGTCTCGGCGAACACGTTGCGGCCGAGGTCGCGGGCGGCCTTGACCTGCTCGAGCGCCTTCGACGCGGAGAGGTGCACGATGTAGAGCGGGCAGTCGGCGGCCACGCCGGCCAGCCAGATGGCCCGGCTGGTGGCTTCGGCCTCGAGCTCCTGGGGCCGGGTGATGCCGTGGAAGATCGGGTCGGTCTCGCCGCGTTCCAGGGCCTGCTTGACCAGAACGTCGATGGCCGGACCATTCTCCGCGTGCATCATGATCATCGCGCCGTTGCTCCGGGCCTTCTGCATCGCCCGCAGGATCTGGCCGTCGTCGGAGTAGAAGACGCCGGGGTACGCCATGAAGAGCTTGAAGCTGGTGATGCCCTCGTCGCTGACCAGTTGGTCCATGGCCTTGAGGGAGTCGTCGTCCACGCCGCCGACGATCATGTGGAAGGCGTAGTCGATGTGACAGGCGCCGGCCGTCTTCTGGTGCCAGGCCGCCAGGCCGTCCTGGACCACTTCGCCGTACCGCTGGATGGCGAAGTCGATGATCGTCGTGGTGCCGCCGATCGCGGCGGCCCGGGTGCCGGTGTCGAAGGTGTCGCTGGCCTCGGTGCCGCCGAACGGCATCTGCATGTGGGTGTGCGCGTCGATGGCGCCCGGGATCACGTACTTGCCGGTGGCGTCGATGACCTCGGGGCCGTCCGGGGCCCGGCCCGGCGCGAAGATCGCGGCCACCGTCTCGCCGTCGATCAAGACATCCGCGGCGTACGGACCGGTCGGGCCGACCACCGTGCCGCCCTTGATCAGCGTGGTCACGGTGTCACCAGGCCCTCGTAGCTGTCCGGGCGGCGGTCCCGGTAGAACTGCCAGCGGTCGCGGACCGTGTTCAGCAGGCCCAGGTCGAGGTCGCGCACGATCAGCTCGGGCTGGTGGGTGTCGCCGACCGAGCCGACGAACTTGCCCTCCGGGTCGACGAAGTACGACTGCCCGTAGAAGTCGTTGTCGCCCAGCTCCTCGACGCCGGTCCGGTTGATCGCCCCGATGAAGTACTCGTTGGCCACCGCGCTGGCCGGCTGTTCCAGCTGCCACAGGTAGCTGGACAGGCCGCGGCTGGTGGCCGACGGGTTGAAGACCATCTGGGCGCCGTTCAGGCCGAGGGCCCGCCAGCCCTCGGGGAAGTGCCGGTCGTAGCAGATGTAGACGCCGACCCGGCCGACCGCGGTGTCGAACACCGGGTAGCCGAGGTTGCCGGGCCGGAAGTAGAACTTCTCCCAGAAGCCCTTGACCTGCGGGATGTGGTTCTTGCGGTACTTGCCGAGGTAGCTGCCGTCGGCGTCGACCACGGCGGCGGTGTTGTAGAGGACGCCGGGCTGCTCCTGCTCGTACATCGGCAAAATCATCACCAGGCCCAGCTCGCGGGCGAGGGCCTGGAAGCGCTCGGTGGTCGGGCCCGGGATCGACTCGGCGTACTCGTAGTAGGCCGCGTCCTGGACCTGGCAGAAGTAGGGGCCGTAGAACAGCTCCTGGAAGCAGATCACCTTGGCGCCCTGCGCGGCCGCGTCACGCGCGTAGTCCTCGTGCGCCTTGATCATCGACTCCTTGTCGCCCGTCCAGTTGGTCTGGACGAGGGCGGCGCGGATGACGTCGGTCATGAGCTGGGCCCCTCTCTCTTCCCCTGTGGCGTGGGTCACCAAGACAGTGTGATCGTCTCGCCACCGCATGTCATCGTCCCTGGGAGCTTGACATCCGAGGTGGTAGAACGTTACGACACAGATGACGGCGAACAATTGCCTGATCGTTACGCAATGTTTCGGAGACGTAATTTGCTCGCTCTGATCGCCCGGGCCGTCGAGGACCGCAGCTCACGGGGAATCGCCGCCGCGGTCAGCCGGCTGGTGACGGCCGGTGACCTGCCGAGCGGCAGCCGGCTGCCGACCGTGCGCGACGTCGCACGCGAGCTCCGGGTCAGCCCGACCACGGTCTCCGAGGCCTGGCAGAGCCTGCTGCGGGCCGGGGCGATCCGGACGCGGGGGCGGTCCGGGACGTTCGTGGCGGCTCTCGATCGGCCCCGGCTGCGGTACGCCCAGCTGGGCGGGCCGGCGCTCGAGCGGGACCTGTCGTCCGGCGTACCCGATCACGATCTTCTGCCGGATCTGACCGAGGCGCTCAAGCGGGTCGGGGACGGGCGGCTGACCAGCAGCTATCTGGACGCTCCGGTGCTGCCCGCGCTCGAGGACGTGCTGCGCGAGCGGTGGCCGTTCCCGCCCGAGGCCGTGACCGTGGTGGATGGCGCCCTGGACGCGCTGGACCGGATCATCGGCGTCGCGGTGCGGTTCGGCGACCGCGTCGTCGTGGAGAACCCGACCTTCCCGCCGCTGCTCGACCTGCTCGACACGGCCGGTGCCACGGTGGTGCCGCTGAGCGACCTGGAAGGTGCCGAGCCGGTGGCGATCTTCATCCAGCCCCGCGCTCAGAACCCGACCGGCGCCACGATGTCCGCCTCGGACGTCGCGGCGCTCGCCGCCCGGCTGCCGGAGAACACGATCATCGTGGAGGACGACCACGCCGGGGACATCGCCACCGCGACACCGGTCAGCCTCGGCACGCATCGGCCGGACCGGACCGTACACATCGCCGGGTTCTCCAAGAGTCACGGACCGGACCTGCGACTGGCCGCGGTCGGCGGGCCCGCCCGGATCATCGAGGCGGTCGCGGCCCGGCGGCTGCTCGGGCCCGGCTGGTCGTCGCGGCTGCTCCAGGCCGTACTCCTCGACCTGCTCACCTCGCCCGCGTCGATCGCTCAGGTCTCCACCGCGCGCCTCGAATACGCCCGCCGACGCGCCTCACTTCTCGCGGCCCTGCGCTCCCGGCAGGCGGAGGCCGCGGCGGACGACGGCATCAACCTGTGGCTGACCGTCCACAACCAGCAGCAGGCGCTGGTCACCCTGGCCGCGCACGGCATCAGCGTGGCCCCCGGCGCGCCGTTCATGGTCACCCCGGCGGCCACCGACCACGTGCGGGTGACGGTCGGGCTGGTGGCCGACGGCTTCGACGACCTCGCCACGATCCTGGCTTCGGCCGCTCGACGTACCGACAACCGGAGGCTCCTATGACGAACGACGACCTGCTCGCCCGGCACCACGCGGTGATGCCGGCCTGGATGCCGATCTACTACGGCGACGAGGCGATCGAGATCGTCTCCGGCTCCGGGCGGCACGTCACCGACGCGGCCGGCCGCACCTACCTCGACTTCTTCGGCGGGGTGCTGACCACGATGATCGGGTACGACGTGCCGGAGATCCGGGAGGCCGTCGAGCGGCAACTACGCACCGGGGTCGCGCACACCTCGACGCTCTACCTGATCCGCCAGCAGGTCGAGCTGGCCGAGAAGATCGCCCGGGTCTCCGGCATCCCCGACGCCCGGGTCTTCTTCACCAACTCGGGCACCGAGGCCAACGAGGCCGCGATGCTGATGGCCACCAACATCCGCAGGAGCAACCAGATCCTGGCCGTCAAGAACAGCTACCACGGTCGCAGCTTCGGAACCATGGCGGTCACCGGGCACCGCAGCTGGTCGGCCAGCTCGCTGAACCCGGTGCAGGTGTCCTGGCTGCCGTCCGGCGACCGGCTCCGCGGGCGGATGGCCGGCCTCTCCGACGGCGACCAGATCGACGTGGCCGTCGACGAGCTGCGCGAGACCCTGGCCACGGTCACCGCGGGCGACGTGGCGGCCATGATCGCCGAGCCGATCCAGGGCGTGGGCGGGTTCGTGCACGCGCCGGACGGGATGCTCGGGGCGTTCAAGAAGGTGCTCGACGAAACCGGCATCCTGCTGATCGCCGACGAGGTGCAGACCGGCTGGGGCCGCACCGGCGAACACTTCTGGGGCTACCAGGCGCACGGCGTCGTGCCCGACCTGATCACCTTCGCCAAGGGCATCGGCAACGGCTTCGCCCTGGGCGGCGTGGTGGGTCGCGCCGAGGTGATCAACGCGGTGCCGGCGATCAGCTTCTCCACTTTCGGCGGCAACCCGATCTCGGCCGCGGCCGGCAACGCGGTCCTCGACTACGTGCTCAGCCACGACCTCCAGGCCAACGCCCAGCGGGTCGGCGCGATCCTGCTCGACGGCCTGCGCCGGCTCGCCGGGGAAACGCCGATCGTCGCCGAGGTACGCGGCCGCGGCCTGATGCTGGCCGTCGAGTTCGTCCGCCCCGGCACCACCGAGCCCGACCCCGCCGCGACCGTGCGGGTCTTCGAGGAGTGCCGCAGGAACGGCCTGCTGGTCGGCAAGGGCGGCCTCTACAACAACGTCCTGCGGATGGGTCCGCCGCTGACCCTGACCGAGGACGAGGCCCGAACCGGCCTGACCGCCCTGACCGACGCCATCCGCACGGTCAACGCCGAGTCCCTCTGATCAGGCGGGCCACCAACGGTTCGGCGTCGGGGCCGGACAGCTCGGTGGCCGTCCGCAGCGCCCCGGCGCGGATCCGGCCGGCCTCGCCGGTCGCGCCGGCGGCGGTCAGGGCGTCGGCGAGGACGGCCAGCGCCCGCACCTTCCGGTAGGAGTCGTCCAGGTCGGCGCAGGCGGTCACGGCGGCGCGGGCATGGGCCACCGAGGTGCCCGACCCGGCCGCATGCTCGATGTCGGCCCGGGTGATCAGCGCGTCACAACGCCCGGCCGTATCCTGCACGCGATCGTGACAGGCCAGCGCGGTGGCACAGTGCCGCCGGGCCAGGTCCGGCTCGCCGGCCGCCAGATAGAACTCGCTCAACCGGTGGTGGGTGTGACCCTGGCCGCGGATCGCGCCGTCCCGCTCGCGGATCGCCAGGGCCTCGCCGTACGCGGCCAGAGCCCTCTGGGGTTGCTTGTCCCGCCGGTACGCGTCCCCGAGCTGGTGCAGCGTCGCCGCCTCGCCGAACGAGCTGCCGAGGTTCCGCAGGGCCAGCCGGACCTCCCGCAACGTCTCGATCGCCCGGGGCGTGTCGCCGGTGTTCAGGTAGGCCACCCCGAGGTTGTGCGCGCAGATGCTCTCGGCCCGCGCGTTGCCCGCGGCGGCGGCCAGATCCCGGGCCAGGGTCAGCGCGGCGATGCCCCGGTCGTACTGATGCGTGGCGCAGTAGGCGTAGCCGAGGTTGTTGAGGTTGGCGAACTCGCCGAAGACGTGCCCGTCCAGCCGCGCCGAGGCGGCCGCCCTCCGATTCAGGTGGATGAGGTCGTCGTAGCGGCCGGTGTGCGTGAAGATCTCGTGGATCGCCGCCGGGATCTGCCAGGCGAGTCGGTGCAGGCCGTGCCGGGTGGCGTCCCGGGCGGCGGCGCCCAGGTTGCCACGCTCGGTCCGGCACCAGGCTCGGGCGTCCGCCTCGGTGCCGAACCGCATCGCGTCCGGCGGCGCCTGCGGCAGGTCGGGCACCGGGGGTTGTTGCGGCGCGATGACCGCGGCCGCGTTCGCCGCCGAGCAGAGGAACCAGGTCACCACGGCTCGCCGCCGCTCGGCGATCTCGGCCGGCTTGTCCTCGATCTCGGCGCAGGCGTGAGCGTACTGCCGCAGCAGGTCGTGCATCCGGTAGCGCCGGGCGGTGTCGTGCTCGATCAGATTCGCCCGGGCCAGCAGGTCGAGCGCGCGCTCGGTCGCGCGTAGGCCCGACCCGGTCAGCGCCGCGGCGGCGTCCAGACTGATCCGGACGCCGGGGTGCAGAGCCAGCCGCCGGAACAGTGTCGCGACCGCGGGTTCCAGCTCACGGTACGACCATTCGAAGAAGGTGCTCAGATCACCATCCTCGACCGGCGCCCAGAGCACGCGTTCGCGCAGTTCCCGGGCGAGGTCGGCGACCCGGGCCCGGGGACGTTCGGCGACGTGGACCCCGACGATGCGGACCGCCAGGGGCAGGCCGTGCGCGAGCCCGGCGAGCCGGTCCACCGCCGCGGGCTCGGCCGTCGTGCGCGGCTCGCCGATGATCCGGGTGAGCAGGGTGCGGGCTTCGTCGGCGGCCAGCGGTTCGCTGACCACGTTGTGCACGCCTTCCCGGACCGTGAGCCCGCTGAGCCGATCACGGCTGGTGATCAGGGTCAGGCAGCCGGCGGCGGACGGGATCAGCGGACGGGCCTGCTCCGAGCTGGCCACGTTGTCCAGCAGCACCAGCACCCGGCGGCCGTCCACCAGGTCGTTGAACCGGTGCCGGCGCTCCTCGGCGTCGGCCGGGATGCGGTCGGGTGGAACACCCAGCGCGTGCAGGAACCGCGCCAGTGCCTCCTTCGGGTCGACCGGGGCGCCCGGCCCGTAGGCGCCCGCCGCGAGATAGAGCTGGCCGTCGGGGAAGTGGCCGACGTGGCGCTGGGCCCAGTGGGTGGCCAGCGTCGTCTTGCCGGCGCCGGGCATGCCGGTGATCACCACGACGTTCGGCCGGCCGGGCGCGGGCTCGGCGAAGCGGTCGAGGTCGGCCAGGAGCGCGGCCCGGCCGACGAAACCCCGGATCTCGTACGGGAGCTGATGCGGGTGCCCGACCGCCGGATCCGACCGGGCGCCCCGGAGCGCGTCGAGGTCGATCTCCGGGTCGTGGCGCATCTCCCGCCGGAAGGCTTTCCGGAAGGCGCCGTGGAATCGCCGGGCCTCCTCGTACCGGCCCGCCGCGAACAGCGCGCCGATCCAAAGCCGGGCCAGCGCCTCGTCCACCGGGTGCTCGCGGAGCAGATCGGGCAGCCGGACCAGCACCGCGTCGGGCCGGCCGAGCCGGAGCTGCCCGCCGGCCAGCAGCCGATGGGCGTCGAGCCGCTCGTCGCCGACCTGTTCCCGCAGTCGCTCGGCCGACGGGCCGCGCAGCTCGGTCACGGCCTCGTCGCCCCGCCACAGGTCGATGGCCTGCTCCAGATCGGACACCGCGGCCGCCGGACGGCCGGCGTCCAGCGCACCTCGCGCCCGCTCCACCAGCGCCCGGAATCGGTGAAGGTCCACGATGCGCGGATCGACCTCGACGCGGTAGGCGTTGCCGTCCTTGACCACGGCGGCCGGCACGCCATGGCCGGCGAAGACCTTCCGTAGCCGGCTGACCAGCGAGTAGATGGTCTGCCGCGGATCGGACGGGCCGCCGCCCGGCCACAGGTGCTCGACCAGGACGTCCACCCGGACCGGACGTCCGGCGTGCACCAGCAGGAGCGCGAGCAGACCGCGCTGCTTCGCCGCGCCGATCGGGATCGACCGTTCCCCGTCGCACAGCTCCGTCGGACCGAGCACGCCGAACCGCACGAGCGACCCTCCTCTTAGTAGCTGAACCGCTACTCAGTGTGTTGGCCGGTGCTCCCTGATCGCCAGTCGGCGTGTAGCGCATGGCGACAGATCTGACACGCGCTTGCCAGTGACCGTGCAAGCGAACTGCAAGCCCACGACCCAGCCCACCGCACGGTCCTCTTCGGACTCTGGGCGCAACCAGGCCGGAGGAGAGGCGGAAGCATGGAACAGGAATGGATGACGGTGCCGATCGGCATCGACGCGGGTCGGTGGGTCACCCGGGACGGCTGCCGGAAGGTGCTCGTGGTCGTCCACACCGTGGTCAGCGGCCAGCGGTTGCTCGACGTGATCGACCTGGTGGAATCCGACACACGGGTGCAGGTCGTGTTCACGGTCGCGCCCGACGTCTTCAACCACGGCGTCGAGGACTACCTGCGCGGGCTCGGGGCGCTGCTCGTGCCGTGGGCGCAGGCGACCCGGGAACGGTTCGACCTGGCGCTGGCCGCGGCCTACGACGGGCTGGCCGAGATCCACGGCCCGCTGGTCCTGATGGCCCACGGCGCCGGGCACGGCAAGACCGCCCGGCCGCCCGGTCACGGTGGCCCGGTGGTCGAACCGCCGCAGGTCTTCGGGCTGGAGGCCCGGCGGCTGCTGCGGGGCGGCCGAGTGCTGCCGACGGCCCTGGTGCTGGCCCACGAATCGGAACGGGAGGTGCTGCGCCGGCAGTGTCCGGCGGCGTTGCCGGTGGCGGTGGTGACCGGGGACATCTGCTTCGACCGGCTGGTCCGCAGCCGGGCCGGCCGGGACGCGTACCGCCGCGCCCTGGCCCTCGGCGCCGGCCGGCGGCTGGTCGTGGTCAGCTCGACCTGGGGACGCGACGGCATCTTCGGCGCCACCCGGGAACTGCTGCCGAGGTTGCTGGACGGCCTGCCGGGCGACCGGTACCGGGTCGCGGCGCTCCTTCATCCGGCCATCTGGGCGCACGGGCATCGCCAGGTGCGGGCGTGGACCGGGGACTGCCGCGCGGCGGGACTGATCCTGCCCGAACCGGCCGAGGACTGGCGCGCGGTGATCGCCGCGGCCGATCACGTGATCGGCGATCACGGGTCGGTGACGGCCTACGCGGCGGCCGCGGGCGTGCCGACGCTGCGGCTGGACGGGCCGTGGTCCCGTCAGTGCGCCCCGGGCACGGCCCAGGAACTGGTCGGGCGGAACGCGGCGAGACTACGACTCGGCGATCCGCTGGAACCACAGCTGCGGGTCGCCGGGGCCCTCGACGCCGGGGCCGTGGCGGCGCGGCTCACCTCGTACCCGGGACGGGCCGGCGAACGACTGCGCCGGCACCTGTACCGCCTTCTCGGCCTGCCCCAGCCCGGACGGCATCGCCGCACCGAGCCGGTGCCGGTCCGATGAGCGAGCCGTTCGTCGTGTGCTGCCACGGCCGGGCCGCGCCGGACCGCTTGCTGCGGCTGGCCGACGTGATCGTCACCGGGCCCGCCGGTCCGGATCGGATCGCGGAGCTGTTCACCGCCTGTCCCGGCCTCACCCTGGTGGTCGCGGTCGACGTGGACGGAACCGTCGCGCTCTACCCGAGGTCCGGATCGGACAGTTCGGCGCGCAGGGCCGGCGCCCGGGACGAGCCCAGGTCGTCGTAGATCGCCAGGGCCCGGGCCCAGTGCCGCCGGCCGCCGGTCTCGTCGCCCCGCATCGTCGCCGCCCGCGCCAGCACCTCGACCGCCTGGGCCTGTTCGAACCGCGAGCCGAGCCGGCCCATCCCGGCGACGGCGCCGCCCGCCGCGGCCGTGGCGTCGTCCAGTTCGCCCAGCGCCAGAAAGGCGCCGGCCAGGGCGATCTCGGCGCGTTCCCGGTTGTACGGGTCGGTGTCGCCGAGGTGCCCGAAGACCTCCCGCGCCTCCAGCAGGAGGGCCACCGCCTCGGCCGGCGTCCCGGAACGGGAGCGCAGCGCACCCAGGCGGAGAAGGGTGAGGCCGACGCGGCGCGGCTCGCCGGTGGTGCGGTTCGCGGCGAGGATCCGCTCGTACATCGCGATGGCTTCGTCCGCCCGGCCGGTGTCCCGGAGGACCGAGGCGATCCGCTCCTCGGCGTCCAGGGCGCCGAGCGGATCGTCGACGGCCCGGTAGCACTCGGCCGCTCGGCGCAGCTCCGTCTCGGCGTCGGCGAGCCGGCCGGCCTCCGCGTGCGCGATGCCGAGCCGTTTGCGCGCGTCGGCCTCGGCCCACCGGTTGCCCCAGCGCCGGGCCGCCGTCACGCCGCGCTCCTCGATGCCGGCCCGGTCGCCATAGTGCTTCTCCAGGAGCAGCACCGGCCACAGCACGTCGCCGAGATTCCAGGCCAGTTCGTTCCAGCCGCCGGCCAGCGCCGCCTCGCCCGCCGCCAGCAGAGCGAGCCGCTCCGCGCCGAGCCACCGCAGAGCATCGTCCCGTCCCGCGAACGACGGCGGCAGGAGCGGGGTCGCGGTGAATCGGTAGGGGAAAGGGCGTCTTCGATACGGGGTGAGCACCCGATCCGCGACGCCTGCGGCGGCCAGATACCACTCGAGCACGGCACGCCGCACGTGATCGTGGTCGTCCGGCGGCTCCTCGGCCTCGAACCGCTGCCGCGCGTGCAGCACCACCAGGTCGTGCCGCCGCAGCCGGTCGGCGCCGACCTCCTCCAGCAGGTTCGCCTGGATCAGCCGGTCGACCGCGGCCTCGGCGGCGGGAGCCGAACCGGTCAGCGCGGTGATCGGGCCGAGTCCGTACTCGCGCGCCGGCAGCACCGCGAGCCGCCGGTAGACGGCGCGGGTCGCCGCGTCGAGGCCCTGATAGGAGAGGTCGAGCGAGCTCACGACGGAAACCCCTTCGGCGGTACGCAGAGCGCGAAGCCGCCCCGCCTCCCCGGCCAGTTCGGTGGCCAGCCGGGCGAGCGGCATCCGCGGCCGGGCCGCGAGCCGGGCGGCCACCACGGACACCGCGAACGGCAGCCCGTCGCAGAGCCGCGCGATGCGCCTGGCGTCGGCGAGCTCCGGCCGCACCCGGTCCGGGCCGAGGATTCGTTCCAGCAGCGCGACAGCGTCGTCCGGGGCCCACGGCCGCACCTCGACCGGAACGCCGCCGTCGGCGAGCAGGCCGGTCAGCCGCTGCCGGCTCGTCACGATCACCACGCTCGGGCCGTCGCCCGGCAGCAGGGACCGGACCTGAGCCACCGAGAAAGCGTTGTCCAGCACGATCAGGAAGGACCGGCCCGCGGTCAGCGACCGATAGCGGGCGGCGAGTTCGCCGGTTCCGGCGGGCACCTGATCGGGCGGCACGCCCAGCGCGCGCAGCAGGTGGCCGAGCGCGTCCGCCGGGTCGGTGGCCGTGGCCGGGCCGGCGCCTTGCAGGTCGAGGAAGAGCTGGCCGTCGGGGAAGCGCGGCTTGACGTCATTCGCCCAGCGCCGGGCCAGCGTGGTCTTGCCGACGCCACCGGGTCCGGTCAGGATCACCAGCGGCGCCGCCGCGGCGGCCGCCTCGAGGTCGGCGAGCTCGCCCCGGCGACCGACGAACACCCGCGGCGGAGCGGGCAGCTGGCGTGGCGGTTCGGCATCGTGCACGTCGCGGCCCCCCAAGGTACGCCAGGGGGTCAGGCTAAGCAGACGCCCTGACCGGAAGCCAACACGGCAACCGGGAGCCGCGAATTCTCGCAAACCTCCACAGTGGATCTCGGTGACGCTGAGCAAAACTCACCGGTAACAGGAACCGCTCCAGTAAGGTGATCATCGATATTCCCGCACCACCTGGAAGCGAGCCGATGTCCAAGAACGCCCACCGTCGAGCGATGATCGTGATAGTCAGCGCCTTCTGCATGTCAATGCTGTTCGTACCGGTTCACCAGGCCGTCTCCGCGGCCGCGCTCCTCTTCTGAACAACCCTCCCGTCGGGTTGTCTTGTGACACCCTAGTCGTAAGACAACCCGACATCACTCCTTGTCACCCGATCGGGTGAGTGCTTCCGGAGCGTGACGGCGGCCGCCAGCCCTTCCCGCCCACCGGGCGGCGGCCGGGCCTCCCGCCGACGTCGAGGTTGCGGTCGGCTATCCGAGTCGTCTCGTCGGTGAGGTGCCGAAGGCCTCGGCCAGGGCGGCTTTGAGGCCGCCGGGCCGGGCCTTATAGGCGGCCTCGGCCCGGGCCACCTCGCGCTGGGCGTCGGCGTCACCCGACCACGCGGCCAGGCATTTCTCGGGTACGAGGTTGCCGGCGGCCACGATGGCGCCGGTGGCGCCGAGCCAGCCGGCGTACCCGAGCAGGGCCGCCGCGCCGGTGTAGACGGCCTTGCCCAGGTCGAGCTCCTTGACCAGGCGGGCCGGTTCGGCCGAGCTGTCCTTGACGCCCTGCACGGGCAGGCCGGCCAGGGCGTCGACGGGCACGGGACCGCCGGCGACGCCCGGGTAGTGGTAGGCCAGCACGGGGGCGCCGGCCGCCGCCTCGGCCACCCGGTCGTAGTAGACGCCGAGGTCGCCGCCGAGGCGTGGGGGCGCGACCAGGACCGCGTCGGCGCCGGCCTTGAGCACCGCCGCCGTACGCTCGACCGCCATGCCGTGCCACTCGCCGGAGCTGCCGGCCAGCACGGGCACGCCGGGGCACGCCCCGCGGACGGCGGCCACCAGGGCGACCCGCTCGGCGTCGGACAGCGTGGCCGCCTCGCCCGTGCTGCCCGCCACCACCACCGCCCGCATCCCCGAGGCGACCAGCCGCGCGGCGTGCGCGCCGGTCTCCGCCGCCAGCAAGCGGCCCTCGGCGTCGAACAGAGTCACCACGGCCACCGCGGGCCCGGTCCAGATCGGCTCAACCATGAGACCCATATTTCTACGTACGCGGCCCGGATGCCCACCCTCGCCTACGATCAGGACGTGCGACGGGCCGTATCTGCGCTGCTGGGCGCCCTTCTGGTGAGCGGGTGTGGCGACTCTCCGCCACCGGCCCCGCTCCCGCCGGAGGCCCCGCCGTCCGCCGCGGCGTCGTCCTCGCCGGCGCCGCCGACACCGTCGTCCACCCCGGCCAAGAAGGCGGCGCCCCGGGCCCTGCCCAAGCCCGGCAACCCGGACGGGCGCGCGACCATCCCGCCGGCGGCCCGGGCCGAGGACACCGGCGAACCGACCCGGGTCGTCGGCACCGGCACGGCGGCGAGCTGCACGTCGGACGCGGTGGTGAACGCGGTGGCGGCCGGCGGCGTGATCACCTTCGACTGCGGCCCGGCGCCGGCGACGATCACCATGACGCGTACGGCGACGGTCCGGAACGACATCGCCCGCGTCGTCCTGGACGGCGGCGGCCGGGTCACCCTGAGCGGCGGCGGCAAGCGGCGCATCCTGCTGATGAACACCTGCGTCCGGCCGACCACGTCACACTGCCAGGACCAGGACAATCCCGCTCTCACCGTGCAGAACCTGGTTCTCGCCGACGGCGACAGCACCGGCTCGCCGGACGGCGGTGGCGCGATCTTCGCCCGTGGCGGCCGGCTCAAGGTGATCAACTCCCGCTTCACCGGCAACCGCTGCGACGCCACCGGCCCCGACCTGGGCGGCGCGGCCGTGCGGGCGCAGTCGCAGACCCGGCCGGTGTATGTCGTGAACAGCACCTTCACCGGCGGCCGCTGCTCCAACGGCGGCGCCCTGAGCAGCATCGGCGTGTCCTGGGTCGTCCTGAACAGCGTCTTCCGCGACAACGAGGCGATCGGCCACGGCGCCAACCCGGCCGAGGCCGGCACTCCGGGCGGCGGCAGCGGCGGCGCCATCTACACCGACGGCAACCTCTTCACGGTGACCGTCACCGGCGCCCTGATCGAGAACAACCGGGCCCGCGAGGGCGGCGGCGCCGTCTTCTTCGTCAGCAACGACCGCACCGGCAGCCTGACCATCAAGAACTCAACCGTGCGGGCCAACCGCAGCGCCGGCTTCGAAACCCCCGGCCATCCCGGCATCTTCTTCCTCGGCGCCACGATCACGAGCTAGGGCGTCGAAATCCTCAGGACCCGGAACTCGCCGACGCTCCACCGAGCCAGAAAGTCGGCGACTCGCTCGGAGATGCCTTGACCCACGAGAAACCCATGCAGATTTTCCGGGTTGGGCGACGACTGGACCACGGCCAGCAGCGCCTCGTGGGGCGCCATCACGCCTTCGTCGAGGCCGATGTCGCGCGCCAGCTCAACGAAGGGAAGTGCAATAACCATCCACGCCGATCGGAGCGCACCACCAGCATCGTCATAACGTGCCAACTTCCACGGCTGGAAGAACGGATATACCTCCGAACCAGTGTTTCCGGAGTTCCGTAGACGCTCGACGTCGCTTGCCCAACGAGAGCCATCGAACCAGGGCGGATCCAACCCTAATAGATAGTTGGCAAGTCCTTCGGCATCCTCGGTCACCGCTCACCCTCGCCCAGCAGATCCGGGATCAAAGAAAAGGTAGTCCCTAGAGCCGTCTGATACATGTACAGGTTCTTCAATGAACCTACGGCGCCACCGGACACCATACTGTGGACGCCGGCAGGTTTCCTGAACCAGCGTTCCTGCCAAGCGCCATGCGAGTCCGCCATCGACTTCCCCAGCGATTGGCGCAGTTCGATCAAGTCCGGTATGCGCTCACTCGAGACATGAGACTGGCCCAAACTCTCGAGGAGAAGGTGGCCACGATCGTCACCGGTGGCAATACTGTCAACGATCGCAGCCGCGACGGCACGCCGCACATAGCTGAAGTTGCTCCCCATGCAGAGGTGGATCGCCGACCCGAGGGCACCGTCGGTGGCCGACATCGTCTGGAGCATGGTGTTGCTGATGACCGCTCGGAATCTGTCCTCGAACGGCACCGAGAAGTAGCAGGCCAACGCCTCCTGCGCGACGCGTTCCACTACCACGGGCGGCAAGGTGACGTGCTGTAGCGCGCTCGCACCGAATTGAGCCAGCCGTTCCCGCTCCGTGCCGCTCGACCGCGCCGCTTCCTCCATTGCCGTGCGCACGATCGTCTCCGCACCGTCCATGGTGCCGCGGTCGACCAGCTGCACCGCCAATTGCGCGACGACTTCCCATTGCCCGGCAGCGACACGTGCGCGCAACTCGTTCCAAACCTCCTCCGGGGTGTGCCGGTTTCGGACGAGATGTTCTGCGGCGAAAAACTCGAGGAACGTGCGATGCGCGAATCCGTAGACCGGCTCCATGTCGGTCGAACCCACCTCGGCGAGCACCCAGGCCCGGCCGGCGCAAAATTCGAGGAACTCGCGGGCGGCGGTCTCGGCCTCGTCCGGACCGAGGCCGCGGCCGACCAGATAGCCGACCAGAAGGCGAATGATTTGATGTCGGCCGACGTCAGGTTGATCGTTGACCAGAAGATGCCACGAGAGGTGCTGAACAGCACCGCGAACGCGACCCTCGAACTCGAGGTGCCTGCCGATACCCCGCATCGAGTCCCAGCGTTCGAATACCATGAGCGCGCAACGCTCGTAGATCTGCGCGCGCAATCGCGGAACGTAATGGTCAGCCGAATACATTGCACACAGCAACGCCAGGAGAAGCGGGTTTCTCCGCAGATCCTGGATCGAATCGCTGTCGCGCTGGAACGAGGCGGCCAGCCGTTCCCGGTCAGCCGAAGGGGTTCCGTCGTCGAGCGCGAACCAATGCCGGACGTACATCTCGACCTGAGCGGAATCGAAGGACAAGAGGTCGTGGACCGGGAACAGTGCCGCGTCCAGGGGCGCCTCGCGGTAGCCGACGCGGCGGGAGGTCGCGACGATCGGAACCATCGGATAGAGCGTCGCGAAGCCGCGGACCAGCTCGGTGAGGCGGCGGCGGAGGCTCACGTCGGTCAGCTCGTCGAGGCCGTCGAGGATGACCACGGCGCGGCCGTTGAGCAGCAGGTAGTCGACCGTCTCCGGGGCCATCGCCACGTTGTAGGGGTCGCGGGCGACCACCGTCAGGTGTTCGGCCAGGGTGCGTTCGCCCTGATGCAGCGCGGTGGCCAGGTGGCGGAGTACGACCAGGAACGGGACCTCGGTGCCGGCCGGGTCGGAGGCCAGGTCGTAGGCGAGCTTCGTGGCCAGCGTGGACTTGCCGGCCCCGGGATCGCCCAGGACCACCAGGCGGCGGCCCGTCTGCGCCAGCTCGCGGACCGGCGCGGATTCGCGGCGCAGGTCGTGGGGGCGCGACTCCACGTAGAGCTGGTCCCAGGGAACGCTGCGGCTCACGCCGGTGTGGGGCATGCGCAGCTCGGCGTGCATGGCGGCCACCTGCGTGCGGAGAAGGTCGGCCTCGGCCCGGCAGGACGTCAGGTCGGTGAGGCGGCCAAGGAGTTCGCCGTTGCGGGCGGCCATCGCGACCAGGTGGCCCAGCCGGGCGGCCTGGGCCGGGTTGCCGGGGGTGTGCTCGGCGGCCAGCAGGGCGTCGTAGACGACGTCGGTCAGGCCGAAGCGTCGCTCGGGCGGGAGGGTGGTGGCCAGGCGCAGGCCCTGGCGGATCTGGTCGCGGGCCGCGGCGAGCAACTCGTCGCGCTGGCCGTCGCGGGGGTGCAGGCGGGCCACGGCGAACTGGAGGGCGACCTGCTCGAAGTCGGGTGACACCAGGTAGCCGGCCAGCTCGGCCGCCTCGGCCGCGGACAGCTCGCCGAGCAGGTCGTCGGCGACCTGGCGGGCCATCAGCGGGCGGGCCGAGTCGCGGGCCTTGCGAAGCTGGGCCTGCTTGCCCACGTGGCCGCCGAGCCGGCGGATGATCTGGCCCGCGATGCGGGCGATGGCCGTCTCCAGCCCGGTCGCCATGGCGAAGGTCTCCGTAGCTCGTCGGGAAGCCCGCACGCTACCACCGCGCCGGCCGGTGGCGATCGTGAACGTTCGGCGACAGGAGGGTGAGTGACCAGGCTCGATGTGCGGTGATCTGCGAAAGTGGGCTGGTGGAGATACCTGAGCCGATCGTGGTGTGGCGGCGGTGGGCGGCGTTGGCGACGGCGCTCAGTGCGGTGGGGTTCGATGATGTGTGGACCGTGGGCGCGGGTGGGGCCCACCATGATGATCATGGCGGGAACTGGGGGCATCTGGCCCTGATCGAGGGCGGGCGGGCCGTTCTGTACGGGTACGACCATGAGTACAGCGCGACCGTGGACGCCGATCCGCCGGTCGATGTGCTGGCGGGGGCGCCCGAGTGGCTGCCGTGGGAGGAGCTGGCCGAGTTCGCCGGCGAGGATCAGCTCGGGTACGTCTACTGGCATGACGGGGTGCGGTGGGAGCACGCGCCCTACGACGAGGCGGACGGGCTGGTGCAGACGGCCGGCGCGGCGCTCGATCATGAATCGGCCGCCGATGAGCTCTACGAGTTCATCGTGCGGTGGGGCGCCTACCGGCCCGCCGACCTCACCGACGAGGCGCGGATCCGGGACACCTGTGAGGCGCTGCTGACCGCGGCCGAGGAGCAGCGGGTCGACGTGAGCGTGCTCCGGGCGTACCCGGGCGGTCTGGTCGAAGCCGGACTGGCCGTGGCCGCGACCGGCGGGATCAGCCCGGGTGGCGCCCCGCCGATGGTCGCCGCCGGCCGCAAGCCGGAGCAGCGGCGGGTGCGCAAGCTGTCCGACCGCGAGCACCGCCGCCTGGTCTGGGACGCGATGCAGCGGGCCGCGGAGCTGGACCGGCCGCTGCCGCCGCCGACGCCGGCGATGGACGACCTGGTGCGATGGGTACGCGACCGCGCGCCGCACGGCGACGGACGGTGCTCGCTGCTGTTCTGGGCCAGCGCCTCGAAGGCCTCCGAGCAGGACGGTGAGTTCGCGCCGCTGGTGCGCGACGGCGAGGAGCCGCTGACCGTGTTCGGCGACGTGGTCGATCTGGTGCAGGCGGTCCGGGCCGAGGAGGCCGACCCGCGGGCGGGGGCGTGGCTGTTCCTGCGGCTCGAGACGACGGCCACCGGCGCGACCATCGAGCGGCGCTACGACTCGTGGCCGGACTGGTGGACCGACAACGGCATCTCCGGGCCGGGGCGGGACGAGATGGCCCGCGAGATGGCCGGCCGGGAGGAGCGGTGGCGGCCACGGTGGACCACCCTGCTCAACCCCGAGGTCGCGTTCGACGCGTGACGGTACTTACGTTCCGGAGCAACCGGGCCGCAGCTCAGTAAAGTGACGGCCATGTCAGGGGAGGGCGATGTTCTGTCGCCGGACCAGCAACATGCCTATCGGTTGCTGGTGCGGCTGTCCGGCACCGACGCGAAGGGTTTCGCGGAGAGTGCCGGAGTCACCGCGGATGATGCCGCGGAGACGCTGGAGGCCTTGCACGCCAAGGGATTGGCGTCGCCGGGGCCGGTCTATCACGCGCGTCCGCCGGATGTCGCGCTCGGTGAGGTGCTGCTCCGCCGGCAGCAGGAGTTGCAGGTCGCGCGTGAGATGATGGCCGCGCTGAGTGAGGACTACCGCACCAGCGCGCGCCGGCGCAGCGCCGAACATCTGGTCGAGATCGTGGTCGGCGCGCGGGCGTTACGACAGCGGCTCAGCGAGATGCAGGATTCGGCGACCGAGGAGATCCTCTGGTTCTGCCGGGCCAACCCGATCGCGATGGAGGGCCCGGAGAACAACGAGGAGGCGCCGGCGCTGACCCGCGGCGTGAAATACCGGGCGATCTACGAGCGCGAGCTGATCGAGACGCCGGGCGAGCTGAAGGGGATCATCGAGGCCATCGGGTACGGCGAAGAGTCGCGTGTGCTGCCCACGCTGCCCGTGCGCCTGGCCATCGCCGACCGGAAGCTGGCCATCTGCCCGCTGGTGCCGGACGAGGCACGGGGCATCGCCCAGCCGAGCGCGGCGCTGATCCGGCCCAGCGAGTTGCTGGACGCCCTGGTGGCGCTCTTCGAGAGCCACTGGGAGCGGGCCACCCCGGTGATCGCGGCCAAGCCCGACGAACAGCTCGACACCTTGCTGCTGTCCCTGCTCGTCTCCGGCCTGCCGGACAAGTCGATCGCCACCCATCTGGGCGTCAGCCGCCGCACGGTCCAGCGCCGCCTGGACCGCATGATGGCGATCGCCGGTGTCGACACCCGCACGGGCTTGGCCTACCAGGCGGCGAGACGAGGCTGGCTCTAACCCGCGATCAGTTTCTCGATGGCTTTGGCGACTCGGCGGGCGCGGGTCTCGGCGGCCTTGGCACCGAGGATGGCCTCTACGTGCTGCCGCTTATGGCTGAAGGAGAGCTTGTCCCAGCGCGCCTGCGCCGCGGGCTCGGCCGCCAGAGCCAGGGCGAGGTCTTCGGGTACGTCCACCGTCCGCTCCTGCGTGTCGAGCACCAGCTCGAGCTCGACCACGTCGCCCGCCCGCACGCCCGCGCCGGCCCGCCGCTCGGCGCTCACCCCGAGCCAGTACTCGCCGCTCATCCGCGCGATCGAGCTGCGGTACTCGTACCCGTTGACGGTGACCACCACCTTGGGCCGCGCCCCACCGCCGAGCTCACCGACCACGTCGTCGGGGATCCGGAATCCGGTGGTGTTACCGCCTGTGGCCAGGAGCTCCGCCGTGATCCTCATGGCGGTGAGGATAACGGCGGAGCCCGGCGGGATCACCCGATTGCGCGGATGACCGTCTGGGTGACCGTGTTGCCGTCGCGGTCGGACGCGGTGATCCGCAGCGACACCGGGGTGGTGTGCGCCGGGATGTTCGCCGTGTACGACGGTCCGCGGCCGGTCGTGTTCAGCCGCCGCCAGGTTTTTCCGTCATCGGCCGACATCTCCGCCCGGAACGAGGTGCCCCGGGCCGGTTTGCCGGCCACGGTGAGGGCGAAGCCGACCCGCCGCGGCTTGGCGTCGTAACCGACCTGGAGCAGCGGCAGGACGCCCTCGGCGCCCGACCGGAACGTCCAGGACGTGTCGGTGCTGGTGCCGTAGATCCAGTCCTCGTTGCCGGGGCTGGTCCGCACGGCCAGCTCGTACGCGGCGTCGCCCGGGGCGACCGTCACGTCCTGCCAGCCGTCCGGCAGGTCAGCGACCACCGCGCCGTTGCGCTTCAGGGTGGCCGACCCGTTTCCGGCGAAGGTCCAGTGCCGATCGGTGCGGTCGACCAGGTCGGCCACGCGCAGCTTGAGCACGTCGCCGGCCCGGGTGTTCAGCACGCCGGCCGGGGTGGCCGGGCGGACCACCGGCGCCGCCCAGGTCTCCTTGGCCGTGGTGCCCGCCCGGACCGGGCCGGCCGCCTCGACGAAGCCGCCCGAGACCAGGCCGAGCCACGGGTAGGCCGGGTGCACCTGGTGCTGCCACAGCGAGTCGCCGGCCGACACCCACTCGACCCGGCGGAACGGGGTGGGCACCGCGCGGGAGGTGTCGTTCCAGGCGTACTCCTGCCAGGGCCGCCACCCGAACCGCTGCTCGCGCACCCAGTCGAAGCCGCCGTTGTACGCGTAGTCGGTGGTGATCCGCCGGGTGTTGGCCGGCGTCACGCGGTGCACGATCCTCTCCGGGACCCGGTTCTTCGACACCTGGATGACGTCGTAGAGGTACGGGCTGGCCGTGGTCAGCTTCAGCGTGATCTCCGCGTCCGGCCGCTCGGCCCGGTCGAGCAGCCGCACGCCGTCGGCGGCGGTCACGGTCAGCGCCGGGATGGGCTGCTTGGGCGATTCGGGGTCGAGAACCGACCACGTGCTCCAGTCGGCCGGGCGGATCAGCAGCGCGACCGCGGCGCCCGCGGCGTGCGCCCACTCGATCAGCTTCTCCTCGGAGTCCATGTCGCTGCGCAGCAGCACAGCCTTGCCCCGGACGTCCGGCGCGTCCATCGCGACCAACGGGAACGTCCGTTCCGCGGGCAGGCCCGGGGAGTCGCCCCGCAGGTTCATCCGCGGCTGCGGGGTCACGCCCGGCACGCTGACCTGAGCGTCCGGCTCGACCAGCTGCCAGCGGGAGGAGAACTCGAAGGCGCCCTTCCGGACCGGCTTGGTCGGGGTGACGTAGACCGTCTCGACGTTGCTGAAGTGCATGACGCCGTGCGAGATGCTGCGGCCCCGGCCGGTCTCCCGGTGGGCGTAGTAGCTGAGCACCGCCTGCTGCTCGGCCGGTTGCGGGGTCTCGATCCGCACCGGGGTGCCCAGCCGGGCGTCCAGCGTGATCTCCATGTCGCGGTCGAGCTTGAGCTCGGGCAGCACCACGAAGGTGGAGTCGTCGTGCTGTTCCTCGCGGCCCTCGATGGTCGCGGTGATGATGTAGTCGTCCTCGCCGAGGTCGTAGGTGACCGGCTCGTCCCACACGAAGCCGAGGCGGTCCGAGTCGGGGTCGTCGCCGAAGATGGTCAGCGCGGGCACCCGGGTCGGGTTGCCGTCCCGGCCGATCGCGTTGATCGTCAGCAGGTGGTGCTTCGCGCCGAGGCGCAGGCCGTACGCGGTGGTGACCTTCTCCCCGGCCGGTCCGGTCGCGACGATCCAGCCGCTGTGCAGCCCGGCGTCCATGGTGGCGGTGTTGATGCTCGCGGTCACCGCCGCGGTGCCGTGCGCGGGCACGGTGACGCTCCGGTCGACGGTGACGCCGGCGGGCGCGGTCAGCGACAGGGTGACCGGGGCGGGACCCTCGTTGGTGTAGGTGATGGTCTTGCTGTGCTGGGTCGGTGACTCCCCCACGCTGTGGTCGGCGAAGTCGGCGGTGGCGCTGCCCCGGATCGTCTGTGAGGTGGCGCGGGCCAGGTCGACGCGGCCGGCGCCCTGGCCGTACACGTCGATGTTGTTGGCGGTCTTGGCACTGCTGACCAGGGCGTCCTTGAGCTCGGCGGCCTTCCAGCCGGGGTGCTCCTGGGCCAGGACGGCGGCGGCGCCGGCCACGTGCGGCGTGGCCATCGAGGTGCCGGACGCGCCGGTGTAGAGCGCGTCGACCGGCTGGCCCATCGTGGTGCCCTCGGCGCGCGCGGCGACGATGCCGACACCGGGCGCGGTGATCTCCGGCTTGAGGGTGTTACGGACGGCGGTCGGGCCGCGGCTGGAGAACGCGGCCAGCGTCTCGTCCCGGTCGACGGCGCCCACGGTGAGCGCCGCGGGGGCGAGGCCGGGCGAGCCGACGCTGTACGCCGCGCCCTCGTTGCCGGCCGCGACCACGAACAGCGTGCCGGTGCGCTCGGTGATCTCGGTGAGCGCCTGGCTCAGCGGGTCGATGCCGTCGGTCGGCGCGCCGCCGAGGCTCATGTTGACCACCTTGGCGCCGGCGTCGCCGGCCCACTGCATGCCCTCGATGATCCACGACTCCAGGCCCCAGCCGTCGTCGTTGAGCACCTTGCCGGCCAGCAGGTCGGCGCCGTACGCGATGCCCTTGCGCAGCCCGGCCGACCCGGCGCCGGACCCGGCCACGGTGGCGGCGACGTGCGTGCCGTGCCCGTGGTGGTCGGTGGTGTCCGGGCTGTCGGTGAAGTTCCTGGCGGCGGCGAGCCGGCCCTTGATGTCCGGGTGGCCGGCGTCGATGCCGGTGTCGAGCACCGCGACCTTGACGCCGCGGCCGTCGTACCCGGCCTGCCACGCCGCGGGCGCGCCGATCTGCGCGGCGCTGCGGTCCAGCGACGCCCGGACCTTGCCGTCCAGCCAGACCTGGCCCCGGTGGGACTTCCAGAACGAGGCCAGCGAGGTCTTCTCCGCCCGCATCGAGGTGGCGCCCAGGCTGCGCAGCGCGTGTGACGACCGGGCGCGCAGCCCGGCCGGCTGGGTCACGATCAGGGGCAGGGTCGGCGAGGCGGCGTCGGCGTACCCGTCGGCCACGAGCTTCTCGACATCGAACAGGTCGGCGTCGATCTTCTTGGCGCTGACCAGCGGGATCACGTCCTCGGGCAGGACACGCAGGCCGCCGTCGGCCTCGATGGTGTGGAAGGTGACGTGTTCCCGGCCGGCGGCGGGACGGACCGTGGCGGCGGTGCGGTCACCCGCCCTGGTCAGGGTGACGACGTCACCGGTGATGAGGGTCAGCGTGTCGGTGTGGCCGGCGGGCGGCGGCGTGGCCGGGGCGGCGGTGGCCACCCCCGCGGGCGCGATGGCGGCGAGGCCCGGTCCGATCAGGACCGCGGCGGCTAATGCTGCGAGGGGACGACGCATGCCACGCATTGTTGGGTGGCATCGACGCAGGTCGAAAGCTTTTGGTCGCGCCCTATCGATGACATGTCGCGATGTGGCCAGCCCGGATTTACACGATGTTTACGGGGCCGGCTCGTCGGGGGTGGCCAGGCCTGCCTTCTCGTCGCGGTCGGCCCACTCGAGCAGGGTGTCCAGCCGGTACGCGGTGTCGTCGATCGCCGCGTGCAGGTCGCCCTTCTCGGCGAACCGGGCCGGCACGGTCCGCAGCGTGAAGTCGTCCGGCTCGACGTCGGCGACCTCGGCCCAGTCGATCGGCGTGCTCACCGTGCCGCGCTGGTTGCCGCGCACCGAATAGGCGCTGGCGATGGTGTGGTCGCGGGCGTTCTGGTTGTAGTCGACGAACAGCGCCTCGGGGTCGCGGTCCTTGCGCCACCACGTGGTGGTCACGTCCTCGGGGGCGCGGCGCTCGACCTCACGGGCGAAGGCCAGCGCGGCCCGGCGTACCTCGGAGAAGCCCCACTCCGGCGCGATCCGCACGTAGACATGCAGGCCACGGCCGCCGGACGTCTTGGGGAACCCGGTCACGCCGAGCTCGTCGAGCACCTCGTGGGCGACCCCGGCGACCCGGCGCACCCGGTCGAACGTGCAGTCGGGCATCGGGTCGAGGTCGATCCGCCACTCGTCGGGCTTCTCGGTGTCGGCGCGGCGGCTGTTCCACGGGTGGAACTCGACGGTCGACATCTGCACCGCCCAGATCACGTCCGCGATCTTGGTGACGCACAGTTCGTCGGCGGTGCGCTTGTAGCGGGGAAAGAAGATGCGAACGGTCTCGAGCCAGGGCGGAGCGCCATGCGGTACGCGCTTCTGGTGCACCTTGTCGCCGGCCAGCCCCTCGGGGAACCGGTGCATCATGCAGGGCCGTTCCCGCAGCGCCCGGACGATGCCGTCGCCCACGCTCAGGTAGTACTGGACCAGGTCGAGCTTGGTCAGCCCGAGCTCGGGGAAGTAGACCCGGTCGGGGTTGGTCACCCGCACCGTGTGGTTCCCGGCCTCGATCTCCACCTGGGGGCTCTTGGTCGCCATGGTCACAAACTAGCGCTGATCAGCGCCGGTACGCGTGGGTTGGCGTACCGGCGCTGATGATCAACCGGGAGAACTAGAGCCTGAGGATGGCCAGGATCTGGTTCAGCAGGTCGGCGATGAAGCCCAGCGGCAGGCTGAGGCCGCCGTTCAGCAGGTTCGTGATCGCGCACAGCAGGTTGCCGAGGAGGTTGCCGGCACCGGACTGGGCGACGATGTCGAGGACGACCCGGTTCAGGTCGACGACCAGGCCGAGCAGGTCCAGGTGCAGCGGACCGAGGACCAGGTTCAGCACGTCACAGGTGATCAGGGCGGCGGCGTCCTTGTTGGCCGCGGCCGTCTCGGGCAGCTGAACGGGCATGGAGACGGTCTTCTGGACCGTGCCCAGGTCGACGCCGAGCGAGTCGGTCAGCGTGCTGGTCAGCGTGCCGGTAGCAAGGACCTGGCCCTGCTTGTTGGTGAACTTGGTCGGCGTGAACGAGCCGGTCACCGAGCCGAGAGCGCCGGCCGCGTCGGTGAACGAGCCGCTGACCGTCGAGGTCAGCGTGCCGGCGGCGGACGCCAGCTTCGGGCCCGCCTTGGCCGCGGCCGGAGCCGGGGCGGCGGCCGGAGCCGCGGGAGGTGCTTTGGGCGCTGCCTGGGCGACGGCGCCGCCGGTGGCCGCCACGGTGGTGATCGCCAGCGCCCCGGTGAGCACCGCCTTAGTGATCAAGCCAACTCGCATGTGGACCCCTTTCATCGATGAATGTCCACGGCCCGCATTGCCCTGCGTTTCGCCCCGGAAACACATTCCGCATCCGCAGTGCATTCATTTGATGCGATGTCGACCTTGGCGACCAGTTCGTCCAAAAGGTTTAGAACATCTGCGGTACTACTGGACACATGACAAGAGTTGCGGTGACCGGCGGCAGCGGGAAGCTCGGCCGCGCGGTGGTCAAAGACCTGGTGGAACACGGGTACGAGGTGACGAACATCGACGCGGCCACGCCGCCGGCCGGGCCGGGGGCGCGCTGGCGGCGGATCGACCTCACCGACTACGGCCAGGTGGTCGACACGCTGAGCGCCACGCTCGACGAGAGCCCGGGCCGGTTCGACGCCGTGGTGCACCTGGCCGCCATCCCGGCGCCCGGCCTCACCGGCAACGCGGCCACCTTCGCCAACAACGTGCCGGCCACCTACAACGTGTTCGCGGCGGCCCGGGCGGCCGGCATCACCAACGTCGTGTGGGCGTCCAGCGAGACCGTGCTGGGGCTGCCCTTCGACACGCCGCCGCCGTACATCCCGGTCGACGAGGACTACCCGGCCCGCCCGGAGTCGACGTACTCGCTGGGCAAACACCTCGAGGAGCAGATGGCCGCGCAGTTCTGCCGGTGGAACCCGGCGCTGAAGATGATCGGGCTCCGGTTCTCGAACGTGATGGAACCGGACGACTACGCGGCGTTCCCCTCGTTCGACGCGGATCCGTCGCTGCGCAAGTGGAACCTGTGGGGTTACATCGACGCGCGGGACGGTGCTCAGGCCGTACGCCGAAGCCTGGAACTGGAGACGACGGGCGTGGAGGTCTTCGTCATCGCGAACGCCGACACCGTGATGAGCCGCTCGTCGGCCTCGCTGGCGGCGGAGGTGTACCCCGGCGTCGAGGTGCGCAAGGAACTGGGCGAGCACGAGACCATGCTGGGCATCGACAAGGCCAGGCGAATTCTCGGGTACGCGCCGGAGCACTCGTGGCGCGACCACGTCTGACCTGCTGCTATGCCTCCAGGTAGCGCAGGATGGCCAGCACGCGACGGTTGTAGCCGGCGTCGGACGGCAGGTCGAGCTTGTCCGAGAGGCTGGCGATGTGCTTCTCCACGGTGCTCAGGGAGACGTGGATCCGGTCGGCCACGGCCTGGTTGGCGTACCCCTGGGCCAGGTGCTCGAGGACCTGGCGCTCGCGCGGGCTGAGCCGGGCCAGCGCGTCGAGGTGGGACGTGCGGGCGAGCAACTGGCGTACCACCTCGGGGTCGAACGCCGCCCCGCCGGCGCCGACGCGTTCCAGCACGCCGAGGAACTCGGCGACCTCGGAGACCCGGTCCTTCAGCAGGTAGCCGAGGCCCTCGGTGGCCCCGCCGAGCAGGGTCGCGGCGTGCGTCTTCTCGACGTACTGGGACAGCACCAGCACCCCGACCCCCGGCCAGCGCTCGCGGATGGTCAGCGCCGCGCGCAGACCCTCGTCGGTCTGGGCCGGCGGCATCCGGACGTCGACCACCGCGAGGTCAGGGTTTTGTGAAGCCACCGCCTCCAGCAACGCTTCGCCGTCACCGACGGCGGCGACGACGTCGTGGCCGGCGTCGGCCAGCAGGTGCACGAGTCCCTCACGCAGCAGGACCGAGTCCTCGGCCAGGACGATCCTCATACCGGCAGGGTGGCCTGGACGCGCGTCGGACCGCCGGGCGGACTGCTCACCTCGAAGGCGCCGTCCAAGGCGGCCACCCGATGGGCGAGACCGCGCAACCCGGCCCCTTTCTTGTCGGCCCCGCCGCAGCCGTCGTCCGAGACCGCGAGGCTCACGCTCCCGGCGGTCTCTTCCACCACGACCAGCACGTCACCGGTCCCGGCGTGCTTGACCGCGTTGGTGATCGCCTCGCGGGCGACGAAGTAGAGCGCCGTCTCCACCTCCGGGGCCGGACGCGTGGTCAGCCGGTAGTGCACCGACACCGGGATCGCCGACCGCTCGGCGACGCCGGCCAGCGCGGCGTGCAGGCCCAGTTCGTCCAGCGCGGTCGGGTAGATCCGCCAGGCCACCTCGCGGATCTCCTCGATCAGGTCCCGCGCCTCGGTGTACGCGCGGCCGACCAGGTCGGCGGCGGCCGCCCGGTCGGCGGTGTGCCGGGCCCGGCCGAGCAGCATCGCCAGCGCCACCCCGCGCTGCTGGACGCCGTCGTGCAGGTCGCGTTCGATCCGCCGGCGCTCCTCGTCGATGACCGCGACCACGCCGGAGCGGGTGGTGGTCAGCTCGGCGATCCGGCGGCGCATCCGCTCCCGCTCGTCCGGCCCGAGCAGGCCGTCGGCGATCCGCCGCTCCACGTTCCCGAGACCGAGGACCATGCCTGAGGTCAGGGCCAGTCCGCCGAGGCCGGCGGTGATGCCGACGATGGCGTCGGTGGTGAGGATCCGCACGCCGGGCAGGGTCAGCGGCAGTGTCTCCGACGCCCCGGTCAACGCGGCCCAGCCACCGCCACCGAGCAGCAGCAGGGCGACGAACAGCACGGCCGCGACCAGGTAGCCACCGAGCAGCCCGGCGGCGGCGCGGGCGGCCAGGAAGCCCGGCTCACTCGCGGCGCCGGCGGTCGCCGGCCGATCCAGCCACCGGCCGAAGCGGGCCGCCTCGGCCCGCCCGAGCGCACCGAGCACCCGGCGGCGGGCGCGGGGCGGCCACACCGCCACCAGCGCCACCGCCTCGGCGACGGCCAGCGGCATGCCGAGCCCCACCCCCACCACCGTCCGCCACCTCATGCCCGCAGCCTAAGCGTCGCGGCGGCGCAGGACCGCGTAGCCGATCGCCAGCGCGGCCAGCGTCCAGCCGGCCAGCCACGCGAAGCCCTCCCCGGCCGGATAGGCGAGCTGCTCGCCGGCCGGGTTGTTGGCGCTGCCCATGAAGCTGAGCCCGGCGAACAACGGCGTCCGCAGCGAGGCCTCGATCAGCACCTGGTCGCCGGTCATGGCCAGCACCAGCGGGATGCCGGCCAGCAGCAGGAACACCACCGTCAAGGTGCCGGCCGAGCTGCGCAGCGCGAAGCTCACGCCGACGCTCAGCAGCGCGATCATCGCGCCGAAGCAGCCGAGCTTCAGCAGGTCGGTGGCGACCTCGGCGACCGGCAGGCCGGCGGCGCCGTCGAACGGGTCGAGCCGCAGGAACGCCCACACCGTCACGGCGGTCACCAGCCCGCCCAGCGCGGTGGCCACGGCGACCACCGCGGCGACGACCACGGCCTTCGCCGCCAGCAGCCGGCCGCGCCGGGGCACGGCCTGCAGGGTGGCGCGGATGCCGCCGGAGGCGTACTCGGCGGTGACGGTGAGCATGGCCAGCGCCGCGATCCCGAACGAGAACACCACCGCGGCGTCGATCACCGGCTGGGTGGCCGCGAAGTGCCGGCCGCCGGTCGCGCTGTCCGCGCCCAGGGTGAGCGCGGCCATCCCCATCAGGGCGCCCGCGCCGACCAGGCACCACCACGTGGATCGCACCGACCAGAACTTCGTCCACTCCGACCTCATGCCGGCACCCTTCCGTCCGCGCCGAACTCGACGCTGCCCTCGGTCAGCTCCTGGTAGGCCTGTTCCAGCGAGGCCTCCCGGGTCCGCAGCTCGTGCAGCCGGATCCCGGCGTCGTGCGCCACGTCGCCGACCCGGTCCATCGGCAGCCCGGTGACGATCACCTGGTGCTCACCCGACCGCTCGACCGTGCCACCGGCGGCGGTCAGGCGCCCGGCCAGGTCGGCGGCGTGCGGGCTGCGCGCCACCACCGCGGTCAGCGCGCTCGCGGCGATCACCTCGGCCAGCGGCGCGTCGGCCAGCAGCCGCCCCTGGCCGATCACGACCAGATGGTCGGCGGTGAGCTGCATCTCGCTCATCAGGTGGCTGGACACGAAGACGGTCCGGCCCTCGGCGGCCAGGTCACGGGTGAGCCGCCGGATCCAGCGCACGCCGTCCGGGTCGAGCCCGTTGACCGGCTCGTCGAACATCAGGATCTCCGGGTCGCCGAGCAGCGCCGTGGCGATGCCGAGGCGTTGGCTCATGCCGAGCGAGAGGGTGCCGGCCCGCTTGCCGGCCACGCTGTCCAGGCCGACCAGGCCGATCACCTCGGCGACCCGCCGCTTCGGGATCTTGTTGCTGCCGGCCTGGGCCCAGAGGTGGGCCCGGACACTGCGTCCAGGGTGGACCGCGCGGGCGTCGAGCAGCGCCCCGACCGTCCGCAGCGGATGCTCGAGGTCGGCGTAGCGCCGGCCCTGGACCAGGGCGGTCCCGGCGGTCGGGCGGTCCAGGCCGAGGATCATCCGCATGGTCGTGGACTTGCCGGCGCCGTTCGGGCCGAGGAAGCCGGTCACCGCGCCGGGCCGGATGGTCAGGGTGAGCGAGTCGACCGCGACCTTGGCGCCGTAGCGCTTGGTCAGGCCGTCCAGGGAAATCATGCCGCCGACGCTAGGGCCGGCGGCCGATCCGCGAATCGGGATCAGCCGCCGACCTCGATGGCGGAAACCCGTAAACCTCTTCGTTCGTGCTCAGAGCCCGCCGACGTGCAGCAGGCGGTTGGGCGACCCCGAACCCGGGCTGCCGACCACGCCGGTCGTGGCGCCGCCGACGATCGCGGCGCTGACCTGCGCGGGCGTGGCCGACGTATGGGCGGCCAGGTAGAGCGCGGCGGCCCCGGCCACGTGCGGGGTGGCCATCGAGGTGCCGCTGATCGTGTTCGTGCCGGTGTCGCTGGTGTTCCAGGACGACGTGATGTCGATGCCCGGCGCGAAGACGTCCACACAGGCGCCGCGGTTGGCCCAGCTCGGCTTGGCGTCCGAGCTGTTGGTCGCGGAGACCGTGATGGCCGCGGGCACCCGGGCCGGCGACTGGGTGCAGGCGTCCAGCGCGAAGATGCCCAGGAAGCCGTTGCCCGCGGCGATCGCATAGCTGACACCGCCCGCGATCGACGCCTTCACCGCGTTGTCCAGGGCGGTGTCGGCGCCGCCGCCGAGGCTCATGTTGGCCACCGCCGGCCGCTGCGCGTTCGCCGTCACCCAGTCGATGCCGGCCACCACCTGGGCCGTCGTGCCGCTGCCCTCGCAGTTCAGCACCCGCACGGCGACCAGATCGACCCCCTTGGCCACGCCGTACGCGGACCCGCCGACCGTACCGGCCACATGGGTGCCGTGCCCGTTGCAGTCGTCCGCCGCGCCGCCGTCGACCGCGTCGAACCCGCTGCTCGCCCGGCCCGCGAAGTCCTGGTGGGTGGTGCGGATGCCGGTGTCGATGATGTAGGCGTGCACCCCAGCGCCGTCCCGCGGATAGGTGTACGAGTTGTCCAGCGGCCGGTTGCGCTGGTCGATCCGGTCGAGCCCGTAGGACGGCGGGTTCGGCTGCGTGCCGCTGGCCCGGTGGATCACGTTCGGCTGCACGTAGGCGACGGCCGGGTCGGCGGCCATCCGCCTGGCCTGCCGCTCGCTCATCGTCGCGGCAAAACCTTGCAGGGCATGGGTGTACGTCGCCCGCACGGTCGCGCCGTGCCGGCCGGCGAGCGTACGCACCCGTTGGGTGGTTTCCGATCGGGACTGGTTGAGGACCACGACATAGCTGTCCGGCACGACCTCAGCACCGGGCGCCGCTTGAAGGCCGGCTTCCGCCCGAGCGGGCGCCGACAGACCGAAGACAGTGAGGGCAACCGCCCCCAGCACCGCGAAAGCGCGTCTCATGAACGGACGTTAACAACGATGACCGTGGATATCTACGCCTGGGCGCGGTGCCGGCCGACCTTCCTGGGCGCCGCCACGGCCTGCTTCACCGCGTACATGGTCTGATCGGCGTCGCGCAGCGCGTCCTCCGGGTCCGAGTCCGGGCGGGCCAGGTTGACGCCCACACTGGCGCCGACCGACACCAGCTCGCCGCCGATCTCGAACGGCAGGTCGGCCTCGGCACGCACCCGGTCGGCCATCGCCCGGGCGGTCGCCTCGTTCTCCACCCCGGGCATCAGGATGACGAACTCGTCGCCGCCGACCCGGGAGACCACGTCCTGATCGCGGACGGCGCGGCTGAGCCGCTGGGCGAACTGGCGCAGCAACTCGTCGCCGGCGTTGTGGCCGTACCGATCATTGACCGGTTTGAAGCCGTTGAGGTCCACGTAGAGGATGGCGACACCGTCGGTCGGCAGCGTCTCCCCCAGCGCGTCGCGCATCCGGCGCCGGTTCGGCAGCCCGGTCAGCGAGTCGTGCCGCGCCTCGTGGGCCAGCCGCTCCTGGAAGGCCCGCGCCTGCGTCACGTCCCGGGCGTTGATCACCACGCCGGTCAGGGCCGGGTTGTGCAGCTGGTTGGAGGCGGTGAACTCGAACCAGCGCGGCCGCCCGTCCGAGGTGATCATGCGGCACTCCCGGCGCAGCAGGCCGTCGCGCTCCCCGACCAGGTCGCGGAACTGCGCCTGCAACTGGTTGCGGTCCTGCGGGTGCACCACGTCGAAGACGCTGCTGCCCTGCAACGAGCCCGGTTCGAAGCCGAGCAGGCCGGCGGCGCTCGGGCTGGAGTAGGTGATCTTCCCGTCGGCGTCGACCACGGCCACCATGTCCGGGGCGTGCTGGAACAGCGCCCGGAACTTCTCGTCGGCCCGGCGCCGGGTGATCAGCGCCCGATACGCGAAGATCAAGATTCCGAGGACGCCGGCCAGCAGCATCGCCAGCATCGCGAGGTTCAGGGTCTGGCTGCGGCGGTGCACGGCGCCGTCGAACGACGCCACGGTCTGGGTACGCACGTACGTCCACCCGCCCGGCATCCCCGGCACCACGACCGCGATCATCCGGGTGCCGTCCGGGGTGGCGTACTCCACGAAGTCCGGCGCCCGCATCTCGTGCGCGGCGGCGATCAGCGTCGGATCGATCGTCCGGCCGATCAGCGCGGGCTCGCTGGTCGCACCGACCCGGCCCTCGGCGTCGACGATCGTGGTCAAATGGGTGTCCGCGCTCAGCCGGGCCACGAACGCCTGCAGCTGCGTGGCGGCCACGTTGGTGTAGCCGACCAGAATCGCCGTCTTCACGGGCACGCCCACCGCGGCCAGCGCCACCCCGCCAACCGTCATCACCGACGAGAAGCCCGGCCGGCCCGCCCGCAGCCCCGCGTGCAGAGTCGCGTACCCCGGATCAGTGACCGCCGGCAGCCCACCGGCCCGGGTCGCGTTGAGCACCTCGCCCTTCCGGGACACGATCGCCAGCCCGTACCCGAAGAACGCGCTCTTCCCCGCGAACGCCCTCAGCTTGACCCGGTCGGCGGCGTCGTCCCGCCCCAGCGTCAGCCCCCGGCCTATCGCCTCGGCGAAGTCGCTCAGCTCCTGGGCCGACAGCAGCTGCATCTGCCCCGCCAGCGTTCCGTTGTTGGTCCCCAGCGCCACCGAGTCGGCCCGGTGCACCCGATCAGCGGCCTGCAACGCCGACCGATTGACCAGCACACCAACCACACCGATGGCCACCAGCACCACCACACTGACCGCAACCGCGATCCCGCTCCGCAGCCGCATAGGGCCCTCCTTCACCGAGAACATCGGCAGGAGACGCGCGATCTGTAGCGGATCAGTTTCAGGTCGACGTTCTTCTTCAAGGCCGACGTTCTTCAAGGTCGACGTTCTTCTTCAAGGTCAAGGGCTTGATGTCGTAGCTCGGTGGGTGGTGCCGACCGTCGCTCCCGCCGAGGCCGGTCACCCGGCTCCTGGCCGCTGACGCGTCCAGAACGGAGCCGCGCAACCTTCATTCTGCGTGCATGCTCACCCTCCGGCGCTCCGCGCCAAACCCGCCGACCTCCGCCCCGAGCGTCAGCCAACCCCTCCTCCGACCTCCGCCGCGAGCGGCAACCAACCCCTCCAACGACCTCCGCCGCGAGCGGCAGCCAACCCCTCCAACGACCCCTTTGCTCTGAGCGCATATAGGCACCACCTCTACGTAGCCGGCATCCAGGTGGTGCCTATACGCGCTCAGAGCAAAGGGGCTGCGGAACTCGTCGCCGACCCTGATGCCCCCGCGCCCTCGGGAACTCGTCACCGCCAACGCCGGCAGTTCGGCATCGGCTCGGCCCGCCCGCCCGCCGCGCCAACTCCCGCGCCCGCCGCCCCGCCAGGCCAACTCCCGCGCCCGCCGCCGGGCCAACTCCCGCGCCCGCCGCCGGGCCAACTCCCGCGCCCGCCGCCGGGCCAGCTCCCGCGACCGCCGCGCCGCCGGGCTCCAAGGTGAACCTCTGACCAAAGGTCGCCCGCGGCTGTCTGGCGACTGTTGCGCCGGCGTTCGTTCGGCCTTGTGGCGCGAAGCGCCGGAGGGTGCCCACTTACGCAGAATGAAGGGTGCGCGGCTCCGTTCTGGACGCGCCAGCGGCCAGGAGCCGTGGGCCCGGCCTCGGCGGGAGCCGCGGTCAGAACCCACCACCCAGCTACGACATCAAGCTCTTGACCTTGGCCTTGAAGACGCCCTCACCGCTCGGCGAGCCAGACGAATCCCAAGCCCGGGAGGCGGCCTCGGCCGTTCGTGACCTGGAAGGCGCCGTCGCTGGTCGCGGCCGTTTCCAGCCGGCCGAAGCGGCCGATCGGGGCGGCGTCGAACGTGCGGTCCGACTCGGCGAAGTTGGCCAGCCCGATGAAGGTGCCGCTGCGCGGATGCCGGCGCCGCCACGTGAAGATCGCGTCGTCGTCGACGGTCAGGATCTCGATCTCCCCGCCCGTGCGCAGCGCATCGAGGCCCTTGCGCGCGGCGGACAGCGACTTCATCGCGGCGAAGACGCGGCCCTCGACGGTGCTGGGGTCGTGGCGGCGGGCGGCGGCCGGCCAGTCCATCGGGGGGCGGTGCATCCAGCGGTTGTCGTCGGCGCGGGCCGGGTCGTCGTGGAACGTCGGGTCGTTGCGAAGGGCCAGTTCGTCGCCCATGTAGATCAGGGGGATGCCGTTGACGGCGAACGCCACGGCGTACAGGAGGATCAGGCGGCGGAGGGCGGCGTCGGTCTCGGCGGGCGTGGTGGCCGCGTCCAGGCCGCACAGGGACGCGGCGGTGCCGGAGATGCGCGCGTCGCCGGTGGCGGGATTCTCCTGGAAGAGGGCGCCCCGGGCGTAGGAGCCGGGGAACCGGCCGGAGAAGAACGCGTTGAGGAAGTTGCGGTGGTTCCACCAGTCCCAGCCGACCGCGGCGGCGTCCTCGGCGCTGACCGCCCAGCCGATGTCGTCGTGCCCGCGCACGTAGGTGCACCACGACGTTTCGGCGGGGATCGGGCGCATCCGGCGCAGCGCCTGGCTCATCAGGCGGGCGTCCTTGGTCGCCAGGCTCGACCAGAGCATCACCATCAGCTGGTTGTGGTAGGCCAGTTCGCACTCGGGCCGGTAGCGGTCGTGGCCGCCGAGGTAGGGCACCAGGTCGTCGGGGGCCACGATCGCCTCGGCCTTGAAGATCACGCCGGGGGCGGCCAGCCGGGTCAGGCCGTGCAGGGCCTGCACGATCTTGTGCACCTCGGGCTGGTTCATGCAGGTCGTGCCCAGGCGCTTCCACATGAACGGCACGGCGTCGAGGCGGAAGATGTCGACGCCGCGGTTGGCCAGCCAGAGGATCGTGTCCAGCATCGCCTCGAAGACCCGTGGGTTGCGGTAGTCCAGATCCCATTGGTACGACCAGAACGTCGTCCACACCCACTGTTTCAGCTCGGGGTGGAACGTGAACGAGCCCGGCGCCCGGTCGGGGAAGACGTCGACGATCGTCCGTTCGTACGCGTCGGGCATCTCGCGGTCGGGGAACGCCAGGTAGAAGTCCTCGAAGTCCGGGTCGCCGGCGAGCCAGCCCTCCGCCCACGGGTGTTCCTTCGCGGTGTGGTTGAGGACGAGGTCGACACAGAGGCTCATGTCCCGTTCCCGCAGTGCCCCGGCCAGGTGTTCGAGGTCGTCCATGGTGCCGAGCCGCGGGTCGACGGCCCGGTAGTCGAGCACCGCGTACCCGCCGTCGTTCTCGCCGGGGCGGGGCTGGAGCAGCGGCATCAGGTGCAGGTAGGTGACGCCCAGTTCGGTCAGGTAGTCGAGTTTGCCGGGGATGCCGTCGAGGACGCCGGCGAACCGGTCGGCGTAGCAGACGTAGCCGATCATCTCGGATCGCTGGTACCAGCGCTGGTCGATCTCCCGTTGCCGATCCCGGTCGCGGAGCGCCCGCGGCCGGGCGGCGGCGGCCTCGCGTGCGACCGCCACGAGCCGCTCGACCAGCCCGTCGTGCCCGGGGTAGACGGCGGACAGCGCCTCGGTGATGTCGGGCAGGCTGTACGCCAACCGGGCCTGGAAGGCGACGCGGGACTCCATCGGATCACGCTAACGGCTCAGGAGCGCAGGAAGAGCAGAACCGCGAGGACGCGGCGGGACTCGCTGCGGGTGGTGGGGATGCCCAGCTTGGTGAAGATGCTGGAGACGTACTTCTCGGCGGCCCGCAACGTGATGGTCAGGCGGTCGGCGATGCCCTGGTTGGAGGTGCCCTCGGCCATCAGCTCGAGCACCTCGCGCTCGCGCGGGGTCAGGGCGGCCAGGGGGTCGTCGCGGCGGCGGCGGGACAGCAGGGTGGACACGATCGCCGGGTCGATGGCGGACCCGCCGGCGGCCACGCGGCGCAGCGCCGCCACGAACGACGGGACGTCGCTGATGCGGTCCTTCAGCAGGTAGCCGACGCCGGCCGCGGAGTCGGCGAGCAGTTGCATGGCCAGGCCGACCTCGACGTACTGGGAGAGCACGAGCACGGCCAGGCCGGGATGCGCGGCGCGCAGGTCGATGGCGGCGCGCAGACCCTCGTCGGTGTGGGTGGGCGGCAGGCGGATGTCCACGATCACCACGTCGGGCAACGTCACCCGGATCTCGGCGCGCAGCTGGTCGGCGTCGCCGCACGTGGCGATCACGTCGAAGCCGGCGTCGGCCAGGAGGCGGGCGATGCCCTCGCGGAGCAGGACGCTGTCCTCGGCGATGGCTACCCGAAGGCCCGTCGCTACGCGAGGGAGCATGGCAGCTCCGCCCGGACCCGGGTGCCCTCGCCCGGCGGGGTCCGCACGCGCAGCCGGCCGCCCAGCGTCTCCACCCGGTCGGCCAGGCCGCGCAGCCCGCTGCCACGTTCGGCGTCGGCGCCACCGCGGCCGTCGTCGGCCACCTCGATCACCAGCGTGCCGTCGTCGCACGAGACGCGGACGGTCGCCGACGTGGCCGCCGCGTGCTTGCCGATGTTGGTGAGGCACTCGGACACCACGTAGTAGGCGGCGACCTCGACCGACTCGGCCAGCCGACCAGGAAGATCAACGGCAAGGGAGGCGGGTACGGGCGCCCGGGCGGCCAGCGACTCGAGCGCGACCGCCAGGCCGTGCGCGGACACCACCGAGGGGTGCAGGCCATGGGCCACGTCCCGCAGCTCGGCCAGCGACGTGGTGATCTCGGCGCGGGCCTCCCGCACCAGGGCGAGCGACGACGGGTCCGCGCCGAGGCGGTTCTCCAGCACGCCGAGGTTGAGCGACAACGCGATCAGCCGCTGCTGGGCGCCGTCGTGCAGGTCGCGTTCGAGGCGGCGGCGTTCCCGCTGGCCGGCCTCGGCCACCCGGGCCCGCGACCCGCGCAGCTCCTCGACGTTGGCCCGGAGCTGGGCCTGGAGCCGGCCGTTGCGCACGGCGATCGCGGCCGCCGCGGTGACCGCGGCCAGCAGGTCGGACTCCTCGTGCAGGGCCGGGTCGTGCACCAGCGCCGCCACCACCGCGTCCTTCTCCTCGATCACGGTCACCCGCTCGGGCTCGCCGGGCAGGACGGCGGGGCGGCCGTCCTCGCCGGTCCACGCGTCGAACTCGGGCAGCCAGTAGAGCAGCCGTAACGAGGGGTCGCGCAGCGCCCGGGCGAGCGGCGTGCCCAGATCGGCCGGGTCGGCGCGCAACGACACCATCAGGTCACCGATCGAGCTGCGGGCCAGCCGGGCCTGGAGCAGCCCGGCCAGGAACACCACCGGGGCGACGCCGAGCAGCGCGATCGCGACGCGTTGCACGGCCGGGAACGCCGGCCCGCCGAACACCCCGACGACCAGCAGGACGGCGATCATCACCAGGCCGAGGGTGAACGCGTCGATCAGCACGGTCAGCGACCGGCGCAGCGGCCGGGTGCGCCGGCGGGCGACCATGAGCGCGGCGCCGGCCAGCGCGACCGCGCTGACGACCAGCAGTTCGGCCTGGTAGAGCGGGGTGTCGAAGGCGAGGACGACGGCCACGCTCTGCAGCCCGATCGCGGCGGCGTAACCGACCGCGAGCAGCCCCCGTTCGATCCGGCCGGCCGGACGGCCCGACGGGTACGAGAGGAACACGTGCACGATCAGCACCAGCGGCAGCAGGTCGGCCACCTGGCCGATGGTGTGCGGGACGGTCGCGGGCAGCCAGGTCAGCGAGCCGATCAGCCCGGCGGCGCCGGTGAGGACCATCAGCGGGCCGAACCGGTTGCCCGGCCGGTGCCGCCAGGCGATCAGGCCGCTGATCGAATAGGACGTGGTCAGCCAGCAGACCACCGCGACATGGGTGGCCGGCACACCCTGCCGGAGCCCGGCGACGGCCACCGCCGCCTGCCCGGCCAGCAGCCCCGCACCGAGCGCTGTCCGGAGGCCGGGCTTCGGCATGGTCCACACGCTACGCCTCGCGCGTGTTCCGGCGGAAGCCGTCGCGATCGGCCACGACCAGCGTCAACGCGACGACGGCCCAGGCGGCGAACTCGATCCACTGCTGCCGGGCGAGCGCGGCGCCGGTCAGGCCGAGGTCGCCGAACGTGACGAACCCCTGGGCGTTGTGGAAGAGCAGGACCAGGAGGACGCTGCCGCCGGTGCGGTTGAACAGCCACACGTAGACGAAGGTGATGACGAACGTGGAGGCGAAGCCGGCCACCCCGACGTCGGCGGCGAGCGGCAGGTGCCAGCCGGCGACGAGCACGCCCAGGAGGGCGGCCGACCGCAGCGTGTCCGGCAGGCGCGGCACGGCATATCCGCGGAACGACGGCTCCTCGGCCAGCGGGCCGTCCATCGGGTTGATCATCCGGACCAGGAACCACAGGCCGGCGCTGGTCCAGGTCAGCGACAGCCAGTCCGGGCCGGGCCCGGGGTTGAGCGAGCCCGCCACGAGCCGCACGACCAGCGGCAGGAGCAGCGCGAAGGCGTAGTAGTACCACGGCACCCGCCACCGGATCAGCCGCCGGCCGAGCTCCTTGAAGCCGGCCCGCCCGTCGGTCACCGCGATCACGATGACCGCGGCGAGCAGGGCGCCGATCGCCTGGAACTCGCCGTTGATCGGCCACGTGCACCAGGACAGCGCGTACGCCAGGACGAAGAACGAGAGCAGCCGGTGCCGGGCGACGAAGTGGGGGGCCTTGGTCTCTTCCATGATGCGCGTTTTCATGACCTCGACGCTGTCATCGGAACGGCGGGGGGATAAGCCGGTGCGCCGGTCGGCCGCCAGGGCGGTTTTCTGGTGTGACCGCGACCACTCCCGCCGGTGGAGCGGAGCGACCCTCGGCGGGAGCGACGGTCTGGACCACCCACCAACCCGCGACCCCCAGCTCTTGATCTTGATCTTGAGATGTGGATAGGTTCCGCCCCATGAGATCGACACGCGTGCTTGCCGTCGCGGCCATCGGCCTGGCCATCGTCGCTACCAGCGGCGGATTCACCGCGGCCTCCGAGAAGCCGCGGTGGAAGCCGCAGTGGAAGCTCACCGACACCGGGGTCACGGCACGGTTCCGGGGGCTCGCGCCGGTCGACGGCAAGGTCGCCTGGGCGGCCGGATCGGCCGGCACGATCCTGCGCACCGTCGACGGCGGCCGGCACTGGGCCAGTGTCGCCTCGGCCGACATGGCCGGGCTGGAGTTCCGGGACATCGAGGCCTGGGACGCGCGCAACGCGGTGGCCCTGGCCATCGGCAACGGCGAGGCCTCGCGCATCTACACCACGGCCGACGGCGGGAAGAGCTGGACCGAGACGTTCCGCAACGACGACGAGACCGCCTTCTACGACTGCGTGACCTTCATGGACCGGCGGCACGGGCTGGCGCTGTCCGACCCGGTCGGCGGCAAGTTCCGCATCCTGGCCACCGACGACGGCGGACGCAGCTGGGCGGTCCGGCCGACCACCGGGATGCCGGACGCGCTGCCGGGCGAGTTCGCGTTCGCGGCCAGCGGCACCTGCCTGGTCAGCGCCGACCACCTGGGCGCCGGGCGGGCCTGGTTCGCGACCGGCGGCGGCGCGACGGCCCGGGTGTTCGCCACGGCCAACGGCGGCCGGTCGTGGTCGGTCACCGACAGCCCGCTGCCCAGCAGCGAGGCCGGTGGCGTGTTCAGCCTCGCCTTCAAGGACCCGTGGCACGGCCTGGCGGTGGGCGGCGACTACCTCACCCCGGACCAGGCCCCGGACGGCGCCGCCACCACGCGCGACGGCGGCCGGACGTGGACGGTGTCCCGCACGGTGCCGGGTGAATACCGCTCGGGCGCCGACTGGCTGGGGCTGCTCCCGGTGGCGCTGGCGGTCGGGCCGTCGGGCAGCGACATCACGGACGACGGCGGCCGCACCTGGAAGCGGTTCGACACCGGCAGCTTCGACTCGGTCTTCTGCACCCCCGACCTGTCCTGCTGGGCGTCCGGCGCTTCCGGGCGGATTGCCAGGCTGAGCATCAGCCGTTGAGGTAGGCCAGCACCGCCAGCACCCGGCGGTTGTCGTCGTCGGACGGCGGCATGCCCAGCTTGGTGAAGATGTTGTTGATGTGCTTGCTCACCGCCTTCTCGGTGACGAACAGCTTGCCGGCGATGGCCGCGTTGGACCGGCCCTCGGCCATCTGACCGAGCACCTCGCGCTCGCGGGCGGTGAGCACGGCCAGCGGCTCGCGCCGGGCGAGCAGCTGGGACACGACCTCGGGGTCGAGCGCGGTGCCGCCGGCGGCCACCCGGCGCACCGCGTCCACGAACTGGGCCACGTTGGACACCCGGTCCTTGAGCAGGTAGCCGATGCCGCCGGTGCGGTCGGTCAGCAGCTCGCGGGCGTACAGCGGCTCGACATGCTGGGACAGCACCAGGATCGGCATGCCCGGCACCTCGGTGCGGGCGGCGATGGCGGCCTGGAGGCCCTCGTCGGTGAACGTGGGCGGCAGCCGCACGTCGACCACGGCGACGTCGGGCCGATGCTCGATCAGCGCCGGCAGCAGGGCGGGACCGTTGTCGACGCCGGCCACCACCTTGAACTCGAACGCCTCCAGGATCCGGGTCAGGCCGTCCCGGAGGAGGGCGAGGTCTTCGGCGATGACAACACGCACGGCAGCTCCATGGTCACGACGGTCGGTCCGCCCGGCGGGCTGGACAGCGACATCGTGCCATCGAACGCGGCCAGGCGGCGTTCAATACCGCGCAGCCCGGTTCCGCGGTACGGGTCGGCGCCACCCCGGCCGTCGTCGCCGACCATGAGCATGAGCAGGCCGGACTCGTGTCGCAGGCTCACCCAGGCGGTGGTCGCGGCGCTGTGCTTGACCACATTGGCCAGCGCCTCGGCGACCACGAAGTAGGACGCCGACTCGACCGGCGTCTCCAGCCGGCCGGGCACGCCGCCGTCCACCGCGGTCGGCAGCGGCAGGCTGAGCGCGAGCGCGCGGACGGCGCCGTCCAGCCCGCGCTCGGCCAGCACCGGCGGGTGGATGCCGCGGACCAGGGCGCGCAGCTCGATCAGGGCGGTGTTGCTGGTGTCGCGGGCCTCGGCCAGCAGTTTGCGGGCGGCGGCCGGGTCGCGTTCCATCAGCTCCTCGGCCAGCCCGATGGTCATGCCCAGCGAGGAGAGCCGGGCCTGGGCGCCGTCGTGCAGGTCACGTTCGATCCGGCGCAGCTCGGCGGCCTGCGCGTCGACCGTATCGGCCCGGGTCTCGGTCAGCTCGGTCACCCGCAGCCGCAGCTCGGCGGCCCGGGTCGGCGCCAGAAACAGCTTCGCGAACCACGCCTCGGCGAACCGGAACCAGGGGGCGGCGAACAGGGCGAGGCCCAGGATCACCGCGCCCTGGGGCAGGGACAGGAAGCCGTCGCCGAGGTCCTCGATCGGCCAGATCGCGCCGTAGCCGTACCAGGCGCCGCCGAGCCACACCCAGAGCGGGATCAGGAAGATGCCCTCGAAGCCATAGACCGGCAGGGCCAGCGAGAGCGCGCCGAGGACGATGGCGATGATGCCGCCGGGCAGCAGCCAGGCGAAGTCGCGCCAGGTCGCCACGTCCTGCAGGATCCACCGGAACCGCCGCCAGCCGCCGGGCAGCCCCTTGCTCGGCCGCGGCGCGTAGGGCCGGGCGATCAGCACCCCGCGCTGGGCCGACCGGCGGCGTTCCAGGTCGGCCCGGGCCCGGACCAGCCCGGTCGTCAGCGGGAGGACCACCTGGCCGAGGCCCGGGACCAGGCAGAGCGCCAGGCTGACCACCGACAGCACGAACAGCGGGATGGTGAGCACGCCGAGCAGCAACGACACGGCCCCGGCGGCGGTGCCCCGCACGCCTCGCCAGATCCACTCGCTCAGCTGCTCGTCCGAGACCAACTCCATGCCGTCGATTCTCGCCCGGTTCGTCGCCCCGGTCGGTAGTGGTAGCCCTACCTTCGCGACACCTGGTGCAGGTAGGACAGCGCCTGCCGGTACGAATCGACCAGACCGGTCATCTCGTAGTCCACGTCGATCTCGGCGCAGAACTGCTGCACGATCGGCTGGGCGCGGCGCAGGTTCGGCGTCGGCATGGACGGGAACAGGTGGTGCTCGATCTGGTAGTTGAGCCCGCCCAGGGCCACGTCGACCAGCACGCCGCCGCGCACGTTGCGCGAGGTCAGCACCTGCTTGCGCAGGAAGTCCTCGGTCCCGTCCGGGTGGGGCATGCCCTTGTGGTTGGGCGCGAACGTCATGCCCAGGTAGACGCCGAACACGGCCTGATGCACGACGAAGAAGACCAGCGCCTGCAGCGGCGTCAGGACCAGGATCAGAACCACGAGATAACCCACGAGGTGTACGCCGAGGAGCACGCCCTCGCGAACCTTCTTCGGCATGTCGTCGCGGATCAGCGCCCGGATGCTGTCCCGGCGCAGGCTCAGCCCGAGCAACGTGAGCAGCGGGAAGAACATCCACGCCTGGTTCCGGACCATCCAGCCGCCCTTGGCCGCCGCCTCCGGCGTCCAGACCAGCACGCCCGGCCCGACGTCCGGGTCGAGGTCGTCGTGGTTGGGGTTGGCGTGGTGCCGGGTGTGCTTGTTCTGCCAGTAGCCGTAGCTCATGCCGATGCCCAGGTTGCCGGCGATCATCCCGGCCCGGCCGCTGGCGGTGGCCGTCCGGAACACCTGACGGTGTGCGACGTCGTGCGCCACCAGGGCCGCCTGCGCGTACCCGACGCCGAGCCACACCGCGATCGCCACCGTCCACCACGAGCTGCCGACCAGCGCGAACGCCACCCAGCCGGCGGCCAGGAACAGCGCCACCAGGGACAGCCGGAGAACGTAGTAGGCCGGTCGGCGATCGAGCAGACCGGCTTCTCGGATGCGGCGGCTGAGCTCTGCGAAATCGGTTCGCGGCTCGGTTGACGTCGTCATAGACGACATTGTCCCGATCCGGGTACCGCGCGCGCAGGGGTGCTGGCCCCCCAAGGCGGTGGTGAGGCCAGCCCTACCGACGGATCACAGCACGACGTCGACCAGAACCTTGCCGACCGCGCCGTCCTGCACGGCCCGGTGGGCGTCGGCGGTCTGCTCCAGCGGGAACCGGGTGATCGGCAGCCCGTGCTCCTCGCCCACCGGCAGCGCCCCGGCCCGCGCCGCCGCCGCGACGTCCTCGGCGCCGGCCCGCAGCGCCGCCTCGCCCACGGTGTAGAGCACCATGAACTGGAAGCGCGTGTTGAGCATCATGTTCTGCCGCACGTCCAGCTCCACCGGCTTGCCACCGTCGTTGGCGTACGTGCAGATCGTGCCCCGCGTCCGCAGCACCGCGAGGTCGAGCGCGAGATTGGCACCGAGCGCGACCTCCGCGATCACGTCCACGCCGTCCGGGGCGACCTTCCGGATCTGCTCGGCCGCGTCGCCGTCCCGGTAGTTGACCACGTGGTGCGCCCCCGCGGCGGTGGCCAGCGCCGCCTTGGCCGGCGAGCTGACCGTGCTGATCACCGTGGCGCCGGCCCACCGGGCGAGCTGGATGGCCGCGTGCCCCACGGCACCGGCCCCACCGGCGGCGAGCACCACCCGCCCGTCCAGCGCGCCCGGCGCCAGCCGGTCCGGCCCGCCCTCCGCGACGGTCAGCGCCCGATGTGCCGTGAGGGCGGGCACCCCCAGCGTCGCGCCGACGTCGAAACTGGCGTCGCCCAGCGGCACCGCCTGCCAGGCGTCCACCACGGTGTACTCGGACGCGGTGCCGGTGGACCGGCCGAGGGTGGCCATGAGCAGCCACACCCGCTCACCCACCCGCCCCGGATCCACCCCGTCGCCCACGGCGTCGATCACCCCGGCGCCGTCCAGATGGGGTGTGACCTCCTCGAACTTCTTCGGATTGGTGGCGCCCGCCCGCGTCTTCCAGTCGGTCGGGTTCACCCCCGACACGGCAACCGTGACACGCACCTCGCCCGGTCCGGGCTCCGGCCTGGCCCGCTCGACGACCCGCAGAACCTCGGCGTCGCCGACCTCGCTGTAGATGATGGCCCTCATCCCCCGATCCTTGCACCGGGTGAATCGCCCCGCCACGCCAACGCCTCAGCACGCCACCTCGCGGTCTCGCGGCAGGCGCCCGGTGGTCAGATAGGCGTTGACCGCGTCGTCGACGCAGGCGTTCTGGCGGAAGCCGTAGACGCCGTGGGTGCGCGCCCCGCCCAGCGTGATCATGCTGGAGCCGGCCATCGCGGTGTGCAGGGCCCGCGCGCCCCGCAGCTGCGAGCCGATGTCCTTCTCGGCCTGGACGATCAGCGCCGGCACCCGGTTCGCGACGTCGACGTGCGGGGTCAGCGGCGACGGCGCGAACGAGCACGGCGTCACCAGCCACGCCATCGGCGCGAAGACCGGCGATTCCGCACGCTCCCGCCGAAGGCTCCGCCAGAAGAATTCGACATCCCGGGGTACACCTCCGTCAGCGCACATGATCGCGGTCTGCGCCGAGTGCACGGCCGACGAGTCGCTCGTGAGCGCGCTCGACACCGTCTCCCGCATCGCGTCGGTGGGCGTGGCCGCCCGCCCGTCCGCCGCGGCCTGGAGTTCGAGCATCGTCGCGGTGAGGCCGTCGTTCCCGGTGTCGTCGATCAGCTGGTTCACGATGATCGCCGGCACCACCGTGTCGTCGAGCCGGAGGTCGCCGACCCGCAACGGACGCCGGGCGGACGCCGCGTACACCCGCTCGACCGTCGCCACCACCTGGTCGGCGGTCGCGCCCAGCCGGGTGCCGGCCGCCGTCGCCGCCCATTCCCGGAGCATCGCCTGCCGGAACGGCGCCGCCTCCCGCAGTTGGGCCGTGCCGGCCAGCGCCGGGTCGATCGCGCTGTCCAGCACGATCCGGCCGGCCCGGGCCGCGAAGAGCTGCGTGTAGACGGCGCCCAGGTAGGTGCCGTACGAGTAGCCGAGATAGGAGAGCTTCGGCTCGCCCAGCGCAACGCGGACGGCGTCCATGTCCCGGGCGCTGTCCGCACTGGACATGTGCCGCAACCGGTCGTCGGTGCACCGCCGGGCCAGGTCCCGGCTCAGCCGCGTGATCCGGTCGAAGCTCGCCCGGGTCGCACCGGCCGACCTCGGCAGCCAGCTCTCCGGCCACCCGCAGTCGATCGGGCTGCTTCGCCCGGCGAACCGCGGATCCATCCCGATCAGGTCGAACCGGGCGCCCGCCGCACCCATCACGGCCCGGGCGGCCGGCACCACACCGAGCACCGGGCTGCCCGGCCCGCCAAGATTGATCATCAAGATCCCGGCCCGGTGCACGTGATCCGGCGCCACGCTCCGCGCGATGGCCACCGTCAGCGTCCGCCCACCCGGCCGCGCATGGTCGACCGGCACCGTCACCTCGGCGCATTGCACCCCGGCGGCGTCCAGCTCCTGCCCCTCGGTGTCGTCGGCCGCCTGGGCACACCGGTGCCAGTCGACCCCGTTCCGCCCGGCCGCCGGCGGCGTGACCATCATCAACCCGGCGGCGATGACCGCGATCCATTTCGTCATGCCGACCACGCTCCGCCGGAGTCGCCGAGTCGTCAGTGGGGCGGCCTCCGCCGCGGGGGTGTGGATTTCCGCATCCCCGGCCGGGAGCCCACCGGATACCCTCGGCCCCGTGCGAGCCCGACCGTGGATGTCATGAACGGATTGACCAAACCGCGTGTGGTGATGCACCTTGCCTGGGGCTTCTGGCTCGGGCTGCTCACCGCGGGCGTGTTGTTCCTCATCGTGCTGCTCTGGGGCGCCGCCGTCGTCAGCCTGATCGAGGGACCGACCGGCGCCGCCTGGCAGGCCTGGGTCTACGCCGCCACCGTGCCGCTCGGGCCGGTCGTGGTGATCTGGACCGCGCGCCGGCTCGCCGCCCGGCAGCGGGCCAGGCTGGTCCGGATCGGGGTCGAGGTCGAGGCGGCGCGGACGAGCTACGGGCGGCAGATCCTCTTCCATCTGTACGCGATCGCGGTGGACGTGCCCGCCGGACTCCTGGTCGTGGAACCCCGGACCGGACGCCGCGTCGCCGAGCTGGACGCCCGCGTGGGCCGCGCGCTCCTCGGGCCGAGCCGCGCCGAGACGCTGACCCGGCGGGTGGCGACGCTGGCCCGGAGCCGGGACGAGATCATCGAGGCGACCGACGCCGAGCGCCGCCGGATCGAGCGCGATCTGCACGACGGTGTGCAGCAGCGGCTGGTCTCGATGGCGATGAACCTGGGCATGGCCCGGGCGACGCTGCCGGAGTCGCCGGAGCGGGAGGCGATCGACGCGGCGCACGACGAGGCGGTGGCGGCGCTGGCCGAGTTGCGAGACTTCGTGCGGGGGCTGCATCCGGCGGTGCTCGACGCGCGCGGTCTGGACGCGGCGATCTCGGGGATCGCGGCGCGGGCGCCCCTCCCGGTACGGGTGACCGTCGACGTCGAGCCCCGCTGCGCACCGGGCATCGAGGGGGTCGCCTACTTCGTGGTCTCCGAGGCGCTCGCCAACGTCGCCAAGCACGCCTCCGCGACATCCGCCGGCGTGACGCTGACCCGATCCCAGGACCGGCTGATCATCGACATCACCGACGACGGCCGGGGCGGCGCCGTGATCACCTCGGACAGCGGCCTGGCCAAACGGGCCGCCGGGGTGGACGGGACGCTGACCGTGACCAGCCCGCCCGGCGGCCCGACCTCGATCGTGGTGGAGCTGCCGTGCGCATAGTGCTCGCGGAGGACAGCGTGCTGCTGCGCGCCGGGCTCACCAAGCTGCTGACCGACGCCGGTTTCGAGGTGGTGGCCGCGGTCGGGGACGGCCCGGCGCTGCTGGACGCGGTCGCCGAGCACGAGCCGGATCTCGCGGTGATCGACGTCCGCATGCCGCCCACCCACACCGACGAGGGCATCCAGGCCGCACTGGTGATCCGCCGCGTGCACCCGCGGGTCGCGGTCCTGGTCCTCTCGCAGTACGTCGAGGAGCGCTACGCCACCGACCTGCTGAACAGCTCCACCGACGCGGTCGGCTATCTGCTCAAGGACCGGGTGGCGCATGTGGACGACTTCCTCGACGCGCTGCGCCGGGTGGCGGCCGGCGGCACCGCGCTCGATCCCGAGGTGGTCGCCCAGTTGCTGATCCGCCGCCGCGACGATCCGCGCAACCGGCTGACCCCGCGCGAGCAGGAGGTGTTGCGCCTGATGGCCGAGGGCCGCTCGAACGCCGGCATCGTGGACGCGTTGCGCGTCAGCCACAGCGCCGTCGAGAAGTACGTGAGCAGCATCTTCGCCAAACTGGACCTCCAGCCGACCGATACCGGACACCGGCGGGTCCTGGCGGTATTGAAGTTCCTCGACGGCTGATCGAGCGGGTAATGTCCGGACATGGTCGAGCTTCGATCTTCGGAGGCCGATCCACCGGCCGTCCACTTCGACGACGAGGAACGCCCGGCCCGCGACCTGAGCGGCCGGGTCGGTCTCGGTGTCGCGGTCGTCGCGTGTGTGGTCGCGCTGCTGGTGCTCTGGCAGGTGTTCCGGCCGCTCGCGCAGGGCAGCCAGTTCTATCTGATCGTCTTCCTGGCCGGCACGCTCCCGCTGGTCCTGCTCTGCTACCACTCCGGCTGGGGCCGGGCGCCGCGCCGGCGTCCGTCGGTGGTGGACTGGGTGCTCGCCGCGGTCACGCTGATCGTCTGCCTCTATCCGATCAACCCCTTCGGCGGCGGGTACGACGGTTTCCTGAACCGCCAGGGTCTGCTCGAGCCGGCCGACGTGCTGTTCGGCGCGGTCCTGCTGGTGCTGACGATCGAGGCCTGCCGCCGGACGACCGGGTGGGCGCTCCCGGTGGTCTGCGTGCTCTTCCTGGCCTACGGGTACTACGGCGGCCTGATGCCGCAGAACTGGGACCTCGCCCACGTCGGCCTCGACTTCGACCAGATCGTGGACGCGCTCTACAACTCCGGCAGCGGCTTCTACGGCACGCCGCTGGACGTCGCGGCCACGTACATCGTGCTGTTCACCATCTACGGCGCCGTGCTCGATCTGTCGGGAGCCAGCCGGTTCTTCGTCGATCTGTCGGTGGCCGCCTTCCGCCGCTCCCGCAGCGCCGCGGGCCGCACGGCGGTCGCCGCCGGCTTCCTGCTGGGCACGGTCTCCGGCTCGGGTACGGCCACCGCCGTCAGCGTGGGCGCGGTGACCTGGCCGATGCTCAAGCGGGCCGGCTACCCGCCCGAGCAGGCCGGCGGCATGCTGGCCGCGGCGGGCGTCGGCGCGATCCTCTCCCCGCCGACCCTGGGCGCGGCCGCCTTCATCGTGGCCGAGTACCTCGACGTCTCGTACCTGACCGTGCTCGGCTGGGCGATGATCCCGACCGTCCTCTACTACCTGGGCATCCTGCTCGCGGTGGAGATCGACGTACGCCGCTTCGGGGTGAAGGCCGTCGACCTGCCACAGACGTCGGCGCTGAGGCTGCTGGCCCGGTTCGGTTACCACTTCTCGTCGCTGATCCTGATCGTGGTGCTGCTCGCCGCGGGCGTCAGCGCGACCAGATCGGTGGTGTACGCGACCATCCTCGCCGCCGCGCTGTCCTTCCTGGACCGGCGCTCGTGGCTGACCCCGGGGCGGCTGTTCAACGCGCTGTCGGCCGGCGTACGCGGCGTACTCCCGGTCGTGGCCGTCTGCGCCGCCGCCGGCATCATCACCTCGATCACCACCAAGACCGGCCTCGGCGCCAAGCTGGCGAGCAAGCTGATCAGCTGGGCCCACGTCTTCGGCGACAACCCCACCCTGGTGCTCGCCCTGACCACCGTGCTCGCCGCGATCGCCCTGGCCATCCTCGGCCTCGCCGTCCCGGTCACCGCCAGCTTCATCATCGGCTGGGTGATCATCGGCCCGGCGCTGCTGCAACTGGGCGTCCCCGCGCCCGCGGCGGCCATGTTCGTCTTCTACTACTCGGTCCTCTCCGAGGTGACACCACCGACCGCGCTGGCCGCGGTCGGGGCGAGCGCGATCACCGGCGGCCGCACCATCCCGACCATGTGGCAGGCCCTCAAGTACGCCCTGCCGGCGTTCCTGGCCCCGATCGCCTTCGTGCTGACCGAGCCGGGCGAATACCTGCTGGCCCGCGGCCCGGTCCTGGGCATCGTGTGGACCACGCTGGCCGCCGCGCTGGCGGTGTTCGGGCTGGCCGTGGCCACCGGCGGCTGGGTGCCCGGGGTCGGCGCGGCGCCGCTGCCCGCCCGCGTCCTCGGCGGGCTGGCCGGCCTGCTGCTGCTCTACCTGGCCCCGCTCACGATCGCGGCCGGTGTCGTCGCGTTGTCCCTGGCCGCGTTCCTGGCCTACCTGTACCGCCGGCGCTCCGTCGCCGCCCCGCCCGCAGTTCCCTCTTCCTAGGAGGCACGCTCATGTCCGTACCCCTCAGGCCCTTTTCTCTGCTCTTGATCCCCGCCCTCGCCCTCACCGCCTGCGGCGGCCGGCAGGACACCGCCAGCACCGACGCGGGAGGGGAGGTCACCTGCGACGTCGCCAACGACACCCGGATCGGCATCGCCACCGGCAACGCCACCGGCGTCTACTTCGCGCTGGGCAACGCCTACGCCGAACAGCTCGGCGCCACCGGCGGCAAGGTCAAGGCCACCGCGAGCGAGACCGGCGCCTCCGTGCAGAACATCCAGCAGCTGGTGGCCGGCAGTTTCGGCCTGGCCTTCTCGCTCGCCGACTCGGCCGCCGACGCGGTCAACGGCACCGGCAGTTTCACCGGGAAGCAGCCGGTCGCCGCGATCTCCCGCATCCACACCAACTACACCCACGTGGTCGCCCGCAAGAGCGCCGGCATCACCGACGTGGCGGGCATGAAGGGCAAGCGCGTCTCCACCGGCTCGCCCAAGAGCGGCACCGAGGTGATCGCCAACCGCATCCTCAAGGCGGGCGGCCTCGACCCGGCCAAGGACATCAGCGCCCAGAAGCTCGACCTCACCAAGACCGTCGACGGCATGAAGGACGGCTCGATCGACGCCATGTTCTGGTCCGGTGGCCTGCCGACGCCCGGCATCACCGACCTGTTCACCACGTCCGGCGAGCAGGTCGCCTTCCTCGACGTCACGCCGCTCCTCAGCGAGATGCAGAAGATCAATCCGGTGTACGAGGCCAGCACCATCCCCGCGGCCACGTACAAGACCCCGGCCGACGTGAAGACCATCGCCGTGCCCAACGTCCTGCTGGTCCGCACCGACCTGGACGCGAACGTCGCGTGCGTGCTCACCAAGGCCCTCTTCGACCGCAAGCCGCAATTGGAACAGGCCAACGCGGCGGCCAAGGAGATCAAGCTGGAGACCGCGCGCAAGACCGATCCGGTTCCGCTGCACCGCGGCGCCGTCAAGGCACTCGACGATCTCGGCGCGCCGAAATAGCCCACGTGTAAGGGACGAGTCGAATAGGGCGCGCGAAAGGTATTGCTTGATTCGCGCGCCTCGACTACCGTTCTCTTCAGTTGCTCCGACTCCCGGGGCGACGACAGACTTGGAGGGAGTCGACCATGGGCCGGCACATCGCCACGATCACGGGGTGGCAGACGCTGCGCTGTGGGCGAGCCGTGCGGCTACTCGGCTCCCGCAGTGCGTATGAGATGTTCCTGGGCCTTGGAGTGGGCGGGTAACGCGGCGAATTCCGCGCGGTAGAGCCGTCCTCACCCACTCGGGTCGGGCGGCTTTTCTGTTGCCCTGGCTGGGCTTACGCTCCGGACGCGGAGCGACGGACCCGGCCGGCTCGCCCAGGCGCTCGCTCACGAGGACCGCCCCGACAATGCTCGGCGGCAGTTCCGAATAAGACTTGATCCGCAATCTTCTCCGAGGCGGGCGGAAGTGCTCTCCTCCCGGTGGGAAGAATGGGTCGATCCTGCTTCGGAATGGATCGACGAACAATTATCCGATTCTCATGAAGTGCAGAGGAAAGCCGGCATTCCGAGTGATTGATCGCTCGGGTGCGGAGATGGGAACGTCAACGGCCGATGTCGGGCCGGCGCGGCGGACAGCGCGTCGTGGCTGGCTGGAGGGGACTACTTGCGCTACCCCGCCAACGACACCGGAAGACGTACCCCCGTCTCCGCACAACGGCCGGCCCGGCCTTCGTAGCCCAACTGGCAGAGGCCCGGCGTCGAGAGCGCCGGCAGTGCGCGTTCGAATCGCGCCGAAGGCACGCACCACCACAACTGAAGACCAGGCCCGGGTAGCCCAACTGGCAGGAGGCACGCCGCTCAGACCGGCGATAGTGCGCGTTCGAATCGCGCTCCGGGTACGCAAGGGCTCGTAGCTCATCTGGGAGAGCGTCTGTCTTGCAAACAGAAGGTGGCCGGTTCGAGTCCGGCCGGGTCCACGGGGCCGCTTCCGCTTCCTCGCGGGGCGGCCCTCTTCACGGGGCCGCCTCCACCCGGAGCGGCCCTCTTCGCGGGCGCGCCGACGTGGGAGGGTCGGGAGCGGCTGTAAACCGCTTGCTCACGCCCAGGGGGTTCGAATCCCTCCGCCCGCACGCTCTATCGTTCCCGGCTGACGCTTGTCGATCGGCATACGGGGGCCGTGGTGCATTGCACGAAGTGTGGGACGGTTCTGGTGTTCGCCGGGCAGGGGCACACCTGCCGATCGCTGCTGCCGGAGACGATCACGGTGCCGGTCGGGTGGTCGGTGGTGACGTGGCTGCTGGCCGGGTTCACGGTGTTCTACGCGGTGTGCGGGGTCGCGACCGCCGCGCTGGACCTGCCGCCGGCCGGGACACCGGTGACGATCTGGTTCCTGTTGCTGGCTGTCGGCGTACTCTTCGGATCGCTCCTGGCCTTGATCGGCACGATCGTTCTGCTGATCATGTGGAACCGGCGCACCCAGCAGCTCGCCGACCGCTTCGGCTTCGACGCCGGGCTGGTCGTCAAAGGGTGGGTGGTCCGTGCCTTCGTGCTGACCCTGATCGTGGCCATGTGCCTGGAAAGCGCGGGCTCCCAGTGGACCGTCGGCGTCTGGGCGATGACCGGCGTCCGCGTGGCGGCCGGGCTGCTGCTGCTGGGGAACGTTGTGGTCGGCCGGCACCGCGTGCTCGCCCTGATCGCGGACGCGAACCGGCAGGTGAGCGAGGCGCGCGGATGACCAGTGCCGGTACCGGTCCGTCGCCTCGGCGGTGAGTCCCTCGATCAGCTCACGCCACATCGTCAGGGACCTAGCCCTCTGATCAACTCGGCCCCGAGGGCGGCCAGCTCAGGAGCATGCGCCCGGAGGTCGGCGTCACCGCGGACGGCCCCGGTCACGTGGCTCTGGATGCTGAGCTCGACATTGCCGGCGGCGATCATGGTCAGAACCAGTGGACGCGGCCCGTCCGAGTCCTTCCCGTCGGCGATGGCCAGCGCCCGATCACCGGCACCGGACACCGGCACCGCGAAGTGCCCGTACGACTTGGCCTCCCGCACGGACTTGGGCACGTCGAGATACGGCCCGGTGTTGGCGACCACGTACACGTCGATGGTGACGCTGACCGTCACGGGATTCCCGTACACGCAGAAGCGCTGGTAGCCCAGCCCGGTCTGCTTGGTGCCGGGCTGGATGGCGGGATCGTCCGGGCCGGGCTCCCGGTCGGGGCCGGCGAGCGGCGGACAGTCGCGGATCGTGGTCAGCCGCAGGGCCGCCGGCGACGCGCTGGGCGCGGGTCTTGCTTGCGACGGCTGAACGGCGCACCCCGCTGTGGCCAGCAGAAGCAGCGATCCCGCCGCTCCCCACCGCCGCCCCATGACCGATTTGCACCGTTTCGTTCGAGGCGAGCGCGCCGCCACCTCCCCCGCCCGTCACTGGGTGGGCGGTCAATGTAGCGCGTGATATCGACGGTTCTGTGAACTATCCACAGGGCGACGCGTTCGTGATGATGATCGGGAGGCGGGAGCATGCTGACGGGCGGAAGGCGGGGCTATGACGACAGCTGCATTTCGGGACGCTCGGGATTTTCTGGTGGCACATCGGGAGGACTACGCCGGGGCGGCGGCTCAGTTTCGGTGGCCCGAACTCGGGGCGTTCAACTGGGCGCTGGACTGGTTCGATGTGGTGGCGGCCGGGAATGACCGGCCGGCGTTGTGGATCGTCGAGGAGGACGGGACCGAGCAGCGGTTCTCGTTCGCCGAGATGTCCGCGCGGTCCAACCGGGTCGCCAACTGGCTGCGGCGCCACGGCGTCGAGCGCGGCGACCGGGTGGTGCTGATGCTGGGCAACCAGGTCGAGCTGTGGGACACCATCCTGGCCGTGATCAAGCTGGGCGCGGTGCTGATCCCGGCCACGCCGCTGCTGGGGCCGGCCGACGCGCGTGATCGGGTGTCGCGGGGCGGGGCCAAGCATGTGATCGCGCTCGCCGCCGCCGCGGACAAGTTCGCCGAGCAGGGCACGCGGATCGCGGTGGGCGGGGCCGTCGACGGATGGCTCAGCTTCTCTGACGCGTACGCCGAAAGCCCGGTCTTCGAACCCGACGGCGTCACCGACGCCACCGACACGCTGCTGCTCTATTTCACGTCGGGCACCACGGCGCGCCCCAAGCTGGTCGAGCACACCCACGCCAGCTACCCGGCCGGCCATCTGTCCACGATGTACTGGATCGGGCTGGAACCGGGCGACGTACACCTCAACATCTCGTCGCCGGGCTGGGCCAAGCACGCCTGGAGCAACGTCTTCGCGCCGTGGAACGCGGAGGCGTGCGTCTTCATCTACAACTACACCCGGTTCGACCCGGCCCGGCTGCTGGCCGAGATGCAGCGTTGCGGCGTGACCAGCTTCTGCGCCCCGCCGACGGTGTGGCGCATGCTGATCCAGGCCGACCTGAGCGCGCTGCGTACCCCACCGCGGTTGGTCGTCGGCGCGGGCGAGCCGCTCAACCCCGAGGTGATCGACCGGGTCAAGAAGGCGTGGGGCGTGACGATCCGGGACGGCTTCGGGCAGACCGAGACGACCGTGCAGATCGCCAACACGCCGGGCCAGCCGGTCAAGCCGGGGTCGATGGGCCGGCCGGTGCCGGGCTTCCAGGTGGCGCTGATCGACCCGGCGACCGGCGAGCCGGCCGAGGAGGGCGAGATCTGCCTGTTCCTCGACCCGCGCCCGCTGGGGCTGATGGTGGGCTACCACGGCGACGACGAGCTGACCGCGGAACGGATGGCGGACGGGTACTACCACACCGGCGACATCGGCTCGCGCGACGCCGACGGCTACATCACGTACGTGGGCCGCACCGACGACGTGTTCAAGGCGTCCGACTACCGGATCTCGCCGTTCGAGCTGGAGAGTGTGCTGATCGAGCACGAGGCGGTGGTCGAGGCGGCGGTGGTGCCGTCACCGGACGAGCTGCGGCTGGCCGTGCCGAAGGCGTACGTGGTGCTGGCCGAGGGCTGGGCGGCGGACGAGGCGACCGCCAAGGCGATCTTCGCGTACTGCCGCGAGCACATGCCCCCGTTCGCCCGGGTGCGGCGGCTGGAGTTCGCCGACCTGCCGAAGACCATCTCCGGCAAGATCCGGCGGGTGCAACTGCGTGACGCCGAGCGGGAGAAGCACTCCACGCCCGGCGTCACACCGTCCGGCGAGTTCACCGACTAGCAGCGGCCGAGGTCTTCCCACTGCTGGGTCCAGCCGGGCTCGGAGCCCTGGGTCCAGTACCGCGCCTTCCACAGGTGGAGGCCGTCGCCCGACTTGGGGCCGGACGGGTCGCCGTTGCGGCTGCGCTCGTGCTTGACCAGGGCGCCGCCGAGATAGACGGAGCTGTAGTTCCAGGTCGGGGCGTCGTTGCAGCCGGTCGCCGGCGGGTCGGTCGGCGGATCGGTCGGCGGGTCCGTGGGCGGGTCGGTGGGCGGCGTGGTGCCACAGTCGGAGGCGATCGTGTCGGTGAAGGTCCGGCTGGCGCTGCGGTACGAGCCGACCTGCGAGGTCACCTGGGCCGGGGACAGCACCGCGTTCTTGGCGTGCAGCAGGTAGTCGACCTGCTGCACGTAGGTCGCCCGCCCGCCGCTGTGCGTGGCCAGGTCGATGAACCACTGGTTCCAGTTGATCGTCATGGTCTGGCGCGGGTAGAACTTGCCGGAGTGGTCGCCGACCTGCACGCCGTCGATGAAGTAGCGGACGTGCCCGCCGGCCACCTGGGCCACCAGGTCGTGCCAGCCGTTCAGGCTGGAGCGCTGCTCGGAGTGCACGTTGTCGGCCAGCCAGGGCTCGTTCCGGTACGTGTACCAGGTGGTCTGGTAGTTGATCGGCCCGGTCTCGCCCCACCCGCCGTTCGGCAGGTACTCGGAGATGTCCAGTTCGGAGTAGGTCGGGTCGAGGTCGTAGGCGAGCGGGCTGATCGTGAAGAACGTCTGGTTGATGTGGTCGCCGTCGGTGCCGGTGGTGGGCATGTCACTGAACTTGACCCGGCTGGCGTAGGTGCCCTCGAAGTACCGCTTCTGCGCGGAGAGGACCTCGGCGTGCCCGGTGCCGGCCGCGGTGCCGTCGGTGTAGGAGGTCAGCTGCATCACCTTCTGCCCGTCGGCGGTCGGGAAGGTGACGTTGGCCGGCGACCACGAAGCGCCGGGTACGCCCGGTCCGCCGGCGTTGCCGCGCACCACCCAGCCGTGGCTGGTCAGCGCCGCGTCGGACGAGGACGAGTAGGCGAAGTCGTCGAAGATCTGGCCGCAGTCGGCCGCGGCGGCGGGATTCGCCGTGGTCAGCGCGAACCCGGCCCCGGCGAAGGCCAGCAGGGCGGCCAACCCTACTGATCGATACTTGTCGATTTTCATGAGCAGACTGCCTCCTGCGGAAGGGGAAACGGGGGATTTCAGTGCCGCCGGTGGGCGGCGACCGCGCGCACGGTCAGTTCGAAGGCCTCGGTGGTGCGCTCGTAGGTGCGCTGCGCCACCGCGACGTAGACCAGGTCGAGCACCAGCAGCGCCGAGTGCAACGCGGACAGGGCGGCGACCCGGAACGTGGTCTCGTGCACCGACGTCACGAACACGACGTCGGCCAGCTCGGCCAGCGGCGACCGCGGGTAGGACGTGACCGCGACGGTCAGCGCGCCGTGCGCCGACGCCTCTTCCAGGGTCTCGATCACCTCGCTGGTCCGGCCCGAGTGCGACAGCCCGATGGCCACGTCGCCCGGCCCGAGCAGGGCGGCGTTGGTCAGCGCGGTGTGGCTGTCGGACCGGCTCCACACCGGGATCCGGATCCGCTCCAGGCGGAAGGCCATCTCCCGGCCGGCCGTGCCGCTGCTGCCCAGCCCGAAGATCTCCACCCGCGAGGCCGAGGCGATGGCCGCGGCGACCCGCTCGACGTCGCCCATGTCCAGGCCGGCCGCGGTGGCCTGGATGGCCCGGGTGTCCGCGGCGGCGATCACCTTGAGCACGCTGTCCAGCGAGTCGCCGGGGTGGATGTCGCCGCTGATGTCGGTCTCCCAGCGGGCCTGTTCGGCGCGGCCGGTCTCGGTGGCGATGGCGACGCGCAGGTTCGCGTACCCCTTGAAGCCGAGCGTCCGGGAGAACCGGGTGACCGTCGCGGCGCTGGTCGCGGTGCTCTCGGCGAGGTCGACGATGCTGGCCTGGGCGGCCGCCTCGGGGTTCTCGACGATGGCCGCGGCGATCTTCGCGAACGCGCCGGGCAGGGTCGGCCCCTCGATGCGCAGTCGCTCCAGGAGCCCGCCGGACCAGGACACTGTGGTCATCCTTTTCATCGACAAGTGTGTTGATGAAAATTACGACCGTGGCCGCCGATAGTCAATGATGAACTTCCATGAGGCTCGCTCTGGGGGTCGACGCGGGTGGCACCGGCTCGCGGGCGGTCCTCCTCGATCAGACCGGGGTCCAGGTCGGACGCGGTGACGGCGCGGCCGGCAACCCGATGTCCGGTCCGGTGGCGGTGCGGGCGATCGGCGCGACGGTCCGCGCCGCGCTGCGCGGGCACGACCCGGCCCGGGTGGGTTTCGCGGTGGTGGGGATCGCCGGCCTCAGTTCGATGGCCAACACCGCGGTACGCGACGCGTTCGCGGCCGAGTGGCGGGAGATCGGCCTGACCTGCCCGGTGCGCATCGTCGGCGACGCGGTGACCGCCTACGCCGCCGGGGAGCCCAAGGAGACCCGCGGCGCGGTGCTGATCGCCGGGACCGGGTCGGTCGCGGCGCTGGTCGACGGCCTCGACGTGCTGCGCACCGCGGACGGGTACGGCTGGCTGCTCGGCGACGAGGGCTCCGGCGTGTGGCTGGGCCTCCAGGCGATCCGCTCGGCCGTCCGGCGGACGTCGGCGCTGGGCACGGCCGTCCTGATGCACACCGGCACGCGTACCCCGGACGAACTGATCGCCTGGGCGACCCGCCAGAAGCCGCAGGCCTACGCCCGCCTCGCCCCCCTGGTCTGCACCACGTCCGACGGCGAGTCGGCCCGGATCATCGCCGAGGCGGTGGAACGGCTGATCGCCACGGTCGCCGAACTCGATCACCCGGAGGGCCCGGTGGTGCTGGCGGGCGGCCTGCTCACCGCCGACACCCCGATCCGGCGCGGCGTCGAGGCCGCCCTCGGTGACCGCGCTCGCCCGGCCGGCGATCCGGTATCAGGGGCCGCTCGGCTGGCTCTCGGCCTTGTCCCTCATTCGCATCCGGGGCGATGACCAGGCGGCGAATGTGGGGCCGGGCCGACAGCGGACGGAAGGTGTCGGCCGGGACCGACGAGGGAAAGGAGCATGCATGGTGGCTCCGGTCCATGATGTGATCGTGATCGGCGCTCGCTGCGCCGGTTCTCCGACCGCCATGCTGCTGGCCCGCCGCGGCCACCGCGTGCTGCTGGTCGACCGGGCCACCTTCCCCAGCGACACCGTGTCCTCCCACGTCATCCACCCGCCGGGCGTCGACTCGCTGCGCCGCTGGGGCCTGCTCGACCGGGTCGCCGCCTCGGGCTGCCCGCCGGTCGGCCGCTACTCGTTCGACTTCGGCGACGTCACGCTGGCCGGCTCGCCCGGCACCGCCTACGCCCCGCGCCGCACCGTGCTCGACAAGGTGCTGCTCGACGCCGCGGCCGAGGCCGGCGCCGAGGTCCGCGAGGGGTTCACGGTCGACGACGTGGTGCTCGCCGACGATCAGCCCGCCGAGGTACGCGGCCGCGACGCCACCGGGGCCGTGGTGCGGGCCCGGGCTCGCGTGGTGGTCGGCGCCGATGGCCGCAATTCGCTGGTCGCCAAGGTCGCGCAGGCTGGGCAATATCACGTCCGCTCGCCGATGACCTGCGGTTACTACTCGTACTGGAGCGACCTGCCGGCCGACGGGCTCGAGGTGTTCGGCCGGCCCGGACGCGGCTGGGCGGCGTGCCCGACCAACGACGGCCTGACCATGGTCATCGGCTGCTGGCCGTACGCCGAACTGACCGAGCACCGCGACGACGTCGAGGACGAGCTGGGCCGGACGTTCGACCGGGCGCCCGGGTTCGCCGAGCGGCTGCGGTCGGCCACCCGGGAACACCGGATCGTCGGCGCCACCATGCCCAACTACCTGCGCACGCCGTACGGCCCCGGCTGGGCGCTGGTCGGCGACGCCGGCTACAACCGCGACTTCATCACCGCCCAGGGCATCAGCGACGCGTTCCGGGACGCCGAGTTGTGCGCCGGCGCGCTCGACGAGGCGCTGAGCGGCAAACGGGAGTTCGAGGAGGCGATGGCCGACTACTGGGCGGCCCGGGACGCGCAGGTCCTCCCGATGTACGAGCTGACCGCGACCGTGGCCGCGCTCCAGGCGCCCGACGACCGCACGGTCGCCCTGGTCAACGGCCTGCAGGGTGATCAGGACGGGATGGACGCGTTCGCCCGGATGAGCGCCGGCGTCACCTCACCGGCCGACTTCTTCGCCCTCCCCCGGCGCGATTAGGCGCACGGCCTGTTCGCGCATCTCGACCTTGCGCACCTTGCCGGTGACGGTCATCGGGAAGCCATCGACCACGTGGACGTAGCGGGGGATCTTGAAGTGGCTCAGCTTCCCGGCGCAGAACTCGCGCACCTGCCCGGCGGTCAGCGGCCCGGCCCCCGGGCGGAGCACCACCCAGGCCATCAGCTCCTCGCCGTACTTGGCGTCGGGCACCCCGATCACCTGCACGTCGGCGATGTCCGGGTGGGTGTGGAGGAACTCCTCGACCTCGCGCGGGTAGACGTTCTCGCCACCGCGGATGACCAGGTCCTTGATCCGGCCGACGATGTTGACGTACCCGTCGGCGTCCATCGTGGCCAGGTCGCCGGTGTGCATCCAGCGGGCCGCGTCGATCGCCCCGGCGGTGGCGTCCGGCTGCTCCCAGTAGCCGAGCATCACCGAGTAGCCGCGGGTGCACAGCTCGCCCGGCTCGCCGCGCCCGACGACCAGGCCGGTGCCCGGGTCGACCACCTTCGACTCCAGGTGCGGCATGGTCCGGCCGACCGTCCCGGTACGCCGGGTCAGGCTGTCGTCGGCCCGGGTCATCGTCGACACCGGCGACGTCTCGGTCATGCCGTAGCAGATCGCGACCTCGGCCATGTTCATCTCGGCGACCACCCGCTTCATCACCTCGACCGGGCACGGTGAGCCGGCCATGATGCCGGTGCGTAGCGTGCTCAGGTCGTACCCGTCGAATCTCTCCAGACCGAGCTCGGCGATGAACATCGTGGGTACGCCGTAGAGCGACGTGCATCGTTCCGAAGTGACCGCGGCCAGGGTGGCGGCCGGGTCGAAGCCCGGCGCCGGCAGCACCATGCAGGCGCCGTGCGAGGTGGCGGCCAGGTTGCCCATCACCATGCCGAAGCAGTGGTAGAGCGGCACCGGGATGCAGATCCGGTCACGCTCGGTGTAGTTGACCAGCTCGCCGACGAAGAAGCCGTTGTTGAGGATGTTGTGGTGCGAGAGGGTCGCGCCCTTGGGGAAGCCGGTCGTACCCGACGTGTACTGGATGTTGATCGGGTCGTCGAAGCTCAGGTCGGCCGGGAGCTCGCCGTCGTCGCTCGGCAGCGCGTCCCACTCCGGGCTCCCGAGGAAGATCGCGGCCGGGAAGCCGATCTCGGCGATCATCGCCCGGTAGTCGCTGGTCTTGAAGCTCACCGCGCTGATCAACAGGCTCAGGCCCGCCTGCTTCACGACAAAACCCAGCTCATGGGTACGGTACGCCGGGTTGATGTTGACCAGGATGGCGCCGATCTTCGCCGTCGCGTACTGCACCAGGACCCATTCGGCGCAGTTCGGCGCCCAGATGCCGACCCGGTCGCCCTTGGTGATGCCGCGGCTCAGCAGGCCGCGGGCCAGGTCGTCGACGGCGGCGTTGAATTCCGCGTACGTCCATCGCCGGCCCGCCGCCACGTCGACCAGCGCCTCGCGATCCGGGAAGCGGGCGGCCGTGCGGTCCAGGTTGGCGCCGATCGTCTCGCCGAGCATCGGCACGTCCGAGGTGCCCACGGTGTAGGCCAGCATCTCCGCAGCATGCGCTCTCCTGACGATCGGCGCCACGGCCGGCTCGCCGTCGCGGGCGGCGAGGTCGTCTCCACCGACCGCCTCGAGCATGGCGCGGTGGGCGAGGAGAAGCCCGGTGGGTTCGTCCGGCATGGGAATCAGGTTCTGGCGCATCTCTTTGGGCGCGCCTAACGTCGACGGAATGCGGCGCTTAACGCACTACGACGTGGTCGTCGTGGGCAGTGGATTCGGTGGCAGCGTGAGCGCATTGCGCCTGGCCGAGAAGGGCTATCGGGTCGGTGTGCTGGAGGCGGGCCGCCGGTTCACCCCCGAGACGCTGCCGAAAACCTCGTGGGACCTGCGCAACTTCCTCTGGGCGCCGGGGCTGGGCCTGCGCGGCATTCAGCGGATCACCATGCTCAAGGACGTGATCGTGCTGTCCGCGGCCGGTGTCGGTGGCGGCTCCCTGGTCTACGCGAACACGCTCTACCAGCCGACCGCCAAGTTCTTCGACGACCCGCGCTGGTCGGGCATCACCGACTGGGCCCGGGAGCTGGAGCCGTACTACGGCCAGGCGACCCGGATGCTCGGCGTGACCGTGCAGCCGTCGATGACGCCGTCGGACGTGGTGATCCAGCAGGTGGCGCAGGACATGGGGGTGGGCGGCACGTTCCGGCGTACCCCGGTGGGGGTGTTCTTCGGCGAGCCGGGCAAGACCGTGCCCGACCCGTATTTCGGCGGCGCCGGCCCCGACCGCACGGGCTGCACCGAATGTGGCAACTGCATGATCGGCTGCCGGGTGGGCGCGAAAAATCGCCTGGATGTCAACTACCTGCACCTGGCCGAGCGGGCCGGCGCGACGATCCACCCGGATACCCAGGTCACAGCCGTGCGTCCGCTGACGGCCGGCGACGGCGGCCACCCGAGAGAGAACGAACGTTCTTTCGCTCCGGGCCCGCGCTGGCGGATCGAGACCAAGAACGGCGACTACACCGCCGACGACGTGATCGTGGCCGCCGGCACGCTGGGCACGCAGCGGCTGCTGCACCGGATGAAGGCCCGGGGCGTGCTGCCCCGGCTCTCCGACCGGCTGGGCGCGCTGACCCGGACGAACTCCGAGGCGTTGCTCGGCGCGGAGACCGATCGCGTACCCGCTGAGCCGTTCTCGAAGGGGGTGGCGATCACGTCGTCGTTCCACCCGGACGAGGACACCCACATCGAGCCGGTGCGTTACGGGCCGGGCAGCAACGCCATGGGCCTGCTCTCCACGATGCTGGTCGACGGCGACGGGCGGGTCCCGCGCCCGCTGCGTTTCCTCGGGCAGGCGCTGCGCAATCCGGTGCTGTTCGCCCGGTCGCTGTCGACGCGGCGGTGGAGCGAACGCACGATCATCGCGCTGGTGATGCAGACCCTGGACAATTCCCTGACCGTACGCATGACGCGCACCGGCCGGTTGACGACGGGCCCGGGCCACGGGCCGGGGAACCCGCGGTGGATCCCGGTCGGGCACGAGGCGGTCCGCCGGATCGCCGATCGGATCGGCGGCCACCCCGGTGGCTCGGTCGGCGACATCTTCAACACCCCGATGACCGCGCACATCCTGGGCGGCGCCACGATCGGCGATTCGCCCGAGACCGGCGTGGTCGACGCCTACCACCGGGTCTACGGATATCCGGGCCTGCACGTGGTGGACGGTTCGGCGGTGCCGGCGAACCTGGGCGTGAACCCGTCGCTGACCATCACCGCGCTCGCCGAACGGGCCGTCGCATTGTGGCCGAACAAGGGAGAAACCGACGTTCGGCCGGCCATCGGCGAGCCGTATCGCGCGCTTAACCCAATCGCGCCGAACCAACCGGCCGTGCCGGAACACGCGCCGGCGGCACTCCGACTGGGGTGACCATTTCGACTGTGCCGGACGGCACAGCGAGGCAAAGAAATGCGACATGCGGCGGCAGCAATTTGCACAGGCATCATCGGCAAGACAGAATGCGAACTGACAGTCCGCATTACGACGTGCCTAAAAATCGCCGTTACAGGAGCAGCCACACCATGGCCAAGCAGGTAATCACCCTTCTCACCGACGACCTCGATGGCGGCGAGGCCGACCGCACCGTTGAGTTCGGACTCGACGGGGTCAACTACACCATCGACCTGTCGGAAAAGAACGCCGGAAAGCTGCGGAAGGCACTCGACCCGTATCTGAACGTAGCCACCCGGGTCGGCCGGGCCGGCGCCGACTCCCGCGCCCGTCGTGGATCGGCCAGCACCGGCCGGGCCAGCCGCGACCAGAACCAGGCGATCCGGGAGTGGGCCACCAAGAACGGCTACGAGGTCTCCGAGCGCGGCCGCATCCCGAGCTCCATCGTGGAGGCGTACCACGCCAGGCGATAGATTTATCGCCGACCCACGCATACACGACGTCGCCGGTCATGCCGGCGGCGTCGTTGTGCATTCCGCGACAGATGGGAAACCATGACCGTCGTCATCCTGACCGGTGCGTCCAGCGGCATCGGAGAGGCCACCGCGCTGCGACTCGGGCGTCCGGGAATGACCCTGGTGCTGGCCGCCCGGCGGGTGCCGGAATTGACCGCGGTGCGGGCCCGGATCGAGGCGAATGGCGGCGCCGCGGTGGTCGTACCCACCGATGTCGGTGACCCGGAAGCGGTGACCGCGCTCGTCGAACAGGCCCGTGCGGTGACCGGCCGGATCGACGCTCTGGTGAACAACGCGGGGGTCGGCACAAACGCATCGGTGCTGGCCGAGGACCACAGCGTCGATCGCGCGATCGACATCAACCTGCGCGCCCCGATCCGGCTGATGCGCGCGGTCGTCCCGATCATGGAGGAGCAGCGCTCCGGCACGATCGTCAACATCGGCTCGGTGGCGGGCGAGGTCGGCATCGGCGGGGTCTACTCGGCGACCAAGTTCGGCCTGCGGGGCATGACCGATTCGGTACGCCGTGAGCTGGCCGGCACCGGGGTGACCGTGACGCTGATCGAACCCGGCTACATCGCCACCCCGGGCAACGCCCACCGCAGCGGGCTGCCCGGCCCCGAGATCGTGGCCGCGGCCGTGGAGAGCGCGCTGCGCCGGCCGCGCCGCCGCATCATCGTCCCGTTCAAATATCGCGGCGCGGTCGTGGCCGCCCACCTGTTCCCGGCGATCGCCGACCGGATCTACGCGGGCAAGGCGTCCAGGAGGCGCTGACCGCGCTCGTCGGCCGCCCGGGTCATCCAGGTCAGCGCCTCGGTCGGCCCGATCGGGCTGGAGTAGAGGTAGCCCTGGCCGAGCGGGCAGCCCAGCTCGACCAGCACCTCGCGGTGGGCCTCGGTCTCGATGCCCTCGGCCACCACGGTCAGGTTCAGCGAGTGCGCGAGCCGGACGATGCCACCGACCAGGGTCATCTGCTGCGGGTCGTGGGTGATGTCGTCGATGAACGTCTTGTCGATCTTCACCACGTCGATCGGGCGCTGCCGGAGGTAACCCAGCGACGAGTAGCCGGTGCCGAAGTCGTCGATCGCGATGCGTACGCCCATCTCCTGAAGCACCGCCAGATCGGCCCAGATCTGCTCGTCGTCGCCCATCAGCAGGGTCTCGGTGATCTCCAGCATCAGCGCCTGCGCCGGAACGTCGGCCCAGGCCAGCGACGAGCGCACCTGCTCGACGAAGCCGGGCTGGCGGAACTGCCGGACGCTGACGTTCACGCTGACGTAGGGACGGCCGGCCCGCGGGAGGATGCGCCGCCACTGCGCCACGGTGTGCAGCGCCTGGTCGAGCACCCACTTGCCGATCGGCACGATCAGGCCGCTCTCCTCGGCCACCTCGATGAACTCGTCCGGCGCGATCACCCCGCGCTGCGGGTGCTGCCAGCGGACCAGCGCCTCGAAGCCGGCCGTGTCGCCGGACGCCAGGTCGACGATCGGCTGGTACTGCAGCAGGAAGTGGCCCTCGTGCACGGCGTGGTCGAGGGCCGACCGCAGCTCCAGCCGCTCGACCATGGCGCTGTGCAGGTGGGACTGGTAGCGCCGCCACTGGTTCTTGCCGGCGCCCTTGGCCACGTACAGCGCCAGGTCGGCCTGCCGCAGCAGTTCGGCCGCCGTGTCCGCCTCCGGGGTCGTGGTGATGCCGACGCTGGCGTTGGCGTTGACCTGCAACGCGCCGCCGTCGACCAGGATCGGCTCGGCCAGCGCGGCCAGGATCCGGGTGGCCGTCTCCTCGACCGCGCCCGGGTCCTGCACGTTCTCGACCAGCGCGGCGAACTCGTCGCCGCCGAGCCGGGCCGCGGTGTCGTCGGCCCGCAGCGCGCCGGCGATCCGGTCGGCCACCGCCTGGAGCAACTGGTCGCCGACGGCGTGGCCGAGCGTGTCGTTGACGATCTTGAAGTCGTCCAGGTCGATGAAGAGCACGCCGACCACCGAGCCGTCCCGGGCGCCGCGGGCCAGCGCGTGCCCCAGCCGGTCGGTGAACAGCGTGCGGTTGGCCAGGCCGGTCAGCGAGTCGTGGAACGCCTGGTGGGTGAGCTCACGCTCGAGGCGGCGGCGATCGGTCACGTCGCGCATGGTGACGACCAGGCCGGCCACGCTCTGGTCGGCCCGCAGGTCGCGCAGATGCAGTTCGACGGTCACCTCGGTCCGCCGCCGGTCCTGCGCCCGGAAGTCCTGCCCCTCGGCCGGGCTGTGGCCGGCCCGCACCGACATCAGCAGGTCGGCCAGGCGGACGCGGTCGACCGCGTGGATGACCGAGAAGATGTCCACGCCCACCGGGTCGTTGCCCAGCACCGGGCCGGCCGACGGGCTGGCGTACCGGACCCGGTCCTCGTCGTCGACGATCAGGATCACGTCCGAGGTGTTCTGCACGAGCGTACGGAAATAGGTCTCGCTGTTGCGGCGGGTGACCTCCTCGCTCAGCGCGATCCGCTCCAGGGCCAGCGCGACCTGGGTGGCCAGCACCTCCATGGCCTGCTGGAGCCCGGTCAGCGCCCACCGCGGCCCGCCCACGTGCAGCACCCCGACCAGCGGGTCACCGGTCGGCCGGTCGGCCAGCACCAGCGGGCAGCGCAGCACGGTGTTGAAGTGGGTCAGCCGGATCGCCACCGCCCAGTCGACGTCCCGGGTCCCGACCAGCCGCGCCGACGTGCCCGAGGCCCGGTCCTGCGCGGCCTGGGCGGCGGCCAGGCCGGTCAGCGGCTGCTCCGGCTCGGCGATGGCCATGGCCAGAACCACCCCGTGGGGTACGTCGGCCGGCAGCAACTGGGCCACCGCGGTCCGCACCGCGTCACCGACCTCGTCCGCGTCCGCCGCCGACACCAGCGTGGCCGACGCCTCGCGCAGGCCGCGTTCCCGGGCCAGGGCGAGCCGATGGCTGGCCATGATCCCGGCCATCCGGGCCAGCACCAGCAGGAACGTGAGCGCGCTGAGGGCGCCGAGCACGGCCAGGTCGGGCACCTCGCCGCGCCGGCCGGCCTCGACGATCAGCACGGTCGGCGCCACCAGCGAGGCCAGCGCGAGCAGGGCCAGCCGCAGCCGGCCGAGGTCGCCGTCGCGCACCCCGGAGGGCTGGGTCAGCTGGGTCATCGACGGGTGCAGCGCGGCCAGCCCGGCCGCCGCGTAGAACAGGACCCGCCCGAACGCGGCCAGGAAACCCAGGTGGTCGCCGGGCACCACGAGGTCGTCGCCGATGTCGGCGATGAGTAGCGCGAACAGGCCGGCGCCGAGCAGCACCGCGGCGGCGATGCGGCGGTTGATCGTGGTGAACAGCCGGGTCAGCATGGCCAGGCAGAGCAGGTCGCCCAGCGGGAACGCGACCGACACCCACTCCGCCGGGCGGCTCATGTCGGCGGTGCTCAGGTGCGGGGCGATCGCGTACGCCCAGGCGAGAAGCGCCGCGCCCGAGGTGACCGTGAGCGCGTCCAGCACGCCGCCACGGTCCCGGGCGCCGCCCGTGCGGATGCGCACGAACATCAGCAGCACCAGGGCGAACAGCGGGTACACGGCGATCAGCAGGCCCTCGCCGACGTCGGCCACCCAGGCCGGCGAGCCGGTCAGCCGGTCCCGCTCCCCGACCGCGGTCCCGCCGAGGCAGGACACGACCAGGGTCAGCTGGAGCAGGCGCCAGGGCAGGACCCGGGCGGGCTTCCGCCGGCGTAGACCGACCGCCACGGCCGCCACCGCGGACGCGCCGGCGATCAGCCGGACGGGCGCCCGCAGGTCGGGCTCGAGCAGGAAGACACCGGCGAGCACGGCCATCCACCCGCCGAAGAGCGCGGCGGCCCAGCGTGCCGGCATGTCTCCTCCTCGGCGCGGTCTCAACGGCCACCTCATCGGTCACGCCGCCGGGTAGCTGAGCGAAACTGATGGCGTGCACACCGACTTCGTCCGCTCACACACCCGCCCGCGCCCGGTGCCGTTCATCCCCGAGGTGACCCTTCACCAGGCCGACGAGGTGATCGCCCTCTGGGAGAGCACCGAGGCCGGTGGTACGGGTGAGCAGCCACCGCCGTTCTGGGCGTTCGCCTGGGCCGGCGGGCAGGCGCTGGCCCGCTTCGTGCTCGACCACCCCGCGCTGGTCGCCGGCCGTACGGTGCTCGACCTGGCCACCGGCTCCGGCCTGGTCGCGGTGGCGGCGGCCCGGGCCGGCGCCGCCCGGGTCACGGCCAACGACATCGACCCGCTGTCCCTGGCCGCGGCGGCCGCCAATGCCACGGCCAACGACGTGGATCTTTCCCTGTTCGAGGGCGACCTGCTCGACTCGGACCAGCACCACGACGTCATCCTGGCCGGCGACGTCTGCTACAGCCGGGCGATGACCGCCCGGGTGCTGCCGTTCCTGCGCCGGGCCGCCGGCCGGGGCAGCCTGGTGCTGCTGGGCGACCCCGGCCGGGCCTACCTGCCGGCCGGGCTGACCGAGCGGGCCGCCTACGACGTGCCGGTGGCCGAGTCGCTGGAGAGCGTGCCGATCCGGCACACCAAGGTCTGGGAGGTGACCGCGTGATCCAGGCCTACCTGTCGGCGGCCGGAGCGGTGGCCGGTGCTAGCCCTGCTTCTCCGGCACTCGCACCGCCGGCACGGGACCGCCGCCCTGCTGCGCGCCTTCGCCCGGGGCGAGCGCGCCGAACCCGTCGCCGCCTTCTGACCGGCTTTCCGGCCTCTCCTCCGACCTCGGCCGGCGATGCACCATCACCGCGACCGCCCACCCGATCACAGCCGCCACCGGGATCCACATCGGGTTCGACAGGCGCGGCTGCTGTGAGATCAGCGGATGGGCGACCACCAGCGCGAACCCGCTGAGCCCGACCAGGATCCACAGGACCGCGTCCCGCCGCAGCCGCACGGCCAGCACCACGATCGCGAGCGCGACCGAGGCCATCGCGCCGGGCTCGTGCGCGTTCGCCGACAGCCAGCGGCGCCAGAACCGGAGATTCAGGTCGGTCAGGTAGGCCAGCGGATCGGCGATGTCCGGCCGGGAGAAGTGATCGGTGGCCCGGTCCTGGATCGTCTCGTTGAGCGAGGGCAGATGCCAGACCGAGCTGACCACGGCCCACCCGAGCAGAGCGGCACCGGCCAGCGCCGCGGTCCACCAGAGGCCCCCTTTGCTCTGAGCGCGTATAGGCAACACCCCCGCGCGGCGCGCGGCGGACCCGGACGCGGGCACGGCGGACACGGGCACGGTGGGCACGGGCGCGGGCACGCGTGCGGCGGGCGCGGGCGCGGCAGGCGCGGGCGCGGCAGGCGCGGGCGCGGCGGGCACGCGTGCGGCGGGCACGGGCGCGGGGGGCACGGCGGGCGCGGGAGCCGCATGCTGCGGGCGTCGGCGGGCCAGGAGGCCGAGGATCACGCTGGCGGCGAGGAGGGCCAGGGACACGGCGAGAGCGCTGGCCGAGCGTACGGGGAAGAGCCAGACCAGTCCCCCACCGGCCAGAACCAGACCGCCGAGCCGCCGCCCGCGCCACGTCAGCGTGGCGCCGAGCAGCACCGCCAGGCAGCCGGCCAGCGTGGCGCTCTCGACCAGCATGCGGGTCATCCAGAACCCGGACGGCAGCAGCAACAGCGCGATCGCCGCGACCAGACCGGCCAGGCGCCGGCCGGTGGCCAGCCACACCGCCAGGTAGGCCAGCACGACCGCGATCAGGGCAAGCACCAGGGTCGCCGCCATCATCCCGCGCCACGCGCCGAGCACCGCCACGAACGGCGACCCGAACAGCGGATAGCCGGGGCGGGAGTGGAAGATCGCCGCATAGCGGGGCGTGGTCATCACGTCGTACTCGACGCAAGGGGCCTGGCCGCCCTGTTTGCGCGACGCGCGGTTGATGTCGCGGCAGACCTCCCGGCGCGCGACCGCCGCCGCCGTGACCGGGTCGACGCCGGCGAAGATCTGCGCCTGCCGCATGTACCAGTAGCTGTCGCCGGACGCGACCCGCTGGGGGCCGTCGACGCGCAGCATGAAGAGCGGAACCGCGACGGCGATCACCAGGATCACCCAGGCGGCCTCGACCAGGCGTCGACGCACGCGGCCACCTTAGCCAAGAAGTGCGGCGACTCCGAGCCCATCGTCGACAATGGCATCCGGGTCGGGCCAGGCGGCCGGATCTTCCTTGGCGGTGCGGACCGACCGCATCACGATCACCTTCGCCACCTCGGCCCGGCGGCCGCACACCACGTCGCGCTGGAAGCTGTCGCCGACGAACCAGCAGTCGGCCGCGTCGACGCCCAGCTCGGCCGCGGCCAGCCAGATCATCTGCGGGTTGGGTTTGCGGACCCCCGCCTCGTCGCTGTAGACCTGCGCCGCGAACCGGTCGCCCACGCCCGCCTTGGCCAGGAAGTCTCGGTGGGCGGCGCCACAGAGGGTGTTGCTCACCACAGCCATCGGGAGATCGCGTGACGCGGCCGCCGAGAGCAGCTCGGGGATGCCCGGGCGCAGGGCCCAGTTGTGGCGCCAGGCCCACTCGTAGCTGAGGCGCTTCACCGCGGCGCGTACCCGGACCTGGGCCGAGCTGGGCCACCCACCCAGAACGAACCTCTCCCAGACCTCGGCCTGCGGCAGCTCGTCGGGGTGGTCCTCGTCGCGCCAGCGGCCGTAGGCCTCGGTCGCCTCGGTGAGCCGCAGCTGAATCTCGCCCGGCGTGAGCACGCCCCCGGTCAGGTTGTAGACGCGCAGCACCAGCTCAGGCGGTGGCTCCCGGGACGGTGGCGCGTCGGCCAGCACCCCGCCGAAGTCGAGGAGCAACGCGGCGGGGGTCACCGGTGCCCGTTGACGCCGAGGGTCCAGGCCCGGACGCCACCGAGGATGCCCGCGGTGTTCGGCACCACCACGACGTCGTCGCCCATCCGGGCCAGCTGGGTCGGCGTGAGCAGGCGCGAGTTGCCGCCGCCCAGGTAGAGCCGGTCCCACAGGTAGACCGGCCGCAGCCCCTCGACGACATTGCGGACCCGGCGGGACCACAGCGCGTCGCCCAGCCGGCGCCGCTCGTGCTCGCCGATGTAGGTGTCGTAGCTCATTCCCCAGCGCACCGGCGCCTGGGACATCTCCATGTGTGGCGCCAGTTTGCCGCCGTCGAACAGCGCGCAGCCCAGTCCGGTGCCGAGGGTGATCATCAGCTCGCAGCCGGTGCCCGCGACCACGCCCGCGCCGTGCACCTCGGCGTCGTTCAGCACCAGCGTGGGCAGCCCGAAGGCCTCGGCCAGGGCGGTCCGCGCGTCGAACCCGTGCCACACCTCGACCAGCTCCGGGTCGACCTTGGTGCGCGGCCCGCTGCGCGTCACATAGTGCGGTGTGGCGACCACGACACCGTGTCGCAGCATGCCCGGCATGCCGACGGTCACCCGGTCGGCCTGGGGCAGCCGCCCACCGAGCTCGACCAGGGTCTTCACAAAAAGATCGGGATGCAGGGGGTACGGAGTGGGCACGCGCAACGGCTGCGCCCGCATCGTCCCGGCGTCGTCGAGCACGGAGCCCTTGATGCCGCCACCACCACAGTCGATCGTCAGGGTGAATGCCACCTGAACAGTGTCGCCCACCCGGCCGGGCGCCGCGAGTAGGGTCGCTGCCGATGAGAATCACCACGCGCAACGCGAGTTTCCAGCAGTGGCAGGCGTTGCTGACCAACCGCACCAAGCGGCAGCGTTCCGGCACGTTCCTGGTGCAGGGTGTGCGCCCGATCACGCTCGCGGCCTCGTACGGCTGGACCGTCGACGCCCTGGTCTACTCCGATCGGGAGGCGCTCTCGGCCTGGGCCCGCGACCTACTCGCCGAGACCGGCGCGACCCCGGTGGCGATGGCGCCCGAGCTGGTGGCCGAGCTGGCCGAGAAGGACGAGGCCGAACTGGTCGCGGTGGTCCGCCGCCCGCCCGACCACCTCGACCGGATCGTCGCCGGCCCGCGGATGCTCGTGGTGGTGTTCGACCGGCCGGCCACGCCCGGCAACATCGGCACGCTGATCCGGTCGGCGGACGCGTTCGGCGCCTCGGGCGTGATCGTCACCGGGCACGCGGCCGACCCCTACGACCCTCGTGCCGTACGCGCCAGCACCGGCTCCCTCTTCGCGCTGCCGGTGATCCGGGCCGACTCCCACCTCGCGGTCATCGACTGGGTTTCGCAACTGCCCTTCGACGTACGGGTCGCCGGCACCGACGAGCACGGCGCGGTCGACGTGGCCGACTACGACCTGACCGGTCCGCGCCTGCTGCTGATCGGCAACGAGACCCAGGGCCTGTCGGCGGGCTGGCGGGACGCCGCCGACGACCTGCTGCGCATCCCGATCACCGGGGCGGCCAGCTCGCTCAACGCGGCGGCCGCGGCCACGGTCGTGCTCTACGAGGCGGCGCGTCAGCGTTCGCGTTCCAGCAACGGCTGAACCGCGTCGGACAGCGCGGTGACGCACTCGTCCTCGGTGGCCCAGGGCAGCCGGTCGGTGAAGTGGGTCAGGAACGCGTAGTTGAGGCAGCCACCCATCAGCATGTGCGCGATCGCGTCCGGGTCGGCCCGCTCGGACACCCGGCCGGCCTTCTGCTCCGCCCGCAGGTAGCCGGCCACCGACTCGGCCACGACCTGAGGACCCTTCTGCTGGGCCTGCATCACCTCGCGATGCGCGGCGAGCAACTGCGGCTCGGCGAACAGGGACGCCGCGATCGGGAACGTACGCCGATAGAACGTGAGGGCGGCGCGGACCAGCTCGCGGACGGTGTCGAGCACCTCGCCCTCGCCGACCCGGTCGGGCAGCCCGCGGAGCAGCGGGGACAGCCCCGGCATGCGCTCCTCGAGCACCGCCAGGAACATCTCCTCCTTGGTGCGGAAGACCTTGTAGAGCATCGCCTCGGAGTAGCCGGCCTGGCGGGCGATCTCCTTGGTGGTGGTCCGCGCCAGCCCCAGCGTGCCCATCACGTGGGAGGCGGCGTCCAGAATGCGGTCTCGGCTGTTCTCAGGCATCTCCCCCGCAGCATAGTGGTTAGTAAGTACTCACTCACCATTGATCATCACGGGAGAGACCATGCGGATCACCGTCATCGGAGCCACCGGCGGAACCGGGCTCCACGTCGTGCGGCAGGCCCTCGACACCGGCCATGAGGTCACCGCCGTCGTCCGGAACCCCGCCCGCCTCCCGGCCGGCCCCCACGTCGTCATCGCCGACGTCACCCGGCCCGACGAACTGCGCCCCGCGGTCAAGGACAGCGACGTGGTGATCACCGCGCTGGGCCCGCGCCGCGGCTCACCCGAGCCGATCGTGACGCCCGCGCTCTCGGCGCTGCTCGACACGTCACCGCCCCGGGTGATCCTGGTCAGCAACAGCGGCATGCACGGCGCCGGCGACCCGTGGCCGCTGCGCTACCTGATCAAGCCGATCCTCCAGCGGGTGCTGCGCCGCACCTACGCCGACGCGATGCGCGCCGAACAGACCCTTCAAGATTCGGGTACGCCGTGGACGATCGTCCGCCCGCCCCGCCTGACCGACGGCCCGCTGACCGGCACGTACCGCTCCGCCACCTCGGGCAACCCTCGCTGGGCCGCCAGCATCTCCCGAGCCGACCTTGCGCATTGCCTGCTCCGGGCCGCCACCGACCCCGCCACCGCCGGCCAGACCATCAGCATCGGCTACTGACCGCCGCTCGTTCGACCGCCGCTCGTTCGACCTCGCCGCGGACAAGTTGATCTTGAAAATCGCGTGACGCGCGCACCGCCACCTCCCCCACCCCTCTGGGTGGGCGAGGAATGTAGCGCGGTGACGTCCCGGAATCGGCGGTTGTCCACAGGCGGGATCGGCACCTGAGCGGGGGCGAGCCGCGTCTGCCCAGCTGGGGCGCGGCGCCTAGATCCGAGACGTGCCCCGGAGTGTGGCTGACGACACCGGCGACCGACGCCGTGACCGGCAGCTTCACGCCGTGGCGCTTGTGCTTACGGCTTGGGCGCATTCCGGAATGGAGGCGCTGCCGGCCACCATCCTGGACGGCGCCTGATCCACGAGACGCGGCCCTAGAACGGAGCGCTTCGCCAGTCGGTGGCGGCCGGGGCCAGGGACTGCTCGGGCGCGAGCAGGCGGGCCGGTGACGTCGCCACGGTGACGATCAAGGCGGCCAGCAGGAGCCATCCCCAGCCGCTGAACTCCAGTGGCGTGGTCAGCCAGGCGCCGGCCCACTCCAGGGTGGCGAGCACGATCGCGTCGATCGCCACCTGGATCAGCACGCCGCCGGGGATCGCCACCCGCATGGCGATGAACACCGAGGCCAGGACCAGCACGTTCACCACGACGGGGCGGTCGCCGGAGGTCAGCCGGACGCCGGGCAGTACCTCGACGGCGAACCACAGCGCCCCGGCCGCGCCGACCAGGGAGACCAGGAAGGCCAGCCACTGACTCGCGGTCTCCTCGACGCGGCGGGGCGCGAGCAGCCCGCGTACCGCCCCGAACACGCCCGAGAAGACCAACCCGGCGGCCAGCCACCGGGCCCAGCCACCGGAAAGCTCGACCGGACCGCCGAACCGGCCCACCAGCCAGGTCCCGGCCTTGAACGCCACCGGCTGGACCAGGGCGACGGCCGCGCCGGCGAAGATCAGTCCGGCCAGGACGGTCATCACGCGCCCGGGCGGCCGGGGCACCAGCACCGGCACCGGCTCGGGCGACAGAGACGGCGACGACCACGGCGGCGATGGCGGCGACGGCGACGGCGCCCAGGTCATTGTGACCGCGACGCGAGCCATCAGCATCGAGCCGACGATCACCGACAGCGGCACGATCAGCGCGACAGCCACCCCGACCATGACCACCGCCACCGCCCCGCCGAGGAACAGCCGGCCCCACCCCGAACCCTCGACCCGGAACCCCGGCACGAACACGTCGGCCACCCACACGCCGCCGGTCAACGCCGCGACATCGATCAGCCTGCGCCACACCCAGCCCATCGCATCCTCCCCGCCCGGTCCTCTTCGGATCGTGCCGAGCCGGACGCCGCGATGGGGCGCTCAGGCAGGAAGCTGCTAAGGCCTTTCCGGCCGATCAGCCGAGCGCGAGCCCGATCAGCCGAGCGCGAGCCCGATCAGCCGAGCGCGAGCCCGATCAGCCGAGCGCGAGCCCGGGAAGGCCCTAGTGAACCTCGTCGGCCCAGGTGCGCCAGTTGTCCAGGACGCCGTGCAGGATGGGGGTCAGCCAGCCCGGGGCCGACCGCCGGAAGACGCCCGGCTCCATGCCGCCGGCGCCGTCCGGGAGGGCGCCGACCAGGTGCGGGACGAGCTCGCTGAGGTTGGCCCAGTGCACCAGCTCGGGGTCGGCCGGCCAGGCGCCGAGCACGACACCCGCGGGTACGCCGCGCCGCGCCAGCGCCTCCAGCGTCAACGCGGTGTGGTTGAGCGTGCCGAGCCCCGCCCGCGCCACCACCACCGTGCTGACGCCCAGCGTGGTGGCCAGGTCGGCGAAGGTCCAGGGCTCCCCCGACGGCCGCACGCCCATCGGCACCAGCAGGCCGCCGGCCCCCTCCACGAGCACCAGGTCGTGCTGGGCCGCCTCGGCCCGGATCTCGTCCACCACCTCGTACAGCTCCAGCGGCGGCAGCTCGGCCACCTTGGCCGCGGCCAGCGGGGCGAGCGGCTCCGGATAGGACGCCAGCGTACGGGCGGTGTGCGGGGCGGCGAGCCGCTGGACGAGGTCGATGTCGGTGGGTCCGCCGAGCGCCGTACCCGTCTGGCCGGGCTTGATCACCGCGACCCTCAGCCCGGCGGCCTGAGCCGCGGCCGCGATCGCCGCCGTGACGATCGTCTTGCCGACGTCGGTGTCGGTGCCGGTGACCAGCACGATGCCGCGCCATTCGGGCCCTTCGGGGCGCTGGGGCTGGGCCGCCGCCTGCGCGGACAGCTCCGCCTCGACCTCGTCGCCGAGCTGCTCGGCGGCCTCCGGCTCGGCCATGCCGGTCACGCTCTCGTCGGGCGCGGCCCCTGGAGACACGGGTACGGGCAGAGCAGGCTCCACCCCTGGCACCACCCCCGGCGCCTCTTCACCGGGCGCCGGCCCCACCGGCGCCGGCTCGGTCACGGGCGCGGGCTCGGTCACGGCAACAGGCACAGGCGCAGACTCAGTCACGGCAACAGGCTCCTCCGCGCTCAATCCGGCTTCCGCCACCGTGGCCGGCGCGGAGGACGGCGCGGAATCGGTCGCGGCCGGGTCTTCGCCGTCCGGAGCGTCGAAGTTCGGCTTGCCCTTCCCAGGAACGCCCGGTGTCGGCGCCAGCACAAGGGGCGACGCCTTGCGGACCGGGACGACCTGCGGCGCGACCGCGACCGGCCGGGACATCGTCCACGACGCCCGCCGCCCGTCGCCGGCCCCGAACGTGGACCGGCGGGAAGCCGGGCCGGGCAGCGCGTGACCACCGGACCCCGCCCGGGGAACCGCCGGGCCGCGGGATCCCGGGCCACGCGACACGGCCCGGCTGCCACCGGGCCCCGGGCCGGGCAGGGCATGCCCGCGAGGCGCCGGCGTCGGCAGTTCCAGCGTCGAGGGGGCCGGGGTGGGTGAATCCGAGGTCGGGGGCGGGTCCGGGGGGCTGGCTGGTGCGGGGGTCATGGGGCGCACTCCACGATCACGTCGAGGGCTCGGCTGAAGTCCGGGTCGGTGACGCCGGCGTTGAGGGTCAGGCGCAGGCGGCTGGAGCCGTCCGGGGTGGACGGTGGGCGGAAGCAGCCTACGGCTATGCCTCGGTCGCGGCAGTCGGCCGCCCACGCCAGGGCCGCCTCGGGGCCGGGTGCGGGCACCGACAGGACGCCGGCCGCCGGGTGCGTCACGGCGAGACCGGCGGCCGAGAGCCGGCTCACCGTCAGCGCCGCGCGGGAGGCCAGCAGGGCCCGGCGGTCGTCGGCCGACCGGGCCACGTGCAGGGCCGCGTGGACGCCGGCCACGACCGCCGGCGGGAGCGCGGTGTCGTAGATGAACGTGCGGCTGGTGTCGATCAGGTGGCGGACGAACTGCGCGGGGCCGGCCACCACGCCGCCGGCGCCGCCCAGGGACTTGGACAGGGTCGCGGTGACCAGGACGTCGGGCCGGCCGGCCAGTCCCGCGGCGGTCACCCCGCCGGCGCCGGACGGGCCGAGCAGGCCGAGCGCGTGCGCGTCGTCGACCAGCAGCAGGGCGCCGCGGGCCGAGGTCACCTGGTGGAGGGCGGCCAGCGGCGCCAGGTCACCGTCCACCGAGAACACCGACTCGGTCACCACCACGGCGTCGCGGCCGGGGTGGGCGTCCAGGATGGCGGCGACGGCCGCGGGGTCGGCGTGCGGCGCCACGACCGTCTCGGCGCCGGACATCTTGCAGCCGTCGATCAACGAGGCGTGGTTGTACGCGTCCGAGACGATCAGGCCGCCCCTGCCGGCCAGGGCCCGGACGGCGCCCAGGTTGGCCAGGTAGCCCGACGAGAACACCAGGGCCTGCTCGGCGCCCAGCCAACCGGCCAGGTCGTCCTCCAGCGCCGTGTGCGCGGCGGTGGAGCCCCGGACCAGGCGCGAACCGGTGGCTCCCAGCCCGTACGCCGAAAGCGCCCCGGCCGCGGCCTCGACCACCGCGGGGTGGGCGGAGAGGCCGAGGTAGTCGTTGCCGGCCAGATCGACGATCGGGTCGCCGGGCGCGCGCGGCCGCAGCTCACGCGTCAGCCCGGCCTTGGCCCGGCCGCGAGCCAGCCGTTCCAGCGCCGCCAACCAGCCCGCCAAAACAGCCTCGCAATCGCCGCCGTACGCATCCATCGGCACCACCGAAGCACACCCGGCGCGGACCCTGTCGGACAATGCCGGACCGGCGCGTGATCTTCGAGACAGAGCCTGGACCGGCAAACTATCACCCGGCCGGATCGTCCCCGGCGAGTTGTAGGGTACGGGCATGCCTGAGATCCTCGATCAAGCCCGCGTCCAGGTGCTCGCCGACGGTGTCGGGCTGGGCGAGGCCGGGGTGCTCGAGGTGCTGCGGTTGCCCGACGACGATCTGCCCGAGTTGCTCCAGCTCGCTCACGACGTACGCATGAAGTGGTGTGGTCCTGAGGTCGAGGTCGAGGGCATCGTCTCGCTGAAGACCGGCGGCTGCCCCGAAGACTGCCATTTCTGCTCGCAGTCCGGCCTGTTCACGTCGCCGGTGCGGGCGGTCTGGCTCGACATCCCGGCCCTGGTCGAGGCGGCCCGGCAGACCGCCGCCACGGGCGCGACCGAGTTCTGCATCGTGGCCGCCGTCCGCGGTCCCGACCAGCGCCTGATGGACCAGATGCGCGAGGGCGTCAAGGCGATCCGCGAGGCCGTCGACATCCAGGTCGCGGCCAGCCTCGGCATGCTCACCCAGGAGCAGGTCGACGACCTGGTCGAGATGGGCGTGCACCGCTACAACCACAACCTCGAGACGTGCCGTTCCTTCTTCCCCAACGTGGTGACCACCCATTCGTGGGAAGAGCGTTTCCGCACGCTGGAGATGGTGCGGGCGTCGGGCATGGAGGTCTGCTGCGGCGGCATCCTCGGCCTCGGCGAGACGGTCGAGCAGCGGGCCGAGTTCGCCGGGCAGCTGGCCCGCCTCGACCCCCACGAGGTCCCGCTCAACTTCCTCAACCCCCGTCCGGGTACGCCGCTGGGCGACCGCGAGGTCGTCGAGGGCAAGGACGCGCTGCGCGCCATCGCCGCGTTCCGCCTGGCCCTGCCGAGAACGATCCTGCGGTACGCCGGTGGCCGCGAGATCACCCTGGGCGACCTAGGCACGCGCGACGGCCTGCTCGGCGGCATCAACGCCGTGATCGTCGGCAACTACCTGACCACCCTGGGCCGCCCCGCCACCGCCGACCTCGAATTGCTGGCCGAGCTCAAGATGCCGGTCAAGGCTCTCTCGGCCACGCTGTGACCGCGCCCGCCACCACGTATTGCGACCGCTGCGGCGAGACCCTGACCAAGGGCGACCACCTTGCGTGTACGGCGGCCCGCCGGCTGGAGCCACCCCGTTACTGTCCGCAGTGCCGCCGCCGCCTGAAGGTTCAGGTGGTCCCCACCGGCTGGACCGCCACCTGCGTCGAACACGGCGATTCCCACTCCTGATGCCCAACCCCCTTCGCACTGTGCGGCGCCTCTCCCCCGCGCCTCCTTCGCGGTGTGCCGTCCTTCCGTCGCTCGGACGGCACTGCCATGATCTTGCGAGGATGAGCGCATGACCTGGTCACGGCTGCGCGGCCGCCTGGTGACGCTACGCCTGGCCGAGGAGGCGGATGTCGCCGAGCTGGTCCGCATCCGGTCGACCCCCGAGGTCAAGGCGCGCTGGCGCGGCGACGACCTGGCCGCCGAGACCCGCGAGTCGATCGCCGACGAGGAGACCGGCTTCTACACGATCGAGGTGGAGGGCCGGGTGGCCGGCGCGATCCAGTGGGCGGCCGAGCACGACCCCGACTACCACCACGCCAGCATCGACATCTTCGTCGACCCCGCCGTGCACGGCCGCGGCGTAGGCACCGACGCCGTCCGCACCCTGGCCACCCACCTGGTCGACGACGAGGGCTTCCACCGCCTGGTGATCGACCCGGCGGCCGACAACACCCCGGCGATCCGCTGCTACGAGAAGGTCGGCTTCCGCCCGGTCGGCATCATGCGCCAGTACGAGCGCGACCCCACCGGCTGGCACGACGGCCTCCTGATGGACCTCGTGGCGGCCGAGTTGATCCGCGACTGATCGCCCCGTCAGGTCGACGTCACCGGGGACTCGTGGACGTCGGCGCCGGGGACGGGGAGGGTCACGGTCAGCATGGAGCCGTCCCGGTCGGCGGCGCCGCTGCCCAGGCGGCGGAGGGTGCGGAGCATGGCGGTGTTGTCGGCGGTCACGTGCAGGACCAGCGCGGCGAAACCGCCCCGGCCGGCCCAGGTGACCAGCCGGCGGAGCAGGGTGGTGCCCAGGCCCCGGCGTTGCCACGCGTCTTCGACCAGCAGCGCCGCCTCGCCCAGGTCGCCCTCGGCCAGCAGGGTCGCGGTGGCGATGACGTGTTCCTCGCCGCTGCGCGGGTCGGTGTGCAGGGCCAGCAGGGTGAGGCCGCCGATCGGCTCGAGCAGCTGGCGCAGCCGGGCGTCGGACGGGACACCGCCGGGGTAGCGCAGCTCGCGGGCGGCCGCCGAGCAGCGGGCATGCAGGCGGAGGACCGCCTCGGTGTCGTCGGGGGTGGCCACCCGGATCAGCAACTCGTCGCCGGACGGCAGCAACAGCGTGGTCTGGGTGTCGGCCTGGCGCAGCAGGGCGCCGCTCAGCTCGATCAGCGCCTGGCCCCGGGCGAACTCGGCGGGGGTGAAGTCGGGCGCCCGCCGCGACACCTCGAAGACACCGCCCGCCGGGTCGGCGAGCGTCATGCACCCGGCGGTGAACCCGGAGGCGGGAGGCCCGGCGGTGAAACCGGAGGCGGGCGAGCCGGGAGAGCCGGCGGACGGACGCCAGCGGACCTCGGTCGCGTCGAGCAGCCCGACCAACGCCTCGCCCAGCCCGTCGGGGTCGTGCACCAGGCGGCCGGCCAGCGCCAGCGCCCGGGTCGGCGGGTCGGCCAGGCCCTGCGCCTCGGCGCGGGCCACGAACGCGTCGCGCCCGCGACCGCGCTCGACGGCGGCCAGCAGGTCGCGCTCGGACATCGTGTCGGGCGCGTCGACCAGGAAGTCGTCGACCGCGCCGGCCTCGGTGGTGTGCACCTGAACGGCCAGGATGTTGACCGACTTGAGCGCCAGGCTCGCGGTCAGCACCGAGAGGTAACCGGGACGATCGTCAACGGTCGCCCGGACCCGCCACAACGCCATGCTCGCCTCCTCAACCAAAGACGAACTCAACCAACGACGAACTCAACCAACGACGAACTCGACCAACGACGAACTCGAACGACGGAACAAAGACGAATCTAAGCCTGCCGCGCCGGTGTTACCCCGGCATTGCCGGAGCCGGCCGAGTTATGAGGGGTCAGTCACAACCGATGCGACCGGCGGCACACCGACCTGGTCGAGGCGGTCGCCGAGGATGACGGCGGCCGCGCGGACCAGCTGGGCGACCCGGTCGACCTCGGTGGTGTGGAAGGCGCCGGACGCGTCGTCGTCCCGGGCCAGCACCAGCACGAGGCCGGCCCGGCCGAACGGCGCCACGGCGTACTTGGTGCCGTCGGGGTCGGTCATCGGGCGCGCCCGCAGCGGGGTGACCTCGGGGAGCCGCAGCGGGGTGGGCGCGCGCCAGCTGGCGTAGGCGATGGCCGGCTCACGCACCGGCGGCTGGGGCGCGCCGGCCCGCTCGGCCCAGTCGGCCGGCACCACCACGGCGGCGGCCCAGTCGGCGGCGAGCAGCCCGGGCATCGCGTCGACCACCGTGGCCAGCCCGTCGGCGCGGTTGGCCGCCACCTGGGCCAGCAGTTCGGCGTCGTGCCCGCCGGAGACGGGCGCGCCGATCGCCTTCCACACCCCGTCGACCTGGACGCCGGGGATCGCGGCGAGCCCGGCCAGGAGCCGGTCGACGCGGGCGGCGCCGGGCCAGACCACGGTGAAGTCGTCGACCGCGCGGCCGCTGAGGCGTTCCAGCACCACCACCTGGACGATGTCGGCGCCGGCCACGCCGAGCGTCCGAGCGACCTGCCCGAGGGCTCCCGGCCGGTCCGGCAGAGTGACGCGAACCCGCAGCAACATCAAGCTCCCTCAGGAAGAAGAACGGCCAACCGACAGCGTCCAGTGTGCCAACGCGGCATTTCCGACCGGTTGCGGCGCGGTATCCCCACCGTCAAAGGACAAGTCGGGAACAGAATATGAGCGGTCAGGCGGAGTCGCGACGGACCAGGTGGGTGTCCAGCAGAACGTGCGAAACCACGTCCCGCCCGGCGATCAGGTCGATGAGCAGCGCGGCCATCCGGCGCCCCAGCTCCTCGACCGGCTGGTGCACGGTGGTGAGCGGCGGATCGGTCCGCCGGGCCACGTCGGCGTCCTCGAACCCGACCAGCGGCACCACCCGCCCGGCCTCCCGCAGCGCCCGCAACGCCCCGGCCGCCATCAGGTCGCTGGCGGCGAACACCGCGTCGAAGTCGAAGGCCAGCAGCGCGCGCATGGCCGCGTACCCACCCGCCTCACTGAAGTCACCGACCTGGACCACCTCGGCGGCGTGGGCGGGCAACGCGGCGCGGTAACCGGCGAGCCGATCGCGGCCGACCGCCATGTCCTGCGGCCCGGCGATGGTCGCCACCCGCCGCGCGCCGAGGCTCAGCAGATGGGCCGTCGCGAGGGTCGCCCCACCCACGTTGTCGACGTCGACGAAGGCGGAATCGTCGTGCGAAGAGGGCCGCCCGCCCAGCACGAACGGCATGGCCCGGGCCCGGAGCAGCGCGGGCAGCGGGTCGTCGTCGTGCAGCGAGAGCAGCAGCACCCCGTCGACGTGCTGGTCGGTGAGGTGGTGCTCGACCCGCTGCCGCTGCGCCGGTGTGGCCGCCATCGCCAGCCAGAGCTGCAGCGACGTCTCGAGCAGCGTCTCGTTGATGCCGCGCAGCACGCCGGCGAAGAAGGGCTCGCCGAAGACCCTCTCCTGCGACTCGGAGACGACCAGGGCCACCGCGTCCGTTCGCTGGGTCACCAGCGACCGCGCGGCCCGGTTGGGCACGTAGCCGAGCTGGTTGATGGCCGCCTCCACGGCGGCCTTGGCCCGGGGGCTGACCTGCGCCGATCCGTTCACCACCCGGCTGGCCGTGCCACGGCCGACCCCGGCGAGCGCGGCCACCTCTTCGAGCGTGGGCCGGCCGACGGTGGAGCGGGGCGCCTGCCTGGTCACACCGGCATTATCATCTTTCCGTCCGGAGAACGGCATAGTCTGGGCCGGTGATCTGCCGAGCCTGCCGGGAGAAGCGGCATGACGACTGCCGCGGCGGCTCGTGGTGCGACTGCCAACATCGGCCGCCGGTGCCGGTGCCGCCGGTGACGGGCCCGCCCGGCCCATGACGCCGATCCGCCGGCTGCTGCCCGACCCGGGCCATCCGCTGGATGACGAGGCGCTCCGGGCCTGCTACGCCTACGAGCGGCCGACGTTGCGGATGAACTTCGTGAGCAGCGCGGACGGCGCGGCCACGGTCGGTGGCAGGTCCGGCCCGCTGGGCGGTCCGGGCGACAAACGGATCTTCGATCTGCTGCGGGCCGGGTGCGACGCGCTCCTGGTGGGGGCCAATACGGTACGCACGGAGCACTACGACGCCCTGCGCCCCGATCCGGAGTGGCGGACGGCGAACGGGCTCACCGCGTACCCCCTGATGGCGATCTTGTCCCGCTCCCTGAATCTCGACCCGGACCAGGCGATCTTCACCGACGCCCCGCGCCCGCCGATCGTGTTCACGGCGGAAGGCGCCGGTCGCTTCCCGGCCGAGTTGGTGACCGTGGGTGATCTGGCGCAGGTGACGGACGAGCTGAACCGACGCGGCGCCGAGCACATCCTCTGTGAGGGCGGCCCGAGCCTGTTCGGGCAGCTCATCGCGGCCGACCTGGTCGACGAGCTGTGCCTGACGATCTCGCCCTGGCTGGCCGGCGGCGAGCCCGGCCGGATCGCGACCGGACCGCCGGCCGAGGCGCGCGAGATGTCCTTGCGGCACCTCCTGACCGACGGCGACCAGCTCTTTCTCCGGTACGCGCGGAAGCAAGTACTTGTGGACAAACCTGTGGACAACCACTAGAAGTTGTGGAAAGTCGGTGCCAACCGACGTGGGGTCCGTCGATTTGTCGTACCTCTGGTGCACCATGATCCCGTGTTAGACGACCCCACCCCACCAGGCGACCCGGTCGGCCGTGTGCTCGGCACCGCCGACGCCACCCCGCTCGAGTTCTGGACGGCGGTGACCCCGGGCAGCTACCTCCAGCTCGACGACGTGGTCGTGACCCGGCGCGACCTGCCCGGCCGCGAGCCGGTGACGATCGCCGGGGTGGTCACCCAGGTGCGGGCGCGCCACGAGGGGGCACAGTTCGACTCGGATGTCTTCGCGATCGCCGACGGCACGCTGCCCGCGCTGGTCCAGGAGGCGGCCGAGATCACCACGACCCGGGTCGACCCCGAGTTCTACGTGCCGCCGGCGCCGGGCGCGGTGGTTCACCGGGCGTCCGGCGCGGCCCGCGACGCCGCCCTCCACTTCGACCGGATGGAGCGGCGGATCCCGATGGGCACCGGCCGCGACGGCGTGCCGGTCTACCTCAACGCCGACTTCCTCGACGGCACCCGCGGCGCGCACGTGTCGATCTCCGGCATCTCCGGCGTGGCCACCAAGACCAGCTTCGCGACCTTCCTGCTCTACTCGGTCTTCCGCTCGGGCCAGCTCGGGGCCGACGGCACCAACGCCAAGGCGCTGATCTTCAACGTCAAGGGTGAAGACCTGCTGTTCCTCGACCATCCGAACATCCGCCTGGACGAGCCGACGATCGCGGCGTACAAGCTCTTGGAACTGCCCGCGACGGCCTTCCCCGACGTCCGGGTCTACGCCCCGCCGCGAGTCGGCGACTCGTCCGGCACGCCCGATGTGACCAGCCGCATGACCGGGGTCGACGCGTTCTACTGGACGCTCGAGGAGTTCTGCGCCAACCGGCTGCTGCCCTACGTCTTCGCCGACGCCGACGACGAGCGCCAGCAGTACACGATGGTCGTCCACTCGGTCACCGCCCACCTTCATCGTCACGCGGTGCCGGCCGAGGGCGGCGTCAGCATCGACGGCCGCCGCCTCGGGTCGTACGGCGACCTCGTCGACCACATCGTCGAGCAGCTCACCGACGACGAGACCCGGTCCACCTGGGCCGGTTCGGCGATCAACATGGGTACGGTCAACGCGTTCGCCCGCCGGCTGATCGGCAGCAAGCGCGACCTGGCCCGGCTGATCCGCGGCGACCTGGCCGCCCGCCGCCCGCACGCGATCAAGACCGCCGAGAGCGCCCAGGTCACCGTGGTCGACCTGCACAACCTGCCCGACCGGGCGCAGCGGTTCGTGGTCGGCGTGACGCTGAAGACCGAGTTCGACGACAAGGAGAAGTCGGGCACCGGCAAGCCGCTGCTGTTCGTGGTGCTCGACGAGCTGAACAAGTACGCGCCCCGCGAGGGCACCTCGCCGATCAAGGAGGTGCTGCTCGACATCGCCGAGCGCGGCCGGTCGCTGGGCGTGATCCTGATCGGCGCGCAACAGACGGCCAGCGAGGTCGAGCGGCGGATCGTCACCAACTCGGCGATCCGGGTGGTCGGCCGGCTCGACCCGGCCGAGGCGTCCCGGCCGGAATACGGCTTCCTGCCGCCCGCCATGCGCCAGCGCGCCCTGCTGGCCCGGCCCGGCACGATGTTCGTCAACCAGCCCGACATCCCGGTCCCGCTGTGCGTCGAGTTCCCGTTCCCGGCCTGGGCGACGCGCTTCTCCGAGGCCGGCCCGCCCCCGTCCGCCTCGATGCGCTCGATCGTGCAGGGCGCCGACCCGTTCGCGGTCGTGGGCCGCGCCGGTTCCGCCGACGACGACATCCCCTTCTAAGGTTCTTCGAACTACTACCCTCATAAGGTTGCCCGATGCGGATCCTCCACACCTCCGACTGGCACGTAGGCAAGGTCCTCAAGGGTCAGAACCGCGAGGAGGAGCACAAGCAGGTCCTCGCCGAGGTCATCGCGATCGCCGAGCGGGAAGAACCCGACCTGGTGCTGGTCTCCGGTGATCTGTACGACTCGGCCGCGCCCACCCCGGCGTCGACCCGGCTGGTCACCCGGGCCCTGTCCGCGCTGCGCCGCACCGGCGCCGAGGTGGTCGCGATCGGCGGCAACCACGACAACGGCCCGGCGCTCGACGCGCTGCGGCCGTGGGCCGAGGCGGCCGGCATCACGGTCCGCGGCTCGGTGTCCAGCAACCCCGACGACCTGCTCATCACCGGCGACGGCTGGCAACTGGTGGCCATCCCGTTCCTGTCCCAGCGCTACGCGATCCGGGCCGCCGAGATGTACGAGCTGACCGCGGCCGAGACCCAGCAGACGTACGCCGATCATCTGGCCCGCCTGATCGCCCGCCTCAGCCAGACCTTCGACCAGCCCGGCCTGGTCAACCTGCTGACCGCCCACCTGACCGTGGTCGGCGCGTCGGCCGGCGGCGGCGAGCGTGAGGCCCACACGGTGATGGGCTACGCCGTGCCGGCCACGGTCTTCCCGGCCAACGCCCACTATGTCGCCCTGGGCCACCTGCACCGCACCCAGCAGGTGATCGGGCCGTGCCCGGTGCGCTACTGCGGCAGCCCGCTGGCGATCGACTTCGGCGAGGAGGAGAACGTCTGCGGCGTCTCGATCGTCGACGTCTCCCCGGACAAGGCGGCCCGGGTCCGCGACGTGCCGGTGACCTCGGCCAAGGTGCTGCGTACGGTCCGGGGGACCCTGGAACAGTTGTCGAAGGTGAACCTTCCGGAGGCCTGGCTGCGTGTCTTCGTGCGGGAGACCCCACGGGCCGGCCTGCGGGAGGACGTCCAGGACATGCTGCCCAACGCGCTCGAGGTCCGCATCGACCCCGACATGGTGCCCGACCGCAAGAGCACCCAGGCCCAGCGCCAGGGCCGCACCCCCCGCCAGCTCTTCGGCGACTACCTGGACAGCCGCGGCACCCCCGAGGACGGCGTCCGTGACCTGTTCGACCAGCTCTACGACGAAGTGAGCTCGACTCAATGAGGCCCCTGCGACTGGACATGGCCGGTTTCACCGTCTTCCGCGACGAGACCAGCGTCGACTTCACCGACGCCGACTACTTCGCGCTGGTCGGCCCGACCGGCTCGGGCAAGTCGACGGTGCTCGACGGCATCTGCTTCGCGCTCTACGGCACCGTCCCGCGCTGGGGCGGCGCCCGCGGCATCGTCAACGCCCTGGCCCCGTCGGCCACCGAGGCCCGGGTCCGGCTGGTCTTCGAGTCGGCCGGCGACCGCTACGTCGCGACCCGGGTGGTGCGCCGCGACGGCCGGGGCAACGTCAAGACCAGCGGCGCCGGCCTCCAGCTGATGCCGGCCGGCTTCGACGTGTCCCGGCTCGACACCGGCATGAGCCTGGACGACCTGGGCGAGGTGCTGGCCGGCACCCCGGCCGAGATGGACCGCGCGGTGATCGACGCCGTGGGTCTGCCGTACGAGCAGTTCACCAGCTGCGTCGTGCTGCCGCAGGGCCAGTTCGCCGACTTCCTGCACGCCAAGCCGGCCACCCGCCAGCAGATCCTGGTCAACCTCCTGGGCCTGCACGTCTACGAAGAGGTGCAGCAGCGGGCGGCCGGGCGGGCGACGACGGCCGAGGCCAAGCTGGGCACCATCGAGCAGCTGCTGGAGGGGCTGGCCGACGCCGACGACGAGGCGGTCACGGCGGCCGAGGCCGAGCTGACCCGGATGCGCGAGCTGACCGCGGCGGTCGAGGCGGCGGTGCCCGGCCTGCGCGAGATCCGGCAGCGCGAGGCCACGGCGGCGCAGGGCCGTGACGCGCTGCGGGCCGAGGTGGCCACGCTGACCCGGGTACGCACACCCGACGGCAGCGCCCGGCTGCTGGCCGCGGTGGCCGACGCCCGCGAGACGGCGACCGCGGCGGCCGACGCGGTCCGGGGGGCCGAGGAGCGTGAGGAGAAGATCCGCGGCGAGCTGACCGCGGCCGGTGACCCCGGCTCGCTCAAGCTGCTCCTCGACCGGCACGCCGAGCTCGACCGGCTGACCGGTCAGGCCGAGTGGTTCGCCGGCGAGGTGCAGGTGGCCGAGGTCGAGTCCAAAGACGCCGCCGCGGCCGTCGAGCTGGCCCACTCCGCCCACGTGGGCGCCACCCAGCTGCTCGAGCAGGCGCGGGCCGACTACACCGAGGCGCAGAAACTCGACCGGGCCGTGGCCCTGCGGGCTCACCTGCGGGCCGGCGACCACTGCCCGGTGTGCGAGCAGTCCGTCGCCGACGTGCCCTCGATGCCCGAGGGTTCGGCGGTGCAGGCGGCCGAGGCCACCGGCAAGGCCGCCCGGGCCGCGTCCGAGGTGGCCGAGGCGGCGTGGAAACAGCGTGACGCGGTGGCCCGCAAGCTGGAGAGCAACCTCGAGCGCAAGCGCGCCCAGCTGGAACATCACATGGCCCGGCTGGCCGAGGTCCGCACCGTGGTGGCCGACTCGCCCGGTGTCGCGGCGGTCGAGCAGCGGCTGGCCGAGCTGACCCGGCTCCAGAAGCGGCTGGAGGAGGCGGGCGTCCAGGTCCGCACCACGCGGGAGGCGCAGCGGAAGGCCCAGCGTGCGGTGGCGGCGGCCGAGGAGGAGCAGCGGTCGGCCTGGCGCGCCTTCGACACGACGCGCGACGCGGTGGCGCGGTACGGGCCGCCGCCGGCCGACCGTGACGACCTGGCCCGCGCCTGGGCCACGCTGGTCGAGTGGGCCGCCGCCGAGCGGGCCGAGCGGACGCAGTCGCTGACCGCGGCCGAAGAGGCCGTCGCCTCGGCCCACGACGCCGTGCAGGCCTCGTTCGACGCCATCGCCGCGCTGTTCGTCGAGGCGGGTGTCCCTGCGCCCCGCGGCGACGACTCCGATCTGATCCGCTCGGCCGCGGTGGCGGCCGAGCGGGCCGGGGCGGGCTGGCAGCGGCTGGTCGACCGGCGGGAACAGGCCCGCGAGCTCACCGAGCAGCGGGCCGGCCTGGCCCGCGAGTCCCGGGTGGCCAAGTCCCTGGCCGGGCACCTGCGGGCCAACAACTTCGAGCGCTGGCTGCTCGAGGAGGCGCTCGACCTGCTGGTCGACGGCGCCTCGGGGATCCTGCGCGACCTGACCGGCGGGCAGTACGACCTGATGCACGAGAAGGGCGACTTCTGGGTGGTCGACCACTTCGACGCCGACCTGCGCCGCGGCGTGCGCACGCTCTCCGGCGGCGAGACGTTCCAGGCCTCGCTGGCCCTCGCGCTGGCCCTGTCCGAGCAGCTCGCGGGCATGTCGGCTACCGCCGCCAGCCTCGAGTCGATCATGCTCGACGAGGGCTTCGGCACGCTCGACGCCGCCACCCTCGACGTGGTCGCGGCGACCCTGGAAAATCTGGCCGCGCGGGGCGACCGGATGGTCGGGGTGGTCACCCACGTGCAGGCGCTGGCCGAACGGATCCCGGTGCGGTTCGAGGTGCACAAGGACGCGCGAACCGCGTACGTGGAAAGGGTCGGCCTTTGACCACGATGTACGTCGACTCGTGGGATCCGTCCTACGGCGCCGCGTTCGAGGGCGACGGCGGGGACGGCCCGGCCTCACCCAGCACCGCCCAGGTCGAGACCCACCACGAGGTGCCCGACGACCAGTGGGCCCCGATCGACCCCGACCGGGGCGCGCGCCGGCCGGCCGTGGTGCTGCTGGTCGACGGCGTCCGGCGCAACGACGCCCTGCTCTGGACCCGGGAGGAGGACGGCACGTCGTACGCCGGCCTGGCCGCCTCGTACGGCGCCGGGGTGGTCCGCTGCGACCTGGCCAACGGCGTCGCCACGCTGCTGCCCGGCGCCCGGGTCGGCCGCGGCCTGTTCACGGCCAGCCCGTCCGCGTCCGATGTGCAGGCCGGCTCGGTCAGCTACACGGTCCGCCGGATCAGCGGCGCCGGCGAGGTCAGCAAGCTGCCCGCGGCCGTGCAGGCGCCGCTCACCGAGCTGGAGATCGAGATCTCGTCGGCCGCCCGCGAGGACGATGACCTGCTGGTGGTCGACGGCCCGCTGCGCAGCCGCCGCCAGCTTCCGCGGACCGTCGGGTACGTCAAGACCCAGCAGCGCCAATACCTGTCGGCCCAGCTCACCGGCGTGGTGACCAGCCTGCTGCCCGGCCGGCGCACGCCGTTGTTCAAGCTCGGCTCGATGTGGGGCGCCTGGACCTGGTACCTCCGCCTGCCCGGCGGCAGCGGCGCGCCGTGGGGCGGCATCGTCCGCCTGGAGTGCTCGCCCGACCTGACCGTGGAGGAGGCGATCGAGCTGGCCGACGTGGCCGCCGTGACCGTCCCCCGGTTCGCCTCGTCGGCCTACAAGGACCCCCGGGCGCCCCAGAACCTGATCCCGATCGCCGGCCTGGAACGTCGCCTCCGCGGCATGCTCGGCGACGCCCGCGTCCTGCACCGCGCTCTGGCCCTGTCCACGGCGGACGGCCGGCGCTAGGCTGATCCCGCTAGGCGAATTCATCGAACGTTGAGTTCGAGGAGGCCACCGTGACGGGCAAGGCACAGCGTGTCTGGCTGACGATCCTCAAGAACACCCTCAACCGGGGTACGTCGCGGATGGCCCGAGCCGGCGTCGGTCCCTTCTCGATCGTCCGGCACGTGGGCCGGAAGACCGGCAAGGTGTACGAGACCCCGCTGATCCTGGCCCGCGCCGGTGACGACTTCGTCGCCGAGCTGACCTACGGTCCCGAGGTCGCCTGGTACCGCAACGTCGTCGCGGCCGGCCGCTGCGTGGTGCTCGACCGCGGGGCCGAGCACGAGATCAGCGCCATCGAGGACTTCCCGGCCGACGCCGGCCTGCGCGCCTTCGGCAACCCGGCCGCCCTGGTGCTCAGGCTGCTCCGGCGCCGCGAGTTCCGGCTCCTCAGAACGGGCGCACGGCCCTAATCGTCATCGTCCTCGGCCGGGCGCTCGACCGCGCGGAGCCGCACCTGGGTGATCGCCCGGCCGGTCACCTCGACCACCTCGGCGGTGAACTCGGACAGGTCGACCACCTCGCCCGGCGCGGTCGGGATGTGGCCGAGCGCGGCCAGCACCATGCCGGCGATCGTGGTGTAGTCGGCGTCCTCGTGGGAGCCGCCGTCGAACCCGAGGTCGGGCAGGTCGTGGATCGGGAACGAGCCGGCCATCAGCAGGGCGCCGTCGTCCTCGCGGACCACCGCCTCCACGTCCCGGTCGGTCTCGTCGTAGATCTCGCCGACGATCTCCTCGACCAGGTCCTCCATCGTGAGGATGCCGTCGATGGCGCCCCGCTCGTCGACCACCATGGCCAGTTGCTGGCGTTCCCCCCTCATCTGACGCAGCGCGTCGGAGACCCGCAGCGTCTCGGGCAGGAAGAGGCCGGGCCGGGCCACCCCGTCCACCGGGCCGGTGGCCTCGACCAGGTCGCGCAGGTGGACCACGCCGATCACGTCGTCCAGCCCGGCCGGGCCGACCACCGGCGCCCGGGAGTGGCCGCTGCCCATCAGCAGCTTCAGCGCCTCGTTGGCCGGCGTGCCGGTGGGCAGGCTGAGCACGTCGCGGCGGGGCACCAGGATCTCCCGGAGGATCCGGTCGGCGATCTCGAAGGCGCCGCTGATGATGGTCCGCTGCTCGGCCGAGAACTCCTGCTGGGCGGCGACCATGTCGCGGATCTCCTCGGTGCTGACCTCCTCGCGCTTGGCCTTCGGGTCGCCGCCGGCCAGCCGGACCACCAGGTCGGTGGTGATGCCGAGCAGCCACACGACCGGGCGGGAAACCGCCGACAGCACGTCCAGCGGACGCGCGACCAGCATCGCCCAGCCCTCGGCCCGCTGCATCGCGATGCGCTTGGGCGCCAGCTCGCCGAACACCAGCGTGATGAAGGTCAGCACGATGGTGACCAGCACGATCGCGGTCGGCTGGGCGGCGTCGCCGAGGAAGCCGAGCGGCTCGACCAGCGGCTGGGAGAGGGAGACCGCGGCGGCCGCCGACGCCAGGAAGCCGGCCAGCGTGATGCCGATCTGGATGGTGGCCAGGAACCGGTTGGGGTCGCGGGAGAGCCGGGCCAGCACCCGGCCGCGCCGGGACTGCCGCTCGAGCCGCTGGATCTGGCTCTCGCGGAGCTGGACCAGGGCCATCTCGCTGCCCGAGAACGCGGCGTTGACCAGCACCAGCACGAGCACCAGGACGATCTCGCCGCCCGTTCCACCCATCAGACACACATCCCGCGAAAGAGGGTCACGAAGGGCACACCGTACCGAAGCCGTATCTCGAAGGTCGCCAAACCCGCCCGCCGCGCGGCGAGCGTCAGAAGCGGGCGAAGGAGCGGACCGGCATGCGCGGGCCGAAGCGGGGCGCGCCGATGCCACCGGAGGCGAGCAGGTCGCAGACCCGGGCGCGGTGGCCGCGGAAGGGTTCGAGCAGCTCCAGCATCCGGTCGTCGGTGCCACGCGCCTCGCCGGCCAGCGCCCAGGCCACCGTGTTGGGGATGTGGTAGTCGCCGACGCTCACCGCGTCCGCGTCGCCGTACGTCGTACGCACCGTCTCGGCCGCCGTCCAGACCCCGATGCCGGGCAAGGCCATCATCCGTCGCGTGGCCTCGGCGCTGTCCGCGCATCGTTCGAGCCGGTCGGCGACCGCCGCGACGCGCAGCAGGGCCTGGGTGCGCCGCTGCTCGACGCCGAACGGATGGAAGACCCAGTAGGGCGTGGCCGCCACCGCGGCCGCCTCGGGCGGCAGGGTCAGCCCGCCCGGTCCCGGCGCCGGCTCGCCGAAGTGCCGGACCATGGCGCGGTAGGCCCGGTGGGCCTCCTTGCCGGTGACCTTCTGCTCGAGCACGGCCCGGAGCGCCCGGTGGAAGAGCAGGCCGCTGGCCGGCATGCGTACCCCGGCGAAGGTCTTGGCCAGCCGCGCGATCAGCGGGTGGCGCGCCGCCAGGGCCGTGAACTCGTCCACCTCGTCGCGCAGTCCGGCGATGGCGTCGGCGCGTTCGACGATCCAGGCCGCTCCCGGCCCGTGGCCGGTCGCGTTCAGCTCGGCGCCGGTGCGGGCCAGGTGGAGGGTCGCGCTTCCCTCGGGGGTACGCGCGGCGAGCCAGAACTCGCTGCCCTCCAGGCGTACGCAGGGATCGCCCTTGGTCGCGATCAGTGACGACAGCGTGCCGGCCAGGTGGTACCGCTCCGGCAGAGCCAGCCGCCGGGTCACCTGTGCGCTCACCCGAGACACTGTGCCACACCCCTCCGGATATGCCGATGGCCCTGACTGCGCTCCCAGTCAGGGCCATCGGGGGGCGAGCGCGAACACCCGAGTTGGTCCGCGTCGCCGGTGCCGGAGCTGAGTGCTCGGCCCGACCTTGGTCCCGCGCCTCCTTTCGTCAGCCGTTTCCTTGTCCGGGCCGACTGCCGCAGGTGCCGTCCTCAGGGGGGTGGACGGCGGTCCGGGGTTCCGATGGGGGGTCCCCGCAGCGGTGGACGTGGCTTGCTCAAGGCCACGTCCGGCCGCGGGGTTCGTAGTCCCGGGGTTGCGACAGCGCTCCGCGTGTTCAGTTGTGGTCAGGCCCGGCCTCAGCCGCGCCGACGGCCGTTCTGCTGCTGCTGACCCTGGTCGGCGGCCTGCTGGTCGCCCGCCTGGTCACCGGCCTGGTCACCTTGGTCGCCGGCCTGGTCACCCTGGTCGCCGCCCTGGTCACCCTGGTCGCCACCGTTGCCGCCGCCGTTGCCACCCACCTGGATCCGGAAGGAGTCGAAGCTGGGAGTCTGGTTGGCGCGCTGCATCATCGGGATGCGGTGCGAACCGTCACCGGACCACGAGGAGCACTGGGTGACGCCGGCCTTGGGCAGGCCCGGGACGTTGATGTCGACCACGTCCGGAGTCGCGCCGCCCTTCTTGTCCTCGGTCGCCACGAAGAACTCGGGCGCCGGCGCCGGGTCCGGAGCCTCTGTCTCGTTCGCGAGGCTGCGGCAGGCGGTGTGGAAGTGGCCGCGCTGGAGGCCGTTCTGCAGGACCGAGCTCTCGAGGTAGTAACCACCCGCGGCGGCACCGAGGAACCGGTCGCGGATCAGGTTGCGGGTGCTCACCTTGATGGTGAACGGCTGGCCGACATCCACCTGGTCGGGGTGATCGACGATCAGCAGGGTCGGGTTGTTCCCCTCCGTGCCGACCTCACCGAACGCGGTGGAGATGCAGCGGTTGCCCTCCTGGAAACCGGTGTGCGGCTGGAGCTGGCTGTTGTCGCAGTTCTGAGCCAGGACGTCGAGGCCGTTGTTCGGCGGGGTCTGGCCGCCGCCGTTGTTGCCGCCGTTGTTGCCGCCGTTGTTGCCGCCGCCACCGTTGTTGCCGCCGTTACCGGCGTTGGGCTGGCCGCTCTGGCCCGGCGAGGGCTGGGCGCCGCCACCGTTGTTGTTGCCACCGCCGTTGTTGTTGCCGGCGTTCTGCATCACCCATTTACGGCACTTGTCGCGCAGCGTCTGGGTGCTGGGCGCCTCACTGCCGTCGTCAGCGTGCTGCGTCACACCGTTCTTGTCCTTGTAGGTGCCCTTCTTTCCCGTCGTGGAGAGCTTCGACGGCCGCGGGGCCTGGATCCGGTCGCAGGCGGCGAGGGCCCGGTCGGTGGACTTCTTGGTGGACGCGTCCGACACCTGGGTGACCGTGACGATTGCACCGAACGCCACGATGGTGGCGGCCGCAGCGATCAGGCGCCGCTTCCCGTTGAGCCACTTCGGGCCCTTGGTTGCGCGCCGGTACTGAGACCTTCGCATCTGAGGAACACCTTTCTTCAACACACGTGGCGGCGGTGGGTGCCGGCCGAGGGGTGATACGTGCGGCCTGGTCGGCTGGCCAGGTCGGGTACCGCTGAACGCTCCTACCTGGCTCGGAGGATGCGCATCGTGGTGATGACACCGGCGACTAGGGCCACCGCCAGAACCATCAAGATCACTGACGTGTTCACGCCGGTGACGCCTCCGGAGCCCGCGGCGACCAGCATCTGCTGGTCCACCGGGACCGGGCCCTTCTGTGCCGCCGGCGGGGGCGCTGTGGGCAGCGCGCCGTACTGCACGAGCCCACTGCTCTCCAGCAGCGTCATGTGGGTCATGACGAACTGGTTGGCCTCCTGTGCCAGCTTTCGCACCGAGTCGTTACGGGTGCTGGAGCGGATCGTCCCGATCGCCGGGAAGATGTTTCCGTGTGCGGCCCGCAGCCGGTCGATGAAGATCTGGTCGAACGTGGTGCTGTTGGCGGATTCCATCTCGGCCAGCCAGCCCTGCTGCTGGTCGTTCGGCACCGCCGGCAGGGCCAGGCCCAGCTTCTTCGCCACCGAGATGTCCAGCTTGTCGAGGGTGACGTGCTGGGCGGCGATCGCCTTGCCGACCGCCTGCACCCGCTTGTCCTTCGACTTCTCGACCGCCATGTTCCCGGCCGGGATCTCCCAGAGGCCCGCCAGCCGCACCTTGACGACGAAGTCACGGTCAGCGGCCGAGACCTCGCCGGTGCCCTTGTCCGACAGTCCGCTGCTCGACGGGATCGGAATCGGCGCGTCCGCGGCCTGTGCCGTGACGGGCACCGACAGTAGCGCCAGGACCATTGCCGAAATGCTCACGAGCCAGCGAACGAGCCGGCGGGGCAAGCGTGCGGCAATCATCTCTGAAACACCTCCGATTGGAATTCCGGGGAGAACGTTATGAGTTCTGATCGATGTTTCGCAATCCCGATGAGGAGAAATGCGGAACACTTAGGTGCGGCCTAAAAAAGATTTATGAATCTCTTTTGAACCCTCGGGCATCATCCGTTCGGACGATGCCCGATTGTCACGCTCAGTAGCTGTAATCACTCGATCCGGCGCCACCGTCCGCGGCTCCCGCATCGCCCTTGTCGTCCGAGGACGGCGGTGCGACCGGCTTGGAGACCGGCGGGAGGCAGGTGAGGTTCTTCTTGCCGGTGGGCTCGATCACGAACCACTTGCCACCGACGTTCTGGCCCTTCCACTGCCCGGCCTTCTTGTCGCCGATGTAGGTGTAGACCGGCCACTTGTCGATGGTCAGCTGCTTGCTGCCGTCCTTGCGGGTGACCGTGCCGACGAGCTTGGAGTCGACGCCCTTGATCTCGGGCTTGCCGTCCTCGGTGATGGCCGGCGGCCAGATGGCGGCGCAGTCGCCCTCGCAGTTGGTCTTCGCGGCCGGCTTGTTCTTGTCGTCGTCGAAGCGGTAGAGGACCATGCCCTCCTGGTTCACCACGACCTTGCCCATGCGCTTGACCGAGGTGCCGGTCAGCTCGCTGGTGACGTCGTCGCCGGCCAGCTTGCCCGCCTTGTCCGCGGTCGACGTGGGCTCCGCGGTCGGCTCGCCGGTCGGCTCGCCCGTGGGCTCTCCGGTCGGCTCCGGCGTCGCGTCGACCGCGTTGGCCGCCGGCTGCAGGCCACTGCCGTCGGTGGCCGACGAGTTGTAACCGGCCGGGGCGCAGCCTGGGAGCGTGAGCGCCGCTGCCATCGCAGCGCCGACGACCATAAACTTTCGCTTCTCCGGTGTCACGGGGGTCCTCCACCGTCTGTGTTCTGACTGCCTTTTCCGCGCAGTAGTACGCGGGGCGCCCGCGAGAGGTTGAACTCCGGTGGCTCATTTTTCTTTGTTTTTTGTTTGAACCGAACTGCCATCGCATCCGTATAGCGCCGGTCCGGCCGCGCGGAAATGCAGCGAGGCCCGGCCGAATGGACGGCCGGGCCTCGTGGAACTGCGTGGTGTTACGGAGCGGTGACCAGTTTGGTCGGGGCGCCGTTGGCGGCGACCTCCTGCACCTGGAGGTGCGCGATCGACTCCTTGGGCAGCGCGGTGACCGCGGTCATCAGCAGCGGCTCCTGGCGCTCGGCCGTACCCCAGCCCTTCTCGCCGACCTTCCAGCTGGAGAGGACCTCGGGGCTGCCGTCGGTCTTGATCGCGACCAGCTGGCAGATCTTCGGCCCCTTGATGTTGGAGACCGCGAACTGCACCTGGGTGCCCAGGTCCTTGGTCTCGAGACCGGCGTCCAGCCGTACGCCGCTGCGGGCGTCGGTGCTGCCGATCAGGTCGCCGGCCAGGGGTGTGCCGCCGATGCCGCCGCCACCCTGGCTCAGCGGAAGCGGGTCGAGCTTGCTCGGGCCACCGGCGGTGACGGCCGGATTCTGCCCCTTGTCGGGCGCCAGCCACCGGGCGCCGGCGAACAGCGCGCCGACCGACAGCATCGCGAAGATGACCACCGCCGCGGCCAGCGAGAAGAGCCGCCGGCTGTTCGCCTTGCGCCGCTCGCCGCTGACCGTGCGGATCATCTTCTTCAGGACGAGGCCGTCCTTGCGGGACTCCTCGGTGGCCACCAGCGAGTCGGCGTCGACGTCGGCCAGGATGTCGGCGACCTGGAGAAAGGACTCCAGTTCGACCGCGCAGGCCGGGCAGTCGATGAGATGGTCCTCGAAGCGGCTGGCGTCGTGCTCGTCGAGCACCCCGAGCGCGTACGCCGCCACGTCGAAGTGTTGTTCCTGTGTCATTCCGTCACCCCCCGCTGCTGCAGGGCCGTACGCAGAGCCCGCAGTGCGTAGTACACGCGTGACTTGGCCGTCCCCAACGGCAGGCCAAGCACCTCCGCCGCTTCCGGAACGGTCCGGCCGCGGAAATACGTCTCGACGAGGATCTCCCGATGCGACTGGCTGAGCGTCTTCAGCGCGTCGGTGACCGTCATCAGTTGCAGCACCCGATCCGTGTCGTCCGCGGTGCTCGGAAAGCTCTCCAGCTCGCGGTCGTACGTCTCCGGGGGGCGGGCGCTGGTGCTGCGGTGATCGTCGATCGCGATCCGCCGCGCCACCGTGACCAGCCAGGGCCGCAGGGACTGCTGTCCTTGGGCGCCGAGCCGGTGTGCGTTGCGCCAGGCCCGCAGCAGGGTTTCCTGCACGATGTCCTCGGCGCGTTGCCGGTCGCCGCCGGTGAGCCTCAGCACGAACATCAGGAGCGGGCCGGCATGCTCTTCGTAGAGCATCCGGACCAGCGTGTCCTCATGATCCGCGCCGGCCGCCGCCTCGTGCCGGGGTGCCTGTCGGGGAATCACCGAACCATCATTCTCCGCACCACGACCTCCGTCGAGAGCCTGCCACCGACCACCGGAACCCCGTCCCGTCATGCCGTGCACCTCGCTCGGCGCACGTCGCTCCATGACTGACGCATGCATCGATTCCTCCTGCCGGTGCTTTCCCCTTCACCCTCTTTACGGGTGGGGCGCCCAGCAGGGATCAACGCGGACACAAGAATTTCTAAAGGTTCGGCAGTGGCGACGAGCAACGTTCCTCCGGGGGGCGGAAGTCGGGGCCGTGGGGGGCATTGGGTCCCGCAGGTGAATGATCGCTAATCATCCATCTGCACCGATATGCGCGGCGGGGCAGGCGAATACTACTCACTTCTTGACGCGCGGCGTTAGCTGAGTACCGCTGTGTCGCCGCAGCGTCGCGCTGCGCTGCACCGCGTCCCGGGGCGACGGAACGGGCGTGCCCGACGGTAGCGGCTGACGGCCGATCTGCCCACCACCCGGATCGGACAGAACTCACTCGCTGTGCGACTTTCCCCCGGCCCGGGCCGATCCGGGCCGATTCGGCCGGTCGAGGGCATTGCGATCCTCCCCCGCACAGTCACTAAGCTCACGGTGACCAGGAGAGACCTTTGCGTAGGGGGTGCACCGAATGACCAACAGCAGCCCGGTGTCCTCGAGTGCCTATGAGTACCTCGACGCCGTCGGCCCGGAGGAGAAGGCCCGGCTGGCCGCCGTCCGGCGCTACCGGCTGGTCGATCAGCCGGTGGAGGACGCGTACGACCGGATCGCGTTCGTGGCCGGCGCCATCTTCGACACCCCCATCGCCACGGTGTCCCTGGTCGAGCAGGACCGGGTGTGGCTGGCCGCGTGTCACGGGCTGGTCGGCGTACGCCAGGTGGGCAACGAGCCCGGCCTGTGCGCGTCGGTCGTCCAGCGGGACGGCGTCTATGTGATCAACAACGCGGCCGTCGACCCGCGCACCCTCGAGCACCCGCTGGTCCGTGGCGAGCTCGGCCTGCGCTTCTACGCCGCCGCGCCGATCCGTACCCAGGACGGCTACCGCCTGGGCACCGTCAACGTCATCGACAACCGGCCGCGCGACGCCTCGCCGAGGCAGCTCCGCGCGCTGGAACATCTGGCCCAGATGGTCTCCGACGAGCTGGAGCTCCGCCTCATGGTGATCCGCAGCGCCGCCGCCGAGCAGCGCATGCGCCAGACGGTGAGCTGAGTAGGTTCCACCGTTCCGGGGTAAACGGCCGTCCCATGCGAACACCACGAAAGGTCGCGGTTGTCGCCCATGCCCGCAAGACCCTGGGCGGCGGCCTCGACGAGTTGCGGCGGCGGATCACCGACCAGGGCGTCGACGAGCTGCTCTGGTACGAGGTGCCGAAGAGCAAGAAGGCGCCGAAGCGGGTCCGCGAGGCCCTGAAGGAAGACGTCGACCTGCTGGTCGTCTGGGGTGGCGACGGCATGGTGCAGCGGACCATCGACGTGGTGGCCGGCTCGTCCACGCCGCTCGCGATCATCCCGGCCGGCACCGGCAACCTGCTGGCCACCAACCTGGGCGTGCCGGCCGACCTGCCCGGCGCGGTCGAGGTCGCGTTCACCGGCCACCGGCGCAAGGTCGACCTCGGCAAGCTGAACGGCGAACACTTCGCGGTGATGGCCGGCGTCGGCTTCGACGGCGCGATGATCCGCGACGCCGACCGCAACCTGAAGGACCGGCTCGGCAAGCTGGCCTACGTCTGGACCGGCCTCCGCCACGTCAACGGCGCGGCCCCGCGGGCCACGGTGACCGTGGACGGCACGCCCTGGTTCGACGACGAGGCGTCCTGCGTCCTGATCGGCAACGTCGGCACGATCACCGGCGGCATCCACGCCTTCGACGACGCCAAGCCGGACGACGGCTGGCTCGACGTCGGCGTGGCCACCGCCCAGGGCGCGCTGCAGTGGGCCCGGGCGCTGGGCACGATGGCCGTCGGCCGCTCCGACTCGTCCCCGTTCGTCCGGATGACCCGGGCCCGCAAGGTTGACATCAAGCTGGCCGGCAAGCTCGAGTACGAGCTCGACGGTGGCGCCCGCGAGAAGGCCAAGCACCTGACGGTCAAGGTCGTCCCCGAGGCGGTCGAGATCTGCGTCCCGGCCCAGCCCCCGACCGCCGACTGAGGCTCCGGCCGGCCCGGCCGGCAGACCCCGGCCGGCCACCCCGGCCGGCCACCCCGGCCGGCCACCCCGGCCGGCCACCCCGGCCGGCTGCCGCGGCGGCGACGAGTCAGATTAGCGACATAACGGTCGTACCCGAGCGGGGTTTTTATGGCCTTTTAGAACGATCAATCCCCTGGTAATGGCCACAGGCAGACCTCACACTGACTCGAAAGCCGCTACGCGTCTCAAGGGGGTTGGCCATGCCGCACCACCAGAGTTCCGCAGTGAGCCTCGCATCTCTGATCACCGTCGCGACCGTGCTGGTCCTCGGCTATCGAGCCGGCCGCACCCATGCGGCCTGGCGGGAACACCGCGACGTCCGGCGCGCGGTCAAGACCACCCGCCGGACGGCCTGGCGGCACACCGCCGTCCTCGTCCTGGGCACCGCCGCCCTGATCGTCACACTCGCCGCCGCGGTGTGATCACCCCTTCAACCCGGTGTGCGCCAGTCCCTCGATGAACTGGCGCTGAGCGATCACGAACACGATCAGCACCGGGATCGCGGTCATCGAGGCCGCGGAGAGCTGCACGTTCCACAACGGACCCTGGTACGCGTCGGTGAACTGGGTCAGGGCCTGCGGGAGCGTGTAGCGGTTCTTGGAACTGATGAACACGATCGGCTCGAGGTACAGGTTCCAGCTGTGCAGGAAGGTGAAGACGGCCACCGCGCCGAGCGCCGGGCGTGCCAGGGGCAACGCGATGCGACGGAAGATGGCGGGCCGGCCGAGGCCGTCCATCCGCGCCGCCTCCTCCAGCTCGCCCGGCAGCGTGACGAAGAACTGCCGCATGATGAACGTGGCCAGCACGCTCGGCGCGCCGAAGATCGGCACCAGGATCAGCGGCCAGTGGGTGTCGACCAGGCCGGCCGCGTTGAACATCCGGAACAGCGGGACGATGGTCACCTCGCTGGGGATGAGCAGGCCGGTCAGCACGACCAGGAAGAGCGGGTTCTGGCCGCGGAACCGGATGCGGGCGAACGCGTACCCGGCCATCGACGACACCACGAGCGTGCCGAGCGTGACCACCAGGGCGATGTAGGCCGAGTTGACGTACTGCTCGGCGAACGGCTGCAGGGTGAAGACGTCGCGCCACGCCTGCGGTGACGGCCGTTCCGGCCAGAGCTGGAAGGCGAAGATGTCGGCGTTCGGCTTGAGCGACGAGGTGACCATCCACCAGGTCGGGAAGACGAAGGGTACGCACAACAGGCACAGCAGACCGTACGAAATGACCCTAGCTTTCATGAAAGACCCATTTCTTGCGCAGCTGCCACTGGACCACGGTCAGCGCCAGCACGATCAGGAAGAGCAGCACCGAGAGGGTGGCGCCGTAACCGAACGCGTGGAACTGGAACGCCTGCTGGTAGAGGTAGTAGACGAGGACCGTGGTCGACGTTCCCGGGCCGCCCTGGGTCAGCACCGCGATCTGCGCGAAGACCTGCAGCGACCCGACCACCGTGATGATCGACGTGAGCAGGATGGTCGGGCTGATCAGCGGCAGCGTGATCCGGGTGAAGATCGTCGTCGGCCGGGCTCCGTCGATCCGCGCGGCTTCGTACAGATCGTGCGGTACGCCCTGCAGGGCGGCCAGGAACAGCACCATGTTGAGGCCGACGTTCTTGACGACCTGAACCACGATCACCGACACCATCGCGGTGCCGCCTTCACGGAGCCAGTTCGGGCCGGCGCCGCCCAGCAGGCTGTTGATGCCGCCGTTCTGCTGGAGCATGAAGCCCCACACGATGGTCCAGGCCACCAGCGACACCACCACCGGCGAGAAGAACACGATCCGGAAGAAGGTCGTCCCGCGCAGGCGCTGGTTGAGCAGCACCGCGAGCAGCAGCGCCAGGGACAGGTTGAGGATCACCAGCCCGATCGAGAAGAGCGCGGTCGCCCCGAGCACACCCGGCAGCTTCGGGTCGGCGGCGAGCTGCCGATAGTTCTCGCCGCCGACGAAGTCGAAGGTGTCGGCCAGCACGTTCCACTCGTGCAGGCTGTACCAGACCACCAGCACCAGCGGGACCAGCACGAAGAGCACGGTCCCGGCCAGTTGCGGCGCGATGAACAGGTACGCGGTCAACCGGTCCGACCTGTCGACCTTCACAGCAGTGGCTGCACCGCTGTGCACACCTGGTTGAGCACCGCGGGCACATCGGCGTCGGGCTTCCACAGCGGGTCCAGGGCGCTCCGCACGGTCTGCGAGATCTCGGCGTTCCTGGTGTGCGACGGTTTGACCACGCCGGTCTCGATCCCGTTGATCACCACGTCCCGCAGCTGCTCGGGCTTCAGCAGCGGGTTGGCCTTGGCCAGCGTGTCGGTGGTGAGTTGCGACTTGCGCGGCGGCGGGAAGAACTGCGCCAGCTTGGCCGAGTTGGCGGTGTTGGTGAAGAAGGCCAGGAAGTCCTTGGCCGCGTCGGCGTGCTTGCCCTTCTTGAGGACGCCGACGCCGCCCTGCCCGATCACCGAGTACTCGCCCTTCGGCCCGGCCGGCAGCGGCACCAGGGTCCACCTGAACGTGGCGTCCTTGAGCAGCGAGGCCCGCGAGATCTGGGTGACGGTCATCGCGGCCTCACCGGCGAAGAAGTCGGCCGACGTCCCCGGACCCGGCATCGCCTTGTCGGTGAAGATCGACTTGTGGATGAAGGTCATCGCGTCGACCATCGCCGGCTGGTCGAAGCCGCAGGTCTTCCCGTCCGCGCTCCACGCCTCGGCGCCCCAGCCCTGGAAGACGGTGGCGAGGTTGTCCCACGACTTGTAGTCGAAGTCCCGGATCACCAGGCCCTTGCTCGCCGCGGCCGCCGCCATCGCGTTCTCCCAGGTCCACGGCTGCGGGATGGTCTTGACCAGGTCGATGTTCACGAAGACGCCGAAGGGCGAGGTGCTGAAGGGGTACGCGATGAGCTTTCCGTCCTGGCGCCACAACGTGGTGGCCGCCTCGGTCAGCTCCGGCTCGTTCTCGATCGTGCCGTCCAGCGGTTCCAGGGCGCCCGACGAGACGAAGTCGGGTGCCGAGTTCTCCAGGATCCAGGCCAGGTCGGGCGGGTTGCCCCCGGCGATCTGGGTGGTCACGGTCGTCGTGTAGTTGTCGAACGGCAGCGCGTCGAACCGCACCGTCACGTCCGGGTGGGTCTGCTGGTAGGCGGCCGCGATCTCGTTGAACAGCTTGACGTGCGCCTCGTTGTTCGACCACGTCGTCATCCGCAGCGTGATCGGGCCGTCGTCCGCTTCGCCGCCGCCACCGCCACACGCGGCCAGCCCGGCGAGCAGCGTCAGGGCCGCCAGCGTCGCTCGTACCTTCATCGGGAGGGTCCTTTTCTAGTAACCGCTGACGTCGGGCCAGCGCAGCTCGACGCCCTCGGCGGTCAGACGTTCCTGGAAGTCGGCCAGCAGGGCCGGGGTGTTGCGGACCGCGCGCGGGGTGACGGCGCGGTCCAGGCAGAAGGCGGCCAGCGCGCCGGCCACCTCCCCGGCGTTCCACTCGGTGGGGTGGAGCCGGTGCGATCCGTTGGTGATGTGCGTGGTGCCGATGTTCTTGCCGGCCGGCAGCAGGTTCTCGATCCGCCGCGGGATCAACGCCCCCAGCGGCACCTCGAACGGGCAGGAGGCCACGTCGATGTAGTTGTCGCCGCCGGTCGACGGGTGCAGGTCGATCCGGTACATGCCGACCCCGATCGAGTCGGCGTGCGACACCGCGCCCTTGTCACCGCGGACGGCCAGCGACAGGTCCTGCTCGACGATCGTGTACTCGGCCCGGATCCGCCGCGACTCCCGGATGTAGGGCGCCATCGCCAGCCCGTCCGTGCTCCCGGTGACGTCGCCACGCAACCGCAGCCCCGGCCAACCGGCGCCGCCGTCCGGGCGTGGCGCCTCGGTCTGCAGCCAGTACATGACACTTCTACTGAGGTCTTCGGCTCGGGCCACGACGGCGCCGGGATCGGCCGCGCCGATCAGCGGCTCCTCGAAGTAGTCGATCATCGGCCAGTTCACCAGGCAGACGTCGCTCGAGTAGAAGCCCGGCTCGAACTGCCGCCGCGCCGCGATCCGCCGGAACGTCCACAGGTTGCCGTCGCCCGGGTCGGCCCGCTGGTCGGCGTCGACCAGCCACGGGTCGTCGTCCGGGTTCGGCGTGAAGCCGCGGGTCGAGGTCTCCAGGGTGCGCGGGTTGGGCGTACGCCAGGAAAGCATCTTGTCGCCCCAGAACGCGGGCTGGTATTCGCGCCACCGGTGGTAGCTCGCCGGCCGGTCGATGGTGTGGTCGCCGGCCACGTGGTCGACCGCGAAGCAGACCGAGAACGCCTGCATGTTGTCCGGCTGTGGCTCGGCCGGCGCGCTGGGTTCGCCGGTCTCGTCCTGCGACTCGAAGCCGGTGACGAACTCGGTGCCGGTCAGCGGCAGCAGCTCGCCGGTCTCGGTCGCGTCCAGCACGTACGGCCCGGTCAGCACGATCTCGTCGCCCTCGTGGGTCACGGTCACCGAGGTGACGCGATCGCCGTCGGTCGTCGCGCTCCTTACCGTGGCCGGCTGGAGGACCGTCAGAAGACCACCGCTCCGGTACGGCGCCAGCATGCTCTCGATCACGGCGACGGCGACCCGCGGCTCGTGGCACAGCCGGCTCACGTGCCCGGCCCCGGGGTTCAGGTCCCGGGTCGCGCGGGCGCGCTCGGTGAGCGGGTAGTGCGCCCGGTAGTAGTCGCGGATCCCCTCGCGCAGCCGGCGGTAGGACGCCGTCACCCCGAACCGCTCGACCCAGGTGTGCTCGTCCGGCGGCACCGCCTGACTGGTCAGCTGGCCGCCCAGCCAGGCGTACTCCTCGGTCATCAGCACCGACCGCCCGGCCCGCAGCGCGCCCAGCGCCGCGGCCACCCCGCCCAGCCCGCCGCCGATCACCACGACGTCGGCGCGCATCTCCCGCTCAGCCACGGGCCACCGCCAGCGTCACACCCGGCACCGGCTCGCAGGGCAGCAGCCGCTGGGTGCCCTTCGGTCGTCCTTCGAGGATCTCGCTCAGCAACTCGACGGCCTGCCAGCCCATCTCCCGTCGCGGAATGCGATAGCCGGTGAACTCACGGTCGGTCACCGCCGGCCGGGTGGGATCACCCAGGGCCACGAAGGACAGATCTTCGGGTACGCGCAACCCGTTGTCTTCGGCTTGACGCACGAGGGCGACGCCGTCCGCGTACTCCTCGACGAACACACACGTCGCGCCGGTTCTGATGATCACGTCAAGATCAACTTCCCGGATGTGTACGCCGTCCGCGGCCTCCGCGGCGAACCCTTTGAACCGGTCGGCGTGTGACTCCGGCCCCGCGCCCTGGCCGACGTAGACCATCCGCTCGTGGCCCAGCTCCCGGGCCTTGCGCACCTGGGCCGCCGTGGCGCCCGGGTAGTCCGCGCCGACGTACGGCACCGGCCCGCCCGCGTCGTCCCGCCGGCCCACGCTGACGAACGGCAACCCCTCGCCGAGCAGGCGCTCCAGCTCGGCCGGATCGAGCGACCGGCCCAGCAGCACGCAGCCGTCGGCGAGCCGCAGCCGGTTGTCCTGGTGGAAGATCCGCCGCCGCCCGTCGACGACCGGGGCGCTGGTCAGCAGGAGCAGATCGCAGCCGATCCGCTCGGCGCACTCCTCGATGCCGACCAGGAACGGGTGGTAGAAGTCGCCGAGCCCGGCCGGGAAGACCGACTCGTAGGTGAACACGCCCAGGATCCGGTTGTGCCGGCTGGCCAGCCGCCGGGCGATCGGGTCGGCCACGTAGCCGGTGCTGCGGATGGCCTTGAGCACCCGCTCCCGCGTCTCGGGCGCGATCCGCACCTCGGCGTCGGCCCGCCCGTTCAGCACGAGCGAGACCGTCGCCTGGCTGACCCCGGTCATCCGAGCGATGTCCTGTTGCGTAACCCGCCCCACAACGCTCCCTAATGCGTATTAGTAAAGCCTTGCGGAGCATCGTGACCAGCCGTTGACACGGTCGTCAAGAGGATCGCATTTGGTAATAGGTATTAGCGGAGGGTTGCCGCGATGACCCGGTCGAAGTTGTCGTCCGCCGCGGCGGCGATCAGGTGGCCCGAGCCGACCAGCAGCAGCGCCATCGCGTCCACGTCGGCGCCGGCCTCGATCCGGCCCGCCCGCTGTTCGGCGGCCAGATAGTCGCGGATCATCCGCATCGCGTCGGCGGCCATCGGGATGCCGGAGAGACCCGCGGCCCGGAGCCGGGCCCGCAACTCGTCGCGGGCGATGATCAGGCTCAGCATCGCCCCGGCCACCGAGCCGAAGAGGTCGCGCAGGGCCGACGCCAGGTTGCCCTCGACGGTCCCCTGGCCGACGCGGGCCAGCAGGTCGTCGCGCCGGGCGGCCAGCCGGGCGATGCGGTCGATCACCAGCTCGGCCAGGAACGCGTCGAAGTCGGCGAAGTGCCGGTGCAGCACCCCCTTGGCCACGCCGGCCTCGGTGGTGACGGCGCGGCTGGTCAGCGCGTTGACCCCGGACCGCACGAGCACCCGCTCGGCCGCGCCGAACAGATGTTCGCGGACGTCTCGAATCGCCACCCCGGTCGGCATCGGGCGCACCCTTCCCCTGGCTTGAGTGGGCGCGTGCCCACTAAGGTGGGCGCATGCCCACTCTAAACCCCGAGCCGCACCAGCACCGCGAGGTGGCCGAGTCCTTCGGCACCGACGCCGGCCGCTACGACCGGGCCCGCCCCGACTACCCGGCCGGGCTGATCACCCGCATCGTCGAGGCCGCACCCGGCCCGCGCCTGCTCGACGTGGGCACCGGCACCGGCATCGCGGCCCGCCAGTTCGCGGCGGCCGGCTGCACCGTGCTCGGCGTCGAACCCGACGAACGGATGGCCGGCCTGGCCCGGGCCGGCGGGACCGAGGTCGAGGTGGCGACGTTCGAGAAGTGGGAGCCGCGCGGGCGCGTCTTCGACGCCGTCGTCGCGGCCCAGGCCTGGCACTGGGTCGACCCGCTGGCCGGCGCGGTCACCGCGGCCGAGGTGCTGCGCCCCGGGAGCCGGCTGACCGTGTTCTGGAACGTCTTCCAGCCCCCGCCCGAGCTGGCCACGATCCTGGCCGACGCGTTCCGCCGCTTCTTCCCCGAGGCGCCCGCCTTCTACGACCGGCCGGCCCTCGACCTCTACCAGCACATGATCGACAACGCCGGCCAGGGCATCATCCGGGCCGACGCCTTCCACGCCCCCGAGGAATGGCGGACGGCCTGGTCGCGCCACTACACCCGAGCCGAATGGCTCGACCTGCTGCCGACCACGGGCGGCCTGACCCGGGTGCCGCCCGAGACCCGCGACGCGCTGCTGGCCGACCTGGCCACCCGCATCGGCGACTTCACCGCCGGGTACACGACGGTCGCGGTCAGCGCCCGCCGGCGCTGACGACCTCAGCCGGCGGCGGGGTCTCGTCAGCCGGCGGCGGGGTCGAGCTTGATGGACAGGCTGTTGACGCAGTGGCGGGTGTTCTTCGCGGTCATCATCTCGCCGCGGAAGACGTGGCCGAGGTGGCTGTCGCAGCGGGCGCAGCGGATCTCGGTGCGGACCATGCCGAGGCTGACGTCGTCGATCTCCTTGATGGCGCCGGGGATGGCGTCGTCGAAGGACGGCCAGCCGCAGTGGCTGTCGAACTTGTCGTTGCTCTGGTAGAGCTGCGCTCCGCAGGCCCGGCACTCGTAGGTGCCGGCGGTCTTGGTGTCCACGTACTCCCCTTGCCACGCCGGCTCGGTGCCGGCCTGGCGGAGCACCCGGAACTCGGCCGGAGTGAGGCGTACGCGCCACTCGTCCTCGGTGGTGGGCAGGGTGGTGGGCTCGTCGGATGCCATGTGTCAACCGTACGTCGGTCGCACGTGCCGTGCGGCCTGCCGGGAGCGACCGTTCGTTGGTCACCCCATGGAAGCAGCGTTCACGCCCACGCGGCAGCAAGCCCTCCGGTACGGAATCCTCCTCGGTGTTCTGGTCGCCCTCGCGGGCACGGCCGGTGTCCTGCTGACCGCGCCGGTGCCGGGTGTGCTGTGGGCCGCGGTGGCGGGCTGCTCGCTGGCCGCGGGGATGACCGGTGGCCTGCTGGCGGGACGGCGCGGCACCCGGATCGACGCCCGGGGCATCCGGACCGCGCGGGGGCACGAGCCCTGGGACCACGTGGTCGATCTGCGGGCGGAACGGCGCGGCGCGCGTACCGTCGTCTCGGTCTATCTCGTCTCGGGCGCGAGCCTGCAGCTGGCCGCGCCGTACAGCGGTGACGGCCTGCTCGCCGAGGACCCGCAGTTCGACCTCAAGGTCTCCACCCTTTCGCACCTGTGGCGCAGTCACAGCATCGGCGGCGTTCCCTGCTGAGGGCCGACTCGCGGGGGGCGGTTTTCGCCAATACGGACATTAGTGGTTAAACTCCCCGGGACTGAATCGGACCTACGGCAACAGAACGGACTTTCCCTCATGAGCTTGACGCGCCGGTTGACCGCTGGACTCCCCGCGGTCGGCGTCACCGCCCTCGCCGCCCTGGCCTTCGCCGGGTCGCCCGCCTACGCCACCGGCGACGGTTCGGCGCGCGCCGGACAGCCGGCCGTGATGGCGACCCCGTGCTCGAGCGACGAGCGGACCAAGTGCGACTCGAGCGCGGACAGCGACGGCTACGGCGGCGGCGCGGCCGCGGCCACGACCGCCGTCCCCAACGACAACGCGACCGCCGGCGGCAACGACGACGACCGCGGCAACAAGGGCTACGGGTACGGCTCGGAGAGCCCGACCCCGTCGCCGAGCGAGACCACGCCGTCCGGTGGCACCGACACCGTCCCGCCGGGTGGCGAGCTGCCCGAGACCGTGCCGCCGACCGGGCCGGGGACCACGCCGCCGACCGGTGGCGTGAACGCCGGGACGCTGCCGCTGACCGGTGCGCCGATGGGCGCCACGATCGGCCTCGGCGCGCTGCTGGTGGCCGGCGGCGCCGCGGCGGTCTGGTACACCCGCCGCCGCCGCGAGGCCTGAGTTACCCGATCGACACCGAACCGCCTGGCCCACCGGCCGGGCGGTTCTGTCGTAGGGTCGGGCGCATGGCGGCGAAGGCGCAGGCGGAAGAGATCGAGGTGGCCGGGCACACCGTGCGGCTGACCAGCCCCGACAAGGTGGTCTTCCCGCGTCCCGGCTACACCAAACGAGACGTCTTCGAGTACTACCTGGCCGTCGGCGACGGCATCATGCGCGCGCTGGGCCACCGGCCGACGACGCTGCAGCGCTTCCCGGACGGCATCGAGGGCGAGATGTTCTTCCAGAAGCGCATCTCCACCCGCGGCGTCCCGCCCTGGATCCAGACGGCGAAGATCAAGTTCCCGTCGATGCGTACGGCCGACGAGCTCTGCCCCGCCGACCTCGCCCACGTCGCCTGGGCCGCCCAGATGGGCACCGTCGTGTTCCACCCGTGGCCGGTCCGCCGCGACCACACCGACAACCCCGACGAGCTGCGCATCGACCTCGACCCGCAGCCCGGCACCGACTTCGGCGACGTGATCGCGACCGCCGGGGTGTTCCGCGAGGTGCTCGCCGACCTGGGCTGGCAGGGCTTCCCCAAGACGTCCGGCGGCCGCGGCGTGCACGTCTACCTCAGGATCAAACCCGAGTTCACCTTCGTCGAGGTACGCCGCGCGGCGATCGCCCTGGCCCGCGAGGCGGAACGGCGCCGCCCCGACCTCATCACCACGGCGTGGTGGAAGGAGGAGCGCGGCGAGCGGGTGTTCATCGACTACAACCAGATGGCCCGCGACCGCACGATCGCCTGCGCCTACTCCCTGCGGGCCAACGCCCGCGCCACCGCCTCGACCCCGGTCACCTGGGACGAGCTGCCCGACGTCGAACCGGACGACTTCGACCTGCGCACGGTCCCGAAGCGCATCGCCGAGAAGGGCGACGCACACGCCGAGATCGACGCCAACGCCTACGACATCACCCCGCTGCTCGAGTGGTCGAAGCGAGACGAGGCCAACGGCCAGGGCGAGATGCCCTACCCACCCGACCATCCGAAAATGCCCGGCGAACCACCCCGGGTCCAGCCCAGTCGCAAGAACGCCGCCAACTGGACCGACGAACCCTGACGGCGGTCACCGCCCAGGTTCAGATCAAGCGGCCGGCCGCCGCCGGCGCTAGGTTCGGTCCTCGGCGGCGTGCCGGGGAGCGGCAGCGCCGCGGCCGGCCCGCGACGCCATGCCCACCAGCCGGGACGCGTCGGAGCGGCGGCCGCCCCCGGACGACCGCGGCCCGGCGACGGTCACGGCCGGGGCCGGGGCCGGGGAGATCGGTGCCGCCAGCTCGGCCGGGATCGTCACCTCGGCGGTGATGCCCCCGGCGGCGGCCGGCCGGAGCACCACGCTGATCCCGTGCTGGGCGGCCAGCTGGGCGACCACCAGCAGGCCGAGCCGTGAGCTGGTGGCCGGGTCGAACTCCTGCTGCTGGGCCAGCCGGCGGTTCGTCTCGTCCAGCGCCGCCGCCGACATGCCCAGGCCGTGGTCCTCGACCTCGACCATGATGCCGGCCGGGACCGGGTGGGCCGACACCCGCACCGTGCTCTCCGGCGGGGAGAAGGTGGTGCCGTTGGCCAGCAGTTCGGCGAGCAGGTGACCGATGTCGGTGACGGCCGCCCCGGGCACCTCGGCGTCGGCGATCGTGCCGATCTCGATCCGCTCGGCGTGCTCCACCTCGCCCGCCACCCGGGTGACGATCCCGGCCAGCGGCTGGGGGCCGAGCCGGCGCCCGGTGCGGGCCGAGCCGGCGAGGATCACCAGGTGGTCGGCCTGCCGCCGCATCTGGGCGGCGAGTTGTCCGGCCCGGGCCGCGGCCCGTTCGCCGGTGCCCTGGGCGAGGGCTTCGAGCTGCCGGTCGATCAGGGTCTGGTTGCGCCGGGCGATGTTGACCAGGACTCGTTTCATGTCGTAGCGCAGGGTGGCCTCGCCGGCGGCGGAGTCGATGGCGCTGCGCTGCACCTCGCTCAGGGCCGCGCCGACCTCGGCGATCTCGTCGTCGCCGAGGGACAGCCGCAACGGGTCGACGTCGCCGGCGACGCGCTCGCCGGCCCGCAGCGCCCGGACGGTGTCAGGCAGGCGTCGATGGGCCAGGTCGGTCGCCGCCGCGCGCAGCACGGACAGCCGCCGCACCACGGAACCGCCGATGTGGACGGCCAGCAGCAGCGACGCCACGATGGCGAGCAGGCCGAGGAGGCCGGAGACGCCGAATCGCCACAGGATCCGGTCGCGTTCCGCCTTCGCGAACTCGGCGGCCTTGTCGTAGCCGTTGGCGAGGAAGCGGTAGAACTCGCGGACGGCCGGGGTGAAGGTGGCGGCCCAGACGTCGGGTGTCGTCGCGACCTCTTCCCCGGCGGTGCCGGAGCGGATGAGCTGGTCTTCGGCGCCCCGCAGGGCGGTGAAGGCCGGGCCGCTGAGCATGCTCTTGAAGTCGGCCTGGTCCGGCCCGGGCAGGGTGGCGCCGGAGGTGGGGATCTGGAACCGCACCGCGCCGACGATCTCGATCAGCTGCCGGTATTCCCCGCCGTCGAACCGGCCCGCGATCGTCACCCCGCTCAGCAGGGCGTTCTCCTGGTGGAGCAGTTCACCGGACCGGCGCAGAGCGACCCCGGTCCGGATGACCCGTTCCACCAGCGGGTCGCTGGACACCGCGGCCGCGTTGTAGACGGTGAAGGCGTAGCTGATGATGCCGGCGTACCCGCTCACCACCTCGGCCCGGGTGACGTCACCGGTGTCGACCCGCTTCCGCAGCAGGGCCAGGGAGTCGAAGGCGCCGCTCAGGCCGGCGATCCGGTCCCGGGTGATGTCGGCCGAGATGCCCTCGCCCCGATAGTTTCGGGACAGTTCCTGAAACTCGGTGATCTTCGCGTCGGTGGCCGCCCGCAGGGCCCGCACTGTCGTGGGGTCCCCGCCGATGGCCAGCGCCACGACCGATCCGCGGCGTTCGGCCTGCAGCGCCGCCACCATCCGGTCGCAGGGCAGGCTCACGTTGTCGCGGCTGTTGTAGCTGTCGCGGAACGCGGTGGCGTCGGTGACCGCCGCGCTCACGTCCAGCGTCCACAGTGCCATCAGCGCGAGCACGGGAACGAGCAGAGCCAGCATGATCTTTGAGCGAATGGATCTCGGTTTCCTTCGCATAAAAGGAAGTACTCGCGCTGACCATGCTTGGTTCACGGGTGTCGGACAACCGACAATTCCGGGATTACTCCGTAACTTACGGGGTGTCGATCCGGACCAGTTTGTCGACCAGGCGGTCGAGTTCCTCGGACGGGTCGGCCGCCAGTCCCATATGGACCGCGCCGGCCCGCAGGATCGTGCTGCGCGGGGCCACCATCCAGCGGAAACGCTCGCCCAGGGACATGCCCTGGGCCTGGCCGCCGCCCGCGCACGCGGCCACCCAGGCGCCGAGGGCGGTCCGCACGGCGTGCACGTCGGCCGCCGGATCGAGGGCGAGCAGCCGCTCCGGCACCAGCAGGATGCCCGCCTCGAGGAAGTCGGTCCGGTGGCAGTAGAGCAGCACGCCCACGTTGATCAGCTCGCCGCGCTCGATCCGCGGGCAGGCCTGGATGGTGGCGTACTCGTAGGGGATTCTCATGGCAACCACGCCTCGGGGCGGGCGGCACGGGCGGTCAGATGGTCGACGTAGCGCTCGGGCGGCACGTCCAGCCACTCCGCCGGCACCAGCGCGACCACCTCGGCCAGCAGCTCGGGGGTCACGGGCGGAGGTTCAAGGGCTTCTGTCGCGTACGGCCGGAGCACGTGATCGTCGGCCTTGAAGGGTCGCAGCACCTTGCCCGCGGCGCGGTCCCAGTCGTGGTGGAAGAACAGGCTGGCGCCGTGGTCGATGAGCCACAGCTCGCGGTGCCAGATCAGCATGTTCGGGTTGCGCCAGCTGCGGTCGACGTTCTCGACGAAGGCGTCGAACGCGAGGATCCGCCCGGCCAGACCGGGCTCGACCGGGTGTGCCGTCGGCTCGTACCCCAAGGATCCGGGCAGGAAGTCCATCCCCAGGTTGGCGCCGGCGCTGGCCTTGATCAGCTCCTGCACCTCCTGGTCGGGCTCGGCCCGGGCGACCACCGGGTCGAGGCCGACCACCACCAGGTCGGGGACCGGGAGGGTGAGGCGCCGGGCCAGCTCACCGGCGATGATCTCGGCGACCAGCGCCTTCGGACCCTGCCCGGCGCCGCGGAACTTCACCACGTAGGTGCCCTCGTCGTCGGCCTCGACGACGCCCGGGAGCGAGCCGCCCTCGCGCAGCGGGGTGACGTAACGGGTGGCGGTGACCTCGCGCAGCACCCGCTTACCTTAGGCGGGACCCTGCCGGCGTACCTCGTCGACCTTGGCCATCGCCGACCGCAGCTCGCCCAGCCACTCCTCGGAGTGTTCGCCGGTGAGCTTGACGCACCAGGCCAGCGCCTCGGAGCGGGAGCGGGCCACGCCGGCGTCGACCAGCGTGTCGAGCACCTGGCGCTCGGGCTGGCGCAGCCGGGTCATCACCGGCGCCGAGAGGTGTGTGAACAGCTCGCTGGTGTCGCCGCAGCGCACACCCCAGGCGACCTTGCGCTGGTAGCGGTGTTCGACCTGGCGGGCGACCCGGATCCGGTCGTCGCGGGTGTCTTCGCGGAACTGGTTGATCCGGCCGGCCTGGGCGGCGTCCCGGTCGGCGTCGGAGGCGTCGGCGCCCAGCTCGGGCTGGTTCACCCGGCCCCAGATGATGATCTCGTCGCGGTCGATGACGACCTCGGGCGGCTCGGTGAACCAGGTGTCGTTGACCGACCCGGCGATCCAGGCGGCGGCGTCGTCGGTGGGCGGTGGTTCGGTGCGTGCTCCCGGAGGAGTCGGACGGAATCGCATGCTTACATGATTACACCGTTACAAGGCTTACCTGCTCGCGGAATTCGTTCGCTCACAGCGAACAGGGCGGGCTTCACCTCCCCGTTGATCAGGGCAGACTGTGGCGATGGACCTGCCGATCAACCCGCCCGTGAAGCCGATGCTGGCCAAACCCGTCGCGGACATCCCCCCGGGCCAGATCTACGAACCGAAGTGGGACGGCTTCCGCTCGATCGTCTTCCGGGACGGCGCCGAGGTCGAGATCGGCAGCCGTAACGAGAAGCCGATGACGCGCTACTTCCCCGAGGTGGTCGAGGCGATCCTGGCCAACTTCCCGGAGCGCGCGGTGATCGACGGCGAGGTGATCGTCGCCGACACCTCCCGCAACACCCTCGACTTCGAGGCGCTCCAGCAGCGCATCCATCCCGCGGCCAGCCGGGTCAAGCTGCTCAGCGAACAGACGCCGGCGGGGTTCGTGGCTTTCGATCTGCTCGCCCTGGGTTCGGAAGATCTGACCCAGCTTCCGTTCGCCGAGCGACGGGCCCGCCTGATGGAGTGCCTGAAGGACGCCGAGCCGCCGGTCTACACCACCCCGGCCACCGAAGATCTGGAGACGGCCCGGCGGTGGTTCGCCGAGTTCGAGGGCGCCGGCCTGGACGGCCTCATCGCCAAACCCCGCGACCTCGGGTACGAGCCCGACAAGCGCGTGATGTTCAAGGTCAAGCACAAGCGCACCGCCGACTGCGTGGTGGCCGGCTACCGGGTGCACAAGAGCGCCGAGAACCGGATCGGCTCGCTGCTGCTGGGCCTCTACGGCGAGGACGACAAGCTGGTCTCGGTCGGCGTGATCGGCGCGTTCCCGATGGCCGTCCGCGAGGAGCTGTTCGAACAGATGCAGCCGCTGGTGACCACGTTCGAGGGTCACCCGTGGAACTGGGAGGCCCACCTGTCCGGCGAGCGGACGCCGCGCAAGAACGAGGTCAGCCGGTGGAACGCGGGCAAGGATCTGTCGTTTACGCCGCTGCGCCCCGAGCGGGTGGTCGAGGTGCGGTACGACTACATGGAGGGTGTCCGGTTCCGGCACACCGCCCAGTTCGAGCGCTGGCGGCCCGACCGCGACCCGCGCACCTGCACCTACGACCAGCTGGAACGCCCGGTGCGATTCGACCTGGCCGAGGTCCTCACCAGCCGGTAGCCGCGCCTGTCAGACTCACCGGCTAGCCTTCGTGGCTGCACCGTCGGTTTCCGTGGAAGGGTCAGCCTCGTGCCGCGTCACCCCCGCCTGGTCGTCGCCCTGCTCGTTGCCGTGGTCGCGACCGCGGGCTGCACGCTGCCGGTGATCGCCCCGGACGAGTCCGGCAGCGACGCGGCCGATCCCGGCGCGTCGCCCCAGGCGCCCGCGGTGCCCGGCACGGTCGCCTCCTGGCGGTCCTGCCCCGAGGTGCCCCAGCAACTGGTCGGGCGAGGCGCCAACAACATGCGGTACGACTGCGCGTCGGTCGCCGTGCCGCGGAACTGGGCGTCGCCGAAGTCCGGTGAGACGTACGAGATCCAGATGATCCGCATCCGGTCGCGGAACCAGAAGGAGCGGATCGGATCGCTCGTGCTCAACCCGGGCGGCCCCGGCGCCTCCGGCATCGACACCTCGGTCTACCTGTCCTTCGGCCAGCAGCTCGGCGGCCTGCCGACCGAGATCACCGACCGGTTCGACATCGTCGGCTTCGACCCGCGCGGGGTCGGCCGCAGCAACCCGGTGAAGTGCATCGACAACACCGACCAGGACGCGTCGTTCGCGTTCGAACCCGACCCGGTCGACCAGGCCGCGTTCGACGAGGTCGTGGCGCTGAACAAGAAGATCGCCGAGGGCTGCGGCAAGAAGTACGGCGACCAGCTGCCGCTCTTCTCGACCGAGCAGGCGGCCAAGGACATGGACGCGATCCGTTCGGCCGTCGGCGACCAGAAGCTGACCTACCTGGGCTACTCGTACGGCACCCTGCTCGGCGCCACCTACGCCCAGCTGTTCCCGCAGAACATCCGCGGCCTGGTGCTGGACGGCGCGGTCAACCCCGAGCAGGACTACGTGGCCGGCTCGGAGGCCCAGGCCAAGGGCTTCGAGCGGGCGTTCACCAACTTCACCACCTGGTGCAAGGCGACACCGGCCCAGTGCCCGATCGCGGCCGACGCCCGTGGCGCCGTCACCGACGCGCTGGCCAAGGCCAAGGCGTCGCCGGTCAAGGGCGACGACGGGCGGGACGCCACGGCCGGCTGGATCTTCGTCGCGGTGATCTCGTCGCTCTACACCGAGTCGGGCTGGAAGTCGCTGGCCAAGGCGATCGACGACCTCCAGGCGGGCAACGCCAAGGGCGTCTTCGACCTGGCCGACCAGTACGCCGACCGCAAGCCGGACGGCACCTACTCCAACCTGTTCGACGCCAACCTCACGGTGAACTGCGCCGACACCGACGAGGCGCCGCCGGTCAACCGCATCCGCCGGCTGCAGAGCGAGTGGCGGACGAAGTACCCGCTGTTCGGCGGCGCGCTGGCGATCGGGATGCTGCCGTGCACGTTCTGGCCGGGCAAGCGCGACCCCTACCCGGCCGGTCCGGCCACCGGGGCCCCGCCGATCGTGGTCGTGGGCACCACCGGCGACCCGGCCACGCCGTACGAGAACACCGCCGAGCTGGCCGGCATGCTCGGCACCGGGCACGTGCTGACCTGGGAGGGCGAGGGGCACACGGCGTACCCGAGCACCACCTGCATCACCAACGCGGTCGACCGCTACCTCATCGATCTGGCGGTGCCGAAGGAGGGCCTGCGCTGCCCGGCACGTTGACGCCCTGACGCTCGGCCAGCTCCTCGAGCAGGGTCCGCACCAGGCGGAGGTTGTTCTTCAGCTCCTCCTGCTCGTCGTGGCGGAAGGCGTCCTGATCGACGATCAGCTTGCTGGCGAAGTGTGCCGTGATCAGCGGCACGACGCCCAGCACCATGAGCGAGATCAGCAGCCCGGCCATCAGCCGCGCCTCCCACGAGTCGGGTGAGATGTCGCCGTAGCCGACCGTGGTGGCCGTGACGACCGCCCACCAGAGCCCGTCGCCGAACGAGACGTCATCCTCGAAGACGGGGTACAGGGATCCGCAGATCACAATCAGGATTCCGTACGCGACGATCAGCATCCGGGGCGAGTTGGCGAGCCAGACCAGCCCCCGGTACGCCCTGTGAAAAGGCACCAGCACGGTTCGCATCCGGCCATCGTGCCCGGTCGGTGCCAGGGTGCGGCTCATCCGACAGGGCGTGTCAGGATGGCCGCGTGTTGACCTTTCGCCTGGCCGAACGCGCCGACGTACCCGAGATTCTCGCCCTCTACGCCGACGACGACGTGAGCCGGGCCCGCGACGGGGCCGTGTCCGAGGCGGCGGACGCGGCGCACTGGGCGGCCTTCGAGGCCATCGACGCCGATCCCGCCAACGAGCTGATCGTCGCCCTCGACGGCGACGAGATCGCCGGGACGTTCCAGCTGACCTTCACGCCGTCGCTGAGCCGGGGCGGCGCCTCCCGGATGACGATCGAGGCGGTGCGGGTCCGCTCGGACCGCCGGGGCGGTGGCCTCGGCCGCACGATGATGACCTGGGCGCTCGACCGGGGCCGGGCCCGGGGCGCCGCGCTGGCCCAGCTCACCACCGACAACAACCGCACCGCGGCCCACCGCTTCTACGCGTCTCTGGGCTTCGAGGCCACCCATGTCGGCATGAAGCGACCGCTCTGATTTCGTCAGGCGCGAGCGGCCGGGCCGGAGCCCTGGGTAGAGTCCAGGTCGTCCCGATTTGCGGGCAAAAGATGATATCGGAGAGGCGACATCATGTATCCCTACCCGATCAACACGGCCGCCGACCTGCGCCGCGACGACCTGCTGCGCCAGGCCGAGCAGTCGAGGCTGGTCGCCCAGGTCCGTGATCCGCACCAGCTGCGGCACCGGATCGGCGACGCGCTCATCCGCGTCGGCCGGCGCCTGGCCGACGAGCCCCCGGCGCCGGCCAGCCCGGTCAGCCGCGGCCCCCAGGGCCCGGCCCGCAACCGCCCCCGCGGCCGCACCGCCTGACCTTCGGCCCGGTCACCGGCCTCAGAGCACGAACGCGTCGGTCCAGAGCTGGCGGGTCCGGCCGGTCAGCGCGTCCATCAGGCCGATCGCCTGGTTGTCGGTCAGGGCCGCCACGAAGTCGATGACCGCCCGGCCGCGCGCCCGGGACGTGCGGTCCGGCGTGCCCTCCGGAAGCTCGGCCTCGGCCAGCTCGACCAGGTCACGCAGCCGGGTCGGCAGCCGGTCGGTCTCGTCGGGGTCGGTCAGCCAGGCCAGCAGCGCCTCCACCAGGGTGGCCAGCAGGCGGGCCTGACCACGCTGGTGCAGGGCCAGGTCGGGGCGGGCCAGCACGAACCGGTTCTGGACGAACTTGAGGATCTGCACCTCGTGCCACTGGGCCGGGGCCAGCAGCACGTGCCCGGAGCGGACGGCCGGCTGATCGGTCGCCGTCACCGACTCGACCAGCCGCTGGGTCCACGTCGCCGAGAACGCCGCGACCTGGGCCTCGGCCCGCAGCGAACCGTCGAACGGCGCGGCCAGCAGCCCGTCCACCAGCTCGGCCCGGACCTTCTCGACCGCCGCCGCGAACGCCTCGTCGTCGGCCATCCAGGCGTCCTTGCGGTGCAGCTGGCGGCGCAGCGACTCGATCGCGCTGCCCGGTCCGGTCTCCGACGCGGAATGCCGCTGCCAGGCGGTCAGCTCGGCCGCCACCGCCCCCGGCTGGAGCACGCCGACCCGATGCACATCCTCGAGATCATGGATCGCGTACGCGATGTCGTCGGCCGTGTCCATGACCGAGGCCTCGACCGTCTGCTGCCAGTCCGCGACCCGCCCGGCGAACGGCGCCCGGGCCTGCGTCATGTCGTCCACCTCGGTGGAGTACGCCCCGAACTTCAGCGACCCGCCGTCCGGGTCGTCCACCGGCGCCGCCGCCCCGCGCGGCGCCGGGTCGAGGAAGCGCGGGTGTGGCACCGGATGCGAGCGCCGGGTCCAGGGGTACTTGAGGATCGCGGCCCGGGTCGCGGCGGTCAGGTTCAGCCCGATCGTGGCCTGCCCGCGGATCTCGGTGCTGGTCACGATCCGGTACGACTGCGCGTTCCCCTCGAACCCGTCCCGCAGCCGGAGCCGCTGCCGGGCCAGCTGGTCGAGGGTCCGCTCGCCCAGGTGCCCGAACGGGGGGTGCCCCAGGTCGTGGGCCAGCGCCGCCGCCTCCACCACGTCCGGGTCGCAGCCGCCCAGCTTCTCCAGCAGCGCGCCGTGGTCGCCGCCGGCCAGCCGTTCGGCGATGGCCCGGGCCACCTGGGCCACCTTGAGGCTGTGGGTGAGCCGGTTGTGCACCAGCAGGCCCATCCCGCCCGGGCTGATGACCTGGGTCACACCGCCCAGCCGGGCGAAGAACGGGCTGCTCACGATGCGGTCCCGGTCGACCCGGTACGGGCTCAGGGCCAGATCGCCCGGCGCCACCAGGCCGTCGCCGAACATCCGTCGGGCGCGGGGATCTGTCATGAAACAAATCCTAGGGAAGCTGAGATGGGGCTGAGAGGCCCGGTGGCATCCTGGGCCCGGTCCCGGTCATGCTGGGGATCGTCAGGGGCAACCGGAAGGTATGGGTAATGGCTAACAGAGGACGGACCGGCGCACTGGTGGCGTTGGGTGCGGGCGCGGCATTGGCCTGGCTTGTGAAGGACCTTCCCGGGCAGATGGGGGCTCGCCGCGCGTCCGGGGCCCGGCTCGAGCGGATGCGGCGCTCACCCCAGTTCCGGGACGGCAAGTTCCGCAACACCGTCCCCGCCACCGAGCTGCTGACCCCCGGCGCCATGCCCGCGATGATCGTCGCGTCGCTCCGCGACCGGGACCGCCGGCACCCGCACGCGCCGATCCCGGTGGTCACTCCGGCGCCGGCGTCGTCCGACCTCTCGGTGATCTGGTACGGCCACTCGTCCGCGCTGATCGAGATCGAGGGCCGCCGGATCCTGATCGACCCGGTGTGGAGCGACCGCTGCTCGCCGTCCCGGGTGGCCGGCCCGCGGCGCCTGCACGAGCCGCCGGTGGCCCTCCGCGAGCTGCCGCCGCTCGACGCGATCCTGATCTCCCACGACCACTACGACCACCTGGACATGGAGTCCATCCGCAACCTGGTCGACCTGCAGGCGGCGCCGTTCCTGGTGCCGCTGGGCGTCGGCGCCCACCTGGAACGCTGGGGTGTCCCGCCGACCCGCATCGTCGAGCTCGACTGGAACGAGCGCCACTCGGTGGCCGGCGTCGAGTTCATCGCCACCCCCGCGCGCCACTTCTCCGGCCGCGGCCTCAGCCGCGACGAGACGCTGTGGGCGTCCTGGGTGATCGCCGGCCCGGCCCGGAAGGCGTTCTACTCCGGCGACACCGGCTACTTCGACGGCTTCGCCGAGATCGGCCGCGAGCACGGCCCGTTCGACGTCACCCTGGTGCAGATCGGCGCGTACGGCGATCAGTGGCCCGACATCCACATGCTCCCGGAGGACGGCGTGGCGACCCACGTCGACGTCCAGGGCGGCCTGATGATCCCGGTCCACTGGGCCACCTTCAACCTGGCCATGCACGACTGGGCCGAGCCGGCCGACCGCGTCTGGGCCGAGGCCAAGGCCCGCGACGTCCGGCTGGCGATCCCCCGCCCCGGCGAGCGCGTCGAGGTCGACGCCCCGCCCCCGGTCGACGGCTGGTGGCAGTCGGTCGCCTGAGCGACCTCGTGGCCGACGGCGGCGTCAGCTCCAGGCTTCGCTCATCTCCGGGATCTGCATGCCGGCCGGGGTGGTCTCGCGCGGCGGCGTGGTGGTCGCGGAGAAGCCGAGTTCCGCGCCCACCTGCCGCCAGCGCTCGAACAGGACCTGGTCGGTCAGGACGTCCTTGATGTCCTGGTGGGAGGCACGCAGTTCGTCGATCGCGGCCTCGTAACGCTCAACCCGCTTGTGCAGTTCGGCACCATCATGAACAGTCATGCCCACAGGTTAGCCAGAAATGAGTCATTTTCGGTTTGAACCGGGGAAAAGCGGCGTCACGCGCTGAGCTTGCCCGCGATGCGGACGATCCGCTCGGCCATGTGGTCGAGGGCGGCGTAGACCTCGTCGGTCAGCGGGGCGTCGTTGTTGCCGCCGGTGACGTGCGAGACGCCGTACGGGTTCCCGTCGCCGAACTTGACCGGGTCGGTGTAGCCGGGCGCCACGAGGATGCCGCCGAAGTGGTGGATGGTGTTGTACAGGGCCAGGAGGGTGGATTCCTGGCCGCCGTGCTTGGTCATGGTCGAGGTGAAGCCGGCGTACGCCTTGTCGGCGAGCAGCCCCTGGCCCCACTGCGGGCCGAGCGTGTCGAGGAACTGCTTGAGCTGGCTGGCGATGTTGCCGTACCGGGTGGGCGAGCCGAAGAGCACCGCGTCGGCCCAGGTCACGTCCTCGGCGTGCCCAGGAACGGTCCCCGGTAACGCCTAGAGCCTGAGTTCCGAACCGTTCTCGTCATCGAACCAGTTGCCGCCGGTGCCCAGGTAGCGAAACGCGTAGTGGCCGGGGTCGAGCCGCAGGCTGATCGTCCGGGTCCCGTCCCGCCGCACCTTGAGCTCGTGCTCGCCGGGCTGCCAGTCGTTGAACGAGCCGACCACGCTGACCGGGCCGGCCGGCTGGTCGGCGGGCAGACAGAAGGTGACCCGGGTCTTGTTTCCGAAGAGCTTGCTGCGCTTGATCATGATGTCCCTCCAACACGGATCCGGGTTCCTATGCTGACAACGCGCAGTCGCGTTGGGTGTGCCGACGCGCCGCCCGTAACCTGGCGGAATGCGACCCGAGCCCCCGCTGGAAACACGAGCCGCCTCGTTCGCCGACCTCGACACCACCACGCTCTACGCGATCCTGAGGCTGCGCGTGGACGTCTTCGTGGTTGAGCAGAAGTGCCCGTACCCGGAGCTGGACGGCCGGGACACCGAGCCCGGAACGCGGCATGTATACCTGACCGAGGGCGATCGGATCCTCGCGTATCTCCGCATTCTGGACGACGGCGACGCGCTCCGGATCGGCCGCGTGCTCACCGCGCCGGAGGCCCGCGGCCGCGGGCTGGGCAAGAAGATCATGGACGAGGCGATCACGATCGTCGGCCACCGCCCGAGCGTGCTGGACGCCCAGGCGCATCTCGCCGGTTTCTACGGCGGCTTCGGCTATCGGCCGACCGGCCCGGACTACGTCGAGGACGGCATCCCCCACATCCCGATGGCGAGGGACGCTCAGGGAAGCGCGGCCACCAGCTCGGTGAGCGAGCGCCGGCGGCCGGTGTAGAAGGGCACTTCCTCGCGTACGTGCCGGCGCGCGCCGGACGCCCGCAGGTCGCGCATGAGATCGACGATCCGGTGCAGCTCGTCCGCCTCGAAGGCGAGCATCCACTCGTAGTCGCCGAGCGCGAACGACGCCACCGTGTTGGCCCGCACGTCCGGGTAGCCGCGGGCCATCCGCCCGTGCTCGGCCAGCATCGCCCGGCGCTCCTCGTCCGGAAGCAGATACCACTCGTAGGAGCGGACGAACGGATAGACGCAGATGTACGGCCGGGGCTCCTCGCCGGCCAGGAACGCCGGCAGGTGGCTCTTGTTGAACTCGGCCGGCCGGTGCAGGGCCATCTGCGACCACACCGGGTCGAGATGCCGGCCCAGCGCGGTCCGGCGGAACAGCGAGTACGCCTCCTGAAGGGCGTCCGGCGACGCCGAGTGCCACCAGATCAGCACGTCGGCGTCGGCGCGCAGCCCGGCCACGTCGTACGTGCCCCGCACCGTCACGTCCTTGCCGGCGAGCTGCTCGAACAGCGCGTCGACCTCACCCGCCACCTCGTCCCGGAGGGCCGGCAACGGCGACGAGGACCGGAACACCGACCACATCGTGTAGCGGATGGTCGAGTTCAGCTCGTTGATCCGGGCGGCGTTGCTCTGCTGGTCGCTCATGCTCTCCTCAGTCCTCCAGGGTCTTGCAGACGGTCTCGGCGGCGGCTTCCCCGCTGGCCACGCAGGCCGGGATGCCGACGCCGTCGTAGGCCGCGCCGGCCAGCGCCAGACTGGGCCGCCCGGCGATCGCGGCCCGCACCGCGGCAACCCGATCGAGGTGGCCGGGGGCGTACTGCGGTAGTCCGCCACCCCAGCGTTGCACCCAGGCCTCGGCCGGCTCGGGCAGCGGCGCGCCGATCAGCTCGGCCAGTTCGGCGTGGGCGGTGGCCAGCAGCGTCCGGTCGTCGGGCTGGAGCCGGGCCTCCTCGCCGTACCGGCCGAGCGAGGCGCGCACGATGACCGGGCCGTCCTCGCCGGTCAGATGGGTCCACTTGCGGGTGAGGAAGGTGGCCGCCTTGACCAGCGTGCCGCGGCTGGGCGGAACGAGGAAGCCGGAGAGAACGGGCAGCGTCGTGCCCGGCGGCAGCGCGAAGCCGGCCAGGGCCACGCTGGCGTAGTCGAGCCGGCCGACGGTGGCCGCGGCGATCGGGTCGACGCCGTCGAGCAGGCGGGCGGCGGCCCGGGCGGGCACGGCCAGGACGACCGCGTCGACGTCGTCGGTCTGGGTGGCCGGGACCGGGCCGAGCCGCAGCCGCCAGCCGGTCGCGGCCGGCGCCAGCTCGCGGACCGGCAGGCCCAGGCTGATCCGGGCGCCGCAGGCCGCCGCGACCGCCGCCACCAGCTGGGTCATGCCGCCGTCGACCGCGCCGAAGACCGGTGTGCCGGGCGCACGCTTCGAGGCCGCCTGGGCCGCGCGGACCGCCTCGGACAGGGTGTGGGCCGACCGGGCCGCGGCGGCCAGGGCGGGAATCGTGGTGGCCAGGGACAGATCGGATGCCCGGCCGGCGTAGACCCCGCCGAGCAGCGGGTCGACCAGCCGGTCGACGACCTCGGGCCCGAGGCGGGCGGACACCAGATCGCCGACCGAGATGTCCGCGCCGGGGGCCAGCAGCGGATCGGCCGTGGGGACCTCGGGCGACTCGCGAGGGATGCCCATCAGCGTTCCCGCCGGCAGCGGAGACAGTGGTGGCTCAGCCCGGCTTCCGGGCGCCGGATGCCGCGCTGGGCCACCACTGGGGGGAGCGGAGGCGGCGACGGCGGCGGGCACCGCGGCGGGGTGGACGATGGGGAGGCCGAGCCGGGCGGCGAGGCGGGCGGCCGCGGACGGCCCGCCGGTCGGGGCGCTCATCAGGAAGGACTCGGCCCCGCGTTCCACCCTGACGCCGGCCAGCCGGCCGGTCCGCAGCTTGCCGCCGAGGACGCCGCTCTGCTCGTACACGATGATCTCGGTCTCGGGCGGCGCCAGATCACGCACCTTGAGGGCGGCCGCGAGCCCGGCGATGCCTCCGCCGACGATCGCAACCCGCTTCCGCACGAGACAAAGCCTACGAGCGATGAATCAGGTCGACGAGCCGGGTCAGGACGTCGGGGTCGGTGTCCGGCAGCACACCGTGGCCGAGGTTGAAGACGTGACCCGGCGCGGCCCGGCCCTCGGCCAGCACCCGCAGCGCCTCGGCCTCGACCGCCGGCCAGGGCGCGAACAGCACCGCCGGGTCGAGGTTGCCCTGCACGGCGCGGTCCGGGCCGATCTGGTGGGTGGCGGTGCTCAGCGGCGTACGCCAATCGACCCCGACCACGTCCGCGCCCGCCTCGCCCATCGCGCCCAGCAGCACCGACGTGCCGACGCCGAAGTGGATCCGGGGGATGTCGAACTCGGCCAGGCCACTGAGCACCGCGGCCGAGTGGGGCAGCACGAAGCGCCGGTAGTCGGCCTGCGAGAGCGCGCCGGCCCAGGAGTCGAAGAGCTGGACGGCGCTGACCCCGGCGGCCGCCTGGACGCGCAGGAACTCGAGGGTGATCGTGGCGAGGCGACCGAGCAGCTCATGCCACAGATCCGGATCGCCGTACATCATGGCTTTTGTCCGCAGGTAGTTCTTCGACGGCCCACCCTCGATGAGGTAGCTGGCCAACGTGAACGGCGCCCCCGCGAAGCCGATCAACGGCGTCGGCCCGAGCTCGGCGACGAGCAGCCGGACGGCCTCACCGACAAATCCGACATCGACCGGGCGGCCGAGCTGAGCGAGATCGGCGGCGGACCGAATCGGCGAGGCGATCACCGGACCCGTGCCGGCCACGATGTCCAGCGAGACGCCGGCCGCGGCCAGCGGCACCACGATGTCGCTGAACAGGATCGCGGCGTCCACCCCGTGCCGGCGTACCGGCTGCAGGGTGATCTCCGTGACCAGATCCGGTCGGCGGCAGGAGTCGAGCATGCCGATGCCCTCGCGGATCTTGCGGTATTCCGGCAGTGACCGGCCGGCCTGTCGCATGAACCAGACCGGCGTGTGCGGCGCCGGCAGGCCACGGCAGGCACGGACGAATGCCGAATCTCGGGGTGTCGTGGTCACTCGCCCCATGGTGCCATGTGGCATAAGGGCGGGATTACCTTGCCCACTGTGTGTGCCACGCGGCGCGGCGATCGACGACGGACAGGGGTGATCGGCATACGCTTCACCGCATGACGCCCACCCCCGCGGCTCCCGAGGCGTTCACCCGCGCCGTCGCCGGGCTCCGGGCGGCCGCCCCGCGAGACGAGATTCTGCTCGAGGAGATCGCCGCGCCGCAGCGCCTGGCCACGTACGCCTTCGCGCTCAGCGCCACCGTGCTGCGGGCCGGCGACGAGGTGGCCAGCGGCCGGCTGATCCTGCTGCACGAGCCGGCCGGTCACGAGGCCTGGCAGGGCGACCTGCGCCTGGTCACGCTGATCACGGCCGAACTCGAGTCGGACATGGCCGGCGACCCGCTGCTGCCCGCCGTGGCCTGGACCTGGCTGACCGACGGCCTCGAGCAGCACGCGGCCGCGTACACCGCGATCGGCGGCACCATCACCCAGACCACCTCCACCCGCTTCGGCGAGCTGGCCGGCCCCGAACCCACCGCCGACCTGGAGATCCGGGCATCGTGGACGCCCACCTCGGTCGAGCTGGCGGCCCACCTCGAGGGCTGGTGCGCGATGCTGGCGTCGACCGCCGGCCTGCCGCCGCCCGGGGTCTCGGCGATCGCCGACCGGCATCGAGCGACGACGTAGGAAGAACGACGCGGGAAACGCCTAGCAGACCTTGAAAGCCGCGCAGGCGTCCTTGATCGACACTGCCAGGCCGATGCCCTCGGCGTCCCGCGCCTTGGCCGTGGCCAGGCCGACGACCTGCTGACCGGCGTTCACCACCGGCCCACCGGAGTTGCCCGGGTTGATCGGCGCGTCGAACTGGATGCTCTGCGCGTCCTGCTCGCTCGGCCGGTAGGCGCTGACCACGCCGGTGGTGACCGAGTCCTCCAGGCCCAGCGGCGCGCCCACCACGACGATCTGCTGACCGGGCTTGACCTCGGCCGGGGCCGGCTCGAGCCCCTTGATCGCCCGGTCCGCGCGCAGCAACGCCAGGTCCTTGTCCTTGTCGACCTTGACGATCGTGGCGCTGACCTCGTCCTTGCCCCGCTCCAGGAAGACCTTCTTGTCGCCGGCCGCCCAGACCGACTCGACCACGTGGAAGTTGGTCAGCATGTTGGCCTTGCCCTTGGCCGCCCTGTCGCCGATCGAGAACGCGGTGCCGGTGAAGTCGCCCGCCCGCACCCGGAACACGCTCGGCAGCACGCCGGACGAGACCGCCTCCGGGTCGAGGACGCCCGCCAGCCGCTTCTCCAGCTTCTCGGTGCGGTCGTTCAGCGCGACGGCCCGGTCGCGCTCGGTGGCCAGCTCGGCCGACAGCTTGCTGTTGCCGCTCTCCAGCCGCCACACCACCAACGCGCCGAAGATCACCAGCACGACGGCCAGCACGATCGCGATCATCCCGCCCCGGCCGCGGCCCCGGTTCTTCGGCCCCGGTTCCGAGAACGATCGGTGGGGTACGGGCGCAGCATGCTGCGCCCGGGCCGGCCGGGGATGACCGACGTGCGACGGCCGCTGCGGGAACCGCGTCTGCTGCCCCAGCTCCCACTCGACGTCCAGGGCGCGCTGCTCGCCGGTGTCCCACTGGGACCGGAAGATGTGCTCGCCGGTCTCCCAGGGGTCGACGGCGGGTCGCAGGTCCTCGGGCCGTCGTGGTCCGGGCATGCCGCGCTGTCCGTACGGCTCGTGCATGGCGGTCATCGCGGTGCGGCCTCCCCGGGCTCTCGGCGCTCCGGCGGGTAATACGCACCGGACGCCGATACGGATGTGTTTCGAACGGAGAATTTCCGCGCCGTGGATGCCGTGTGGATCGACGCGCCGGGACCGCTGCACACGGGAGAGTGGGTACCCCCGTACGGTTACGGTGTGACCGACGAAGCACCCGTGCGCCGTCGGGACGCCCCGGAGGTTGCCGGAGACGGACCGCTTGACGTGCCCGACCCGTCTGAGCCCGATGGTCCCGTCCCGCTGACCGCCCCCCGTGACGGCACCCCACGCCCGGTGGAATCCACCGACGAGCTGGCCGAGGTGGTCGCCCGGATGGCGGGCGGCACCGGGCCGGTGGCGGTGGACGCCGAGCGCGCCTCGGGCTACCGCTACACCCAGCGGGCCTACCTGGTGCAGCTGCGCCGGCAGGGCGCCGGGACCGTGCTGATCGACCCGATGCCGCTGGCCGACCTGCGTACGCTCGACGCCGCCCTGGCCGACAGCGAGTGGGTGCTGCACGCGGCCAGCCAGGACCTGGCCTGCCTGGCCGAGCTGGGCATGCGGCCGCGGCGGCTGTTCGACACCGAGCTGGCGGCACGCCTGGCCGGCTTCGAGCGGGTCGGGCTGGCCGCGCTGACCGAGAACCTGCTCGGCTTCACGCTGGAGAAGCACCACTCGGCCGCCGACTGGTCGACCCGGCCGCTGCCGGAGTCCTGGCTGACGTACGCCGCCCTGGACGTCGAGATGCTCACCGACCTGCGCGACCACCTGGCCGCCGAGCTGGAGCGGCAGGGCAAGGCGGCCTGGGCCGCCGAGGAGTTCGCCGCCCTGGTGGCCACGGCCGACCGCCCGCCCCGGGTCCGCCCCGACCCCTGGCGCCGCACCTCCGGAATACACCGCGTCCGCGGCGCCCGCGCCCAGTCCCGGGTCCGCTCCCTCTGGTACGCCCGGGACGGTGTCGCCGCCCGTCGCGACTCGGCGCCCGGCCGGGTGCTGCCCGACTCGGCGATCATCGCGGCGGCCGAACTCGACCCGAAGGACGAGAAAACCCTGCTCGGCCTGCCCGGCTTCGGCGGCCGCTCGGTGCGCCGGCTGGCCCGGGTCTGGCTCGACGCGCTGGACGAGGCCCGGGCCCTGCCGGACGAGGCTCTGCCGGTGAACCAGCCGGTCGAGGGCCCGCCCCCGCCCCATCGCTGGGCCGAGCGCGACCCGGTGGCCGCCGCCCGCCTGCAGCGCTGCCGCCAGGTGGTGGTCGGCACCGCCGAGGCACACACGCTCCCGCCGGAGAACCTGATCAGCCCCGACTTCATCCGCCGGCTGGCCTGGGCGCCGCCGGACGAGGTCAGCCCGCAGACCGTGGGCGACACGCTGCGCGGTTTCGGCGCCCGGGCCTGGCAGATCGGGCTGATCGCCGAAGGACTGGCCAAGGTGTTGCCGGATCCTTCTGCGGCGGTCGCTGGCGAGGCGTAGTTACTCGCGGGTAGCATTCGCCTGACCCCGCTTGTCAGGAGGCTTGCTGTGCCCCGTGAAGTCCGGGAGGTCGTCTTTGTCGACGGCGTCCGCACCCCGTTCGGCAAGGCCGGCGGCATGTACGCCGAGACCCGTGCCGACGACCTGGTGATCCGCTGTATCCGAGAGCTGCTGCGCCGCAACCCGCAGCTGCCACCCGAGCGGGTGGAGGAGGTCGCGATCGCGGCCACCACCCAGACCGGCGACCAGGGCCTGACCATCGGCCGCACCGCGGCCCTGCTGTCCGGCCTGCCCAAGACCGTGCCGGGGTACGCGATCGACCGCATGTGCGCCGGCGCCATGACGGCCGTCACCACGGTGGCCGGCGGCATCGCGATGGGCCAGATGGACATCGCCATCGCCGGCGGCGTCGAACACATGGGCCGCCACCCGATGGGCGAGGGCGTCGACCCCAACCCGCGCATCCTGGCCGAGAAGCTGGTCGACCCGTCCGCGCTGGTGATGGGCTCGACGGCGGAGAACCTGCACGACCGCCTGCCCGGCATCACCAAGGAGCGGGCCGACGCCTTCGGGCTGGCCTCGCAGGAGAAGACGGCCAAGGCGTACGCCAACGGCAAGCTCCAGCCCGACCTGGTCACCGTGGCCACCCGCAGCGCCGAGGCGGGCTGGGGTCTGGCCGCGGCCGACGAGGCGCCCCGCGAGACCTCGATGGAGAAGCTGGCCACGCTCAAGACCCCGTTCCGCCCGCACGGCCGGGTGACCGCGGGCAACGCGGCCGGCCTCAACGACGGCGCCACCGCGGCCCTGCTGGCCGACGAGGCGACCGCCCGCGAGCTGGGCCTGCCGGTCGCGATGCGGCTGGTGTCGTACGGCTTCGTCGGCGTCGAGCCCGAGGTCATGGGGTACGGCCCGATCCCGTCCACCGAGAAGGCGCTCCGGCTGGCCGGGCTGACCATCTCCGACATCGGGCTGTTCGAGCTCAACGAGGCGTTCGCCGTGCAGGTGCTCGCCTTCCTCGACCACTTCGGCATCGCCGACGACGACCCGCGGGTCAACCCGTGGGGCGGCGCGATCGCCGTGGGCCACCCGCTGGCCTCCTCCGGCGTCCGGCTGATGACGCAGCTCGCGCGCCAGTTCGCCGAGCACCCCGAGGTCCGCTACGGCCTCACCGCCATGTGCATCGGCATCGGCATGGGCGGCACCGTGATCTGGGAGAACCCGGCCTGGGAGGGCAAGTGATCGAGAACCCGAACGAGGTCGTGACCAAAGCTCTCGTCCGTGTCTTCAGCACACCCGGCCTCGACCGGCCCGTCGCGCTGATCACCCTGGACAACGGCTTCGACCACAAGAAGCCGAACAGCTTCGGGCCGGCCGGCCTGGCGTCGCTGGACGCGGCGATCACCACGGCCCTCGACGCCGAAGCGGCCTTCGTGGCGATCACCGGCAAGCCGTACATCTTCTGTGTCGGCGCCGACATCACCGGCATGCCGCTGATCACGTCCCGGGAGCAGGCGCTCGAGCTGGGCGAGCTGGGTCACCGCGTGTTCGCGCGGCTCAAGGATTCCGACATTCCGACGTTCGCCTTCATCAACGGCGCGGCGCTCGGTGGCGGCCTCGAGGTGGCCCTGCACTGCCACTACCGCACGGTCTCCGGTGGCGCCGCCGCGCTCGGCCTGCCCGAGGTCGCGATCGGCCTGATCCCCGGCTGGGGCGGCAGCCAGTTGCTGCCCAACCTGATCGGCGCGCCCGGCGCGGCCCAGGTGATCCTGCAGAACCCGCTCACCCAGAAGGTGCTGCGCCCGAAGCAGGCGGCCGAGCTGGGCGTGGCCGACGTGCTGCTGGAACCGGCCGACTTCCTGGAGCGGTCGCTGGAGTGGGCGGCCGGGGTGGTGCGCGGGGAGATCACCGTGCAGCGGCCCGAGGTCGACAAGGACATGTGGGACGGCGTGCTGTTCTTCGCCAAGCAGCAGCTCGACGAGCGGCTGCACGGCGCGGTGCCGTCGGCCAACAAGGCCCTCGAGTTGCTCGCCCTGGCCAAGGAGGCCTCGTTCGCCGACGGCACGGCGGCCGAGACCGAGGCGCTGGCCGACCTGATCATGGGCGACGAGTCGCGGGCCAGCCTGTACGCGTTCGACCTGGTCCAGCGCCGGGCGAAGCGGCCGGTCGGCGCGCCCGGCCAGGAACTGGCGCGCAAGGTCACCAAGGTCGGCATCGTCGGCGCCGGCCTGATGGCCTCCCAGCTGGCGCTGCTGTTCGCCCGCCGGTTGCAGGTGCCGGTGGTGCTGACCGACCTCGACCAGACCCGGGTCGACAAGGGCGTCGGGTACGTGCACGCCGAGATCGAGAAGCTGGCCGGCAAGGGCCGCCTCTCCCCCGGTGACGCGGCCAAGCTGCTCGGCCTGGTCAGCGGCTCGGTCGACAAGTCGGTGTTCGCCGACGCCGACTTCGTGATCGAGGCGGTCTTCGAGAACCTCGACGTGAAGAAGCAGGTCTGGGCCGAGCTGGAGAAGATCGTCTCGCCCGAGGCGGTGCTGGCCACCAACACCAGCTCGCTGTCGGTGACCGCGATGGCCGCCGACCTGGAGCACCCCGAGCGGGTGGTCGGCTTCCACTTCTTCAACCCGGTCGCCGTGCTGCCGCTGCTCGAGATCATCCGCGGCGGGCGCACCGACGACGCCACCCTGGCCACCGCCTTCGCGGTCGGCAAGGAGCTGCGCAAGTCATGCGTGCTGGTCAAGGATGCTCCGGCGTTCGTGGTCAACCGGCTGCTCACCCGCTTCACCAGCGAGGTGTTCGCCGCGATCGACGCCGGCACGCCGCTGGAGACGGTGAACACCGCGCTCGACCCGCTGGGCCTGCCGATGCGGCCGATCCAGCTGCTCCACCTGGTCGGACCGGCCGTCGGCCTGCACGTCGGTGAGCAACTTCACGAAGCGTTCCCGGATCGTTACGGCGACAGCCCGAACCTGCACCGGATCGTCGAGGCCGGTCTGCCGCTGATCGTCGACGACGAGATCAACCCCGAGCTGGGCGCGCTGCTGGAGACCGGTTCCGAGCCGTTGACCGGTGATCAGGTACGCGAGAAAGCACTCGGCGCCCTGGCCGATGAGATCCGCATCATGCTCGACGAGGGCGTGGTGGCCGAGGCGCAGGACATCGACCTGTGCATGGTCCTCGGCGCCGGGTGGCCGTTCCACCTCGGTGGCGTGACCCCTTACCTGGACCGCAGCGGCATCGCCGAACGGGTGACCGGCAAGCGCTTCCTGCCCCGCGGGGTGGCCGGCCTTCGCGCCTGATGTCCGGTATCCGACGCCCCCGTGTCCGAAATGGCGCGGGGGTGTCTGCGCAGATGGCCTGCGATAGGTAGGCTCCGGCGCGCCGAGGAAAGCCGTGTCGGCCCGAGGTTGCCGTAGTCCCTGGAGAAGCAGATGTCACAGCCGCCATACCCGCCCCAGCCGCAGGAGCCCTACGGCCAGCCGTACGGCCAGCCGTCGCAGGACGGTGGCTATGGCCAGCCGTCACAGGGCGGCACCTACGGGCAGCCGTCGCAGGGCGGCGCCTACGGGCAGCCGCAGTCCGGCGACCCGTACGCCCAGCCGTCCTCGGGCGCGCCGCAGGGCTACCCGCCGCCGGGCCAGTCCTCGGGCGCGCCCCAGGGCTACCCGCCGCCCGGTGGTGGCGGCTACCCGCCGCCCCCGCCGGAGGGTGGCGCGCCGCAGTTCGGTGGCCCGCCCGCCGGTGGCCCGCCGCCCAAGAAGAAGTCCTCCGCCCTCAAGATCACGCTGATCGTGGTCGCCGTCGTCGCCGTGCTCTGCGCGGTCGGCATCGGCGCCGTCGTGTTCTTCGCCAAGGACAAGGTCGAAGAGGTCGTCGACGGCGCCAAGATCACCGTGGCCGCGCCGGCCACCCTGGGCGGTCGCGCCAAGATCACCGACCCGACGGTGGCCTCCGCGGCCGACGAGCTCGACAAGGAGCTCGGCAAGGTCGGCGGCGCGACCAGCTCGGTCGGCGCCATGTACGGCAACGTGCAGAAGCAGGACATCGTCATGGTGGCCGCGGCCTCCACGGTCTCCGGCTCGGCGCAGGCCCGGTTCGACGAGTTCACCTCCGGGATGGCCTCCGGCGGCATGTCCGCCCAGAACATGACCGACACCGACCCGGGCCCGCTCGGCGGCATCGCCAAGTGCGGCGACACCACCCAGCAGGACGTCAAGATGGCCGTCTGCGTGTGGTCGGACAACGGCAGCACCGGCATGTTCGCGATGTTCTTCAAGACCAAGGCCCAGCTCGAGAAGGAGTTCGTCACCCTCCGCGGCGAGGTCGAGAAGAAGGCCTGACCGGCATCGGCGGTGCGGCGCGGATCTCATGCCTGATCCGCGCCGTATCGCCCGGTCGGTGCGATCTCTCCCCGCCGATGGGGGACGACATGCCCTGATCACGGCACTAGAGTTCCGCGTGTTACCCACATCGATGGAGCTTTGATGTCGCAGCCGCCGTACCCAGGCCCGCCCGATCCCTGGTCGTCCGGCCAGCCCGCCTCCGACCCGTACGCGCAGCCGCCCCAGCCGGGGCCGCCGCCGTCGTCGGGGCAGCCCTACCCGGGGCAGCCGCAGCCCGGCCAGCCCTATCCGGGGCAGCCGGCGTCCGGCCAGCCCTACCCCGGGCAGCCGCAGTACCCGCCGACCCAGCCGTACCAGCCGGCGCAGCCCTATCCGGGCCCGCCGCCGCAGCAGCAGGGCGGCTACCCACCACTGCCGGACTACGGTCCTCCGCCGCCGGACTACGGGCAGCAGCAGTACGCGCCGCCCGGCTACCCGGTGATGACGCCGGCCCCGAAGAAGAAGTCCCGGGCGGTGCCGATCACGCTGGTCTCGATCGCCGTCTTCCTGGTCCTCTGCGTCGGCGGCACCACGGCGATCGTGCTGGTCGCGCGGAACACCGCCGGCACGGTCGACGAGGCCGTCGACAACTACACCCCGCCGCCGCTGCCCAGCGTCGAGCCGCTCGACCCGCCGCCGACCACCGAGCCGCCGGCCAAGACGATCTCCATCGTCGAACCGCGCACCCTGGGCGGCCGGCCGAAGCTGACCGACGACCAGTTCAAGGACGTCGCCGAGCAGCTCAAATCCGACCTGGCCGACATTCCCAACGCCCGCAACACCGTCGGCGCGCTGTACGGAACGGTCGCCAAGCAGAACATCGTGGTGATCGCCGGGGTCGAGGCGGACGTCGACAACCCCTCCCAGGAACTGAACGGCACGTTCCTCGGCGCCGGGGTCGGCGGCCTCAAGGTGACCGGAATCACGTCGGTCGCGGCCGGGCCGCTCGGTGGCGTCGCCAAGTGCGGCAAGGCGGATGCGTCCGGGGTGGACATGGTGCTCTGCGGCTGGGCCGATGAGGGCAGCGTGGGCTGGATCATCTGGTACTTCAAGTCGATCACCACGGCGAAGAAGGAGTTCGTCAAGCTGCGCGGCGAGATCGAGAAGTCAAGCTGACACTCCCGCCGACACGGTCACATACGTCTATCGATCAAGATACGAACACGACGCGGTTCTCCTCGGAGGGCCGCGTCGTCATCTTCACCGGTCAGGATGGTCCGCTGATCAGCCATCACCGAGTGAAGGAGTATCCGTGCACCTCCCGCAGCTTCGCCGCGTCCGCTGGGCCGTCCGGGCGACCCTGCTCCTCGGGGTGGCCGCATCAGTGGTGGCAAACGTCCTGCACGCCCAGGACAATCCGATCAGCCAGTCCATCGCCGCCTGGCCGCCGCTGGCCCTGCTCCTCACGGTCGAGCTGATCTCCCGGGTGCCGGTGCACCGCCGGTCGCTGGCCGCCGCCCGCCTGGTGGCCACCGCGACCATCGCCGGCATCGCCGCCTGGGTGTCCTACTGGCACATGGCCGGGGTGGCCGCCCGCTACGGCGAGACCGGCGCGTCGCCCTACCTGCTGCCCCTCTCGGTCGACGGCCTGATCGTGGTGGCCAGCATCTGCCTGGTCGAACTGGCCGGCCGCATCGCCACCCTGGAACACCCGGCCGAGCCGACCCCCGCCGCCGCACCCACTTCGTCGGCGCCCGCCGCCGCACCCGCGCCCGCCGCGGCACACGTGACACCCGCGCCGGCCCACCCGGCACCCGCACACCTGGCACCCGCGACGGCGTCGGCCACCACCTCGTCCACCACCTCGGCCACCGTCGAGCGTGCGGTCGTCTCGGGCGCCCTGCCTCCCCAGGCCGCCGCGGAGATCGCCGGCCTGCTGTCCCCGAGGCCCCAACCGGACCCCGCGCCCCGACCCACCCCGACGAGCCGGCCCACCACCTCCGGCCGCGCCACCACAGCCGGCCGCACCAGCACAGCCGGGCGCGCCACTCCGACCGGGCACGCCACTCCGACCGGGCACGCCACTCCGGCCGGGCACGCCACCGCAGCCGGGCACGCCACGACAGCCGGACGCACGACGCCAGCCGGACGCGCCACGACGGGCGGCCGCACCACCCCCGCCGGCCACGCCACCCCGCCCGGCGCACGCATCCCCGAGCTGACGCCGGAGGCGACCAAGCAGTCCCGCCCGGCCGCGAAGGGCCGCCGCACCCCGGCCGAGACCGTGGCCGAGGCGAACCGCATCCGGCAGAACCGCCCCGAGATCACCGACTCCGACCTGGCCGCCGCCCTGGGCATCAGCACCAACCGCTGGCGCACCATCCGCCGCGAGTCCCCCGACCACAGCCTCGCCGCCTGACACCCGGCCTGTTGCATATGAGTGCGCAGAGCCAACGAAATCGCTAGCTCTGCGCACCTATCCGCATCACTCCGCCTGACAGCCGCCCCGTTGCGTATGAGTGCGCAGAGCCAACGAAATCGCTAGCTCTGCGCACCTATCCGCATCACTCCGGGCGGTCGGCCTCGCACCGCAGGCCGGCCAGGAAGACCCGGACGAACCGGCTCAGCTCGGTGAACAGGTCGATCCGGGCGATCCGGGCGAAGCCGTTCGACGCCCCCTGCTCGGCGTAGAGGGCGAGGACCACCGGCGGCGGGTGCGCCGACTGCCACAGCCCGGCCGCGATCAGCGCCGTCGCCGCCACCAGCTCGAAGCAGGACTCCCGCGGAACGTCCGGTAGCAGCCGGTGGACCACGTCGACCACGGCCTCGGTGCCGCCGATGGCCGCGACCTTCGACCGGCGCAGCGCGTCGAGCGAGACGTTGCGTTCGAGGGTCAGCGACGAGTGGGTCAGCAGCTGGCAGAACAGCGGCCGGTCGGCCATGGACCGGGCGAGCACGTCGGCCAGGCCGGCGGCTCCGTCGCGTACCCCATCGAGGTCTTTGATCACCGCGTCGGCCCAGGTCGACCATTCGGCCTCGGAGAGCCGCAGGAAGATCTCCTCACGGGTGCCGAAGTATTTGAGCAGCGCCGACTTGTGCAGGCCGACCTCGGCGGCGATGGCGGCCAGGCTGACCAGGCCGACGCCGTCGCGGATGGCGAGCTCGCGGGCGGCGTCGAGGATCTCGGTCGCCCGCTGCTCCTTCTGCTCGGGCCGTCGGGCCCGCACGAAACCGCTCACCTGCTGACTTTAGCGTGGCGGCCGATCTCGGCGGCTATAAGTCAACGGTGTTGTCTTGTTAAGCGAACGGTGTTGCCCTAACCTGGCGGCATGGTCGATGTGGAACTACGAGTGAACAACGAGGTCCACCGGGTCGAGTTCGACCCGCGGGTCAGCCTTCTCGACGCGCTCCGCGAGGAGCTCGGGCTGACCGGCACCAAGAAGGGCTGCGACCAGGGGGCCTGCGGTGCCTGCACGGTGCTGGTCGACGGCGAGCGCATCGCCTCCTGCCTGGCGCTGGCGGTGCAGTACGGCGGCCGGGAGATCACCACGATCGAGGGCATCGAGCATCCGCTGCAGCGGGCGTTCATCGCGGCCGACGGGTTCCAGTGCGGCTACTGCACCCCGGGCCAGGTCTGCTCGGCGCTGGGCATGTTGGCCGAACACCGGGCCGGGGCGCCGAGCGCGGTCACCGAGGACCTGACCGCGACCGACATCCCGCTCACCGAGGCCGAGATCAAGGAGCGGATGAGCGGCAACCTGTGCCGGTGCGGCGCGTACGACGGGATCGCCACCGCCATCCGGGAGGTGGCGTCATGAGGTCGTTCGCCTACGTCAGCGCGCCCGACGTGGACACCGCCGTCCGCGCGCTGGCCGACCAGCCGGGGGCCAAGCCGCTGGCCGGCGGCACCAACCTGGTCGACCTGATGCGCCAGGATGTCGAGCGCCCGGCCACCGTGGTCGACATCTCCACGCTGCCGCTGACCGAGGTCGAGGTCCTCCCCGACGGCGGCCTCCGCATCGGCGCGCTCGTCCGCAACAGCCACCTGGCCGCCCACCCGGCGGTCCGCACCCGCTACCCGGTGCTGGCCCAGGCCCTGCTGTCCGGCGCCTCCGGCCAGATCCGCAACATGGCCACGGTCGGCGGCAACCTGCTCCAGCGCACCCGCTGCCTGTACTTCGTGGACGCCACCGCGGCCTGCAACAAGCGTGAGCCGGGCAGCGGCTGCGACGCGGCCGGCGGCTTCCACCGCGCCGCCGCCGTGCTGGGCGCGAGCGAGCACTGCGTCGCGACGCACCCGTCGGACATGGCGGTGGCCCTGGCCGCGCTGGACGCCACGGTCGAGGTGCACAGCGTGCGCGGCTCCCGGACGATCCCGCTGGTCGAGTTCCACCGGCTGCCCGGCGACCGCCCCGAGCGGGAGACCGTGCTGGAGCCGGGCGAGCTGATCGTGGCGGTCGAGCTCCCGGCGCCGATCGCCGGGCGGTCGGCGTACCGGAAGGTCCGGGACCGGGCATCGTTCGCGTTCGCCCTGGTGTCGGTGGCGGCGGCGCTGGAGGTCCGGGACGGCGTGGTGACCGCGGCCCGGGTCGCCCTCGGCGGGGTCGCGGCCAAGCCGTGGCGGGCGATCGAGGCCGAGCGGGTGCTGACCGGGGCGCCGGCCACCGAGGAGACCTTCCGGCGGGCGGCCGAGGCCGAACTGGCGCACGCGACCGGGCTGCCCGGCAACGAGTTCAAGATCGAGCTGGCCAAGCGCACGATCGTCGCGGTTCTCAGAGGACTGGGGGTTCCCGAATGACCACGGCGCTGGAGAAGAACCGGACCGCCCCGGCACCCACCAAGAATGTCGGACGGTCGATCGACCGGGTCGACGGCATCGCCAAGGTCTCGGGCGGCGCGCGGTTCTCGGCCGAGGTCCCGTACGCGGACATCGCCCATGCCGCCCTGGTCCACGCGAGCATCCCGCGCGGCCGGGTCACCGGGATCGACACCACGGCGGCCGAGGCGGTTCCGGGCGTGCTCAAAGTCTTGACCCACCAGAACGCGCCCAAGATGATCCCGTCGGCCAAGCCCAGCATCATGGACCTGAGCACGATGGCCCCGGGCACGCCGATCAACTACCTGAACACCGACGAGGTGCACTGGAACGGCCAGCCGGTGGCCGTCGTGGTCGCCGAGACCCTGGAGGCCGCGCATGCCGCGGCCCGGCTGGTCGAGGTCTCCTACGAGTCGCGGCCGGCGGTCACCGACTTCGCCGTCGCGCAGGACCACCCGAAGCCGGTCAAGGGCAGCCTGATCGAGGTCGGCGAGGTGAAGACCGGCGACGCCGAGCAGGCGCTGGCCGCCGCCCCGGTGGCCGTCGACCTCCGTTACACCACGCCCGGTCAGAACCACAACGCGCTCGAGCCGCACGCGACCACGGCGGCGTGGGACGGCGACCGGCTGACCGTGCACGACGCCACCCAGAACATCGACTGGGTTCGCAAGCACCTGGCCCGCCGGTTCGGCGTACCGGTCGCCGGGGTCCGGGTGATCGCCGAGTTCATCGGCGGCGGCTTCGGCGGGAAGGGCTCGGTCTGGGCGGGTACGGTGCTGACCGCGCTCGCGGCCAAGGTGACCGGCCGCCCGGTGCGGATGGCGCTGACCCGCGAGGCGGTCAACCGGACCGTCGGCGGCCGCGCTCCCACGGTGCAGCGGGTGGCGCTGGGCGCCCAGCGGGACGGGACGCTGACCGCGCTCGTACACACCGGCGTCTCCCAGGTCGGCCGGGCCGGCGGCGGCGTCGAACCGGTGGCCTCGCAGTCCCAGTACCTCTACGCGGCGCCGGCCATCCTGGTCCGGCACAGCACCGCCGAGGTGGACGCGCTGCCCAACACGTACATGCGCGCGCCCGGTGAGGCGATGGGCTCGTTCGCGCTGGAGTCGGCGATCGACGAGCTGGCCGTCGAGCTCGGCCTGGACCCGCTCGAGCTGCGGGCCCGCAACGAGCCCGAGCGCAACCCGACGGGCCGGCAGCGGTTCTCCCGGCGCGACCTCCGTGCGGTGTACGCCCGGGGCGCCCGCGAGTTCGGCTGGTCCGGCCGCGATCCGAAGCCACGTTCCATGCGCGACGGCCGGTGGCTGGTCGGCTGGGGCGTCGCCGCGGCGCTGCACCTCCCGGTCCATCTGGGCGGCGACGTCCTGGTCCGGCTGCGGGCGGACGGCACGGTGCTGGTCCGCAGCGGCCTGCAGGAGATCGGCGTCGGCGTCGCGACCGTGGTCGCGCAGGTCACCGCGGACGCGCTCGGCGTGCCGGTCGGCGCGGTCACGGTGGAGCTGGGCGACAGCGAGCAGCCGACCGCGCCCGGCGCCGCCGGGTCGACACAGACGTCGTCGGCCACGGCGGCCGTCCTCCAGGCGTGCGAGCAGCTCAAACGGTCGATGCTGGGCCTCGTCCGCCGCTCGTCGCCGCCGCTTCGGGATGCGACGTTCACCGACGGCGGGCTGTTCCGGGCCGACGGCGCCGGGCGGTCGTACTCGGAGATCCTCGGCGACGCCGGTCTCCCGTCGATCGAGGCTCGCACCGGCTCCGACTCCCGCCTCGGCCAGGCGGCCGGTCAGGTCCGCATGATGACCCGGTTCCTGGCCGACCGGCGGCGCTGGGTGCACCCGGCCACCGGCGCCCACTTCTGCGAGGTGCGGGTCGATCCCGACACCGCCGAGGTACGGGTGACCCGCTGGCTGGGCATCTTCGACGTGGGCCGGGTGCTCAACCCGAAGCTCGCGTCCAGCCAGCTGCGCGGCGGCGTGGTCATGGGCATCGGCGCCGCCCTGACCGAGGAGACGCTGGTCGACCCGCGCTCCGGCCGCATCATGAACCCGGGCCTGGGCGAATACCACGTCCCGGTGCACGCCGACGTGCCCCGGATCGACATCGGCTTCATCGACGAGCCCGACCCGACCACCCCGCTGGGCCTGCTGGGCGTCGGCGAGGTCGGCATCACCGGGGTGGCCGCGGCGGTGGCCAACGCCGTGCACCACGCGACCGGGGTCCGGGTCCGCGAACTCCCGCTGACCCTGGACCGCCTGCTCTAGGTTTCGATCCGGCCTAGGAAGAAGAAACCTTGGGCTTGGGTACGGACGCGGTGGCGGCGACCACCGGGGTCTTGTCGGCGCCCGGCAGGGACACGGTGATCTCCAGGCCACCGCCCTGCTGAGCGACCGCCGACACGGTCCCGCCGTGGGCGTCGCACACCGCCCGGACGATCGACAGGCCCAGCCCGGAACCGCGCGACCCGGTGCGCTCCCAGCCGCCCCGGCGGAACGGCTCGAACAGGCCCGGCACGTCGACCGGCTCCACCTCGTACCCGGTGTTGCCGACGACCAGCCGGGCCTGGCCGTCCACCGTCGTGGTGCGCAGCCAGAGCTTGCCCATCAGGTGGTTGTAGCGGATCGCGTTCTCGATCAGGTTGCCGGCCAGGCGGTCGAGCAGGCTCGGGTCGCCGACAACCGGCGCCGCCTGCAGGTCGGTCTCGACCTGGAGTTTCATGCGCTCGGCCTCGGCCTTCACCGCGGACAGCGCGTTGTAGACCGAGGTCGCCAGGTCGGCCGGAACCTTGCGGACCAGGCGGCGGCCGGACTGCGCCTCGCTGCGTGCGAGCACCAGGAGGGCGTCGACCAGGCCGTTGGCCCGTTCCGAGGCGTTGCGGACGACCTTGGCCATCCGCCGGTACTCGGCCACGTCGGCCTCGTCGTCGCTGAGGGTCACGTCGATCTCGGTGCGCATCACGGCGAGTGGGGTACGCAACTCATGCGACGCGTTGGCCACGAACCGCTTCTGTGACTCGAACGCGCCGGCCAGCCGGTCCAGCATCGCGTCGAAGGTGCGGGCCAGCTCGGCCACCTCGTCGTCCGCGCCGGCGTAGCGGATCCGCTGGTCGAGGGTCTCCTCGCCGAGCCGCTGGGCGGTCGCGGTGACGTTGTGCAGCGGGCGCAGGGCCCGACCGGCCACCGCGTACGCCCCGGCGATGCCGATCATGCCGATCGCGAACAGCGCGACCAGCCCCTTGACCAGCAGCTCCTGCGACGCCCGGTCGACCAGCTCACGCTGCCAGTAGAGGGCGTCGAGGGTACGGCCGTCGTTGAGCACCACCTGGGTGCCGGCCTTGAGCTCGTCGGCCGGGTGCAGCGCGTCACCGACCAGCAGCCAGGCCAGCAGCACCAGGATCGCGCCGGCACCGACCAGCAGGATGCCGTTGAGCAGCGTGAGCCGGAGCCGCAGGGTCGGCCGCAGCCAGTTCCGCGGCTGGTTGCGACCCAGGTAGACGGTCACGCCGAGCCGCCGGGGGTGACCACGACCGGTTCGGGCACCCGGTAGCCGGCGCCGACCACGGTCTCGATCAGCGGCGGGTCGCCGACCTTCTTCCGCAACGTCATCATGGTCACCCGCACCGTGGTGGTGAACGGGTCGGTGTTGGCGTCCCAGACCCGTTCCAGCAACTCCTCGCTGGACACCACGCCGCCGCGGGCCTTGAGCAGCTCCTCGAGCACCCCGAACTCCTTGTTGGTGAGGTCGATCGGGGCGCCACCGCGGGAGACCACCCGGCGGGTCTGGTCGAGCACCAGGTTGCCCACCGTGAGCACCGGCGGCGCGACCGGCGTGGCCCGGCGGCCGAGCGCCTGCACCCGGGCGACCAGCTCGTCGAAGGCGAACGGCTTGGGCAGGTAGTCGTCGGCGCCGAGCTGCAGGCCCTCGACCTTGTCGGTGACCGTGCCGCTGGCGGTCAGCATCAGCACCCGGGTCAGCGCCCCGGAGGCGACCAGCGCCTTGCAGATCTCGTCGCCGTGCATCCCGGGTAGGTCCCGGTCCAGCACGACCACGTCGTACCGGGTCACGTAGGCCATCTCATGGCCGGTCAGCCCGTCGTACGCGACGTCGACCGCCATCCCCTTGCGCCGCAACCCACGCGCGATCGCGTCGCACAGGTTCCGCTCGTCCTCCACCACCAGCACGCGCACGTCCGCGCCTCCCGATCCGCCGTTCACCAGCGAAACCCGCTGACCAAGTGCAGGCTACTTCAGCGACCAAAGCCCGACCGACGCGTCGATCCGGCGGCACACCAGCACCTCGATCGTGGTGTGGCAGTCGCCGGACACGTGGTCGGCCGTGCCCAGCACGTGGATCCGCATGGTGGCCGGGTCGAGCCGGGCGTAGTAGACGGTGTCGTCGATCAGGTGCTCGCGCAGCCCGACCACCATCCCGTCGGCGTCCGCCGCGCCGACCGAGTGCCACCGGCCGAAGTCACCGCGGACCTGACCGGTGTCCGGGTCGAGCACGGACACCACCCGGCCACGCTCCCCCGGTTCGTTGCCGGTGGCCAGCAGGTAGTGCCCGGCCTGGTCGGCGTAGTTCCACCGGTCGGCGATCCAGCGCCGCACCCCGGTCTCTCGATCCAGCCACCAGAGCCCGCCCTGCCAGCTCAGCGAGCAGATGCCGGTGTCGCAGTCGTTCTGCACCCAGCGCCCGGAGAGGTCGACGTCGCTGTGCCACGCCTCGCTCAGGCCGGGCAGGCGGTAGGCGGTGGTCCCGCGCGGCTCGCCGACCAGGACCAGGTCGCCGGCGGGCCAGATCGGCACGTCGGCGCCGGCGGGCCGGTCCCGCACGCGGGTGGTCGCCCGCGCGGTGAGGTCTCCGGTACGGGTGTCCCGGACGCTCAGCTCACCCGTGTCGGTGGCCGACACCAGCATGGCCGGGAAGCCGCCCGGCCCCAGCCCGGACGCGACGGTGAAGCCGCGCCGCGGTTCCTCGACGGTCCACCGGAGGTTGCCGGTGGCCAGGTCGACGCCGTACCAGGCGCGTGGCCCGGGCCGCGGGTTGTTCTCGCGGAGCAGCACGATCCCGTCGTCCGGCGACATGCTGAGCAGCCGGGCCGGCCGCCGCCAGAGGGCCCGGTGGGTGCCGGCCTCGAGCGCCACCGTCGCGTCCGTGTCCAGGCTGTCCACCTGGTACGAGATCAGGATCAGCGGCCCGGCGGCGAGCACGCTGATGATCGCCCCGGTGACCGAGGCCGTGGTGCGGGAGATCAGCCGGCCGGCGGGCAGCGCGTACTCGTTGATGACCCGGTCGGTGGCCGGGGCGCCGGGCGGGAACGGGCCGGCCTCGACCACGAAGAGCCGGTCGGCCGAGACGAAGGTCATGTCGCCGAGCCCGGCCGCCACCACCCGCGGTGGGGGCGGCGGCTCGCGGTGCGCGGCCCCGGTGCAGAGCGCGACCAGGATCAGGGCGATCAGGGCGCCGAGGGGCCGCCGGAGGCGCAGCGGGTCGGGCGCGGCCGCCACCCGCACGGTCCGCGTCACCATCCCGAGATCGATCAGCGTCTCGCCCACGGCTCGATTGTGCGCTCAGGGCGACCCGGGCGATAGGCGCTGGGAGCGATGGGCGCTGGGCTCGACCGGCGCTAGGCGCGGTAGGCGAACAGCTCGATGCCCTCGTCGTGGCGGCAGACCACGAGACCGTCGCCGGCCCGGCAGTCGCGGACGATGACGTCGGCGTACCCGAGGGGCTGGATCTGCCCGGCCCGGACCACCGCGAAGCTCATCCGTTTCCCGCCCGGCTCGACCCGGGAGAGCAATGTCTCGAGGGTGCCGAGCGAGCTGAGCGTCTGCCAGCTCCGCAGGTCGGCGGTCGGCCGGCCGGAGGCGGCGTCGACCACGCGCAGCGGACGCTGGGAGACGCTGTCGTACTCGATCAGCGACGAGCCCTGCGGGCGCAGGCTGGCCTCGCGTCCGGTCCGCCAGCGGGTGGCGCCGGTGGCCGGGTCGATCACCTCGGCCCCGGTCTCCGAGCGGCGGCAGACCACGCCGTCGCAGCGGGCGCCGGTGGCGGTGTCGCTCAGCGGCCCGGTCGGCGTGTGCCAGCGTGGCGTGAGGGTCGCGAGGTCGTAGGCCGTGGTCGTCCGGGCGCCGAAGACCACCGCGAGACCACCGACGATGTCGACCCAGCCGCCCCCGGCCGACTCCTGTTCCCGGAGCACCCGCCCGGTCGTCGCGTCGACCTCCTGGAGCCGGTCGTCCGAGACGACCAGCAACGAGGCGCCGACCATCCGGGTGACGGCAGCGCCGCGGACGGGCAGCCGCCACAGCGCGCGTCCCGTCCCCAGATCGATGCCGCTCACCTCGGTGCGCTGGGGCGGCTCGTGGTAGGGCCGGCCGTCGTCGCCGATGTGCAGCATGCCGTCCGCGTCGGAGCCGGGGTCGTTGGCGGCGCCGGGCCGGAAGATCGTCCGGCGGATCAGGCCGACCCCCGGCAGCGCGGGCTCGACCCGGTTGCGCAGGGTGTAGCGGGTCTGCCCGGACCGGAGGTCGACCGCGACGGTGCTGTAGTCGGACTGCGGCACCATCAGGGTGTCGCCCTCGGCGAAGAGCCAGTTGCCGGCGGTGAGCACGACACCGTCCGGCGGCTCGCTCGCGGGCAGCGAGGCGGTCCAGAGGCGGCGCGGGGGATCCTGCTGCCAGGCGGTGAGCACCCGGGCCTGGTCGGTGTCGGCCAGCGTGACGATGCGGTCGCCGGCCGGCGTGAAGGTGCCCTCGGTGGCCAGCGGGATCGAGCCGATCGACCGCCACATGGTCGTGGCCGCGGGCGCGGCGCCGCCCAGGGCGAGCAGCAGCACGACGGCGACGACGAGACCGGCCGGGCGGAAGATGTGCAGCGGGGGGCGGGCCGGGCTGAGCGGCGTCTCGCGCGACGGATCGAGCTCGATCACCGCCACCGGGGTCACTCCTTCAACTGGTACGCCCAGACGACCAGCTCGCCCGAGGTCGACCGGCACACCAGCCGGCCGGGCGCGGCCTGACAGTCACCGGTGCCCGGCGGCAGATCGGCCAGCGGTCGCGGACTGGACAGTCCCGGCTCCGCGACGGCGACCATCGTACGTGCACCGGCTTCGACGTCCCGCGTCACCAGCAGGTGGCCGCCGGCGCTCCCGCCGACCACCCGCCAGCCGTGCAGGTCGGTGAGGACCCGCCCGGTCGCCGGGTCGATGATGCCGGCCGGGTCGGCGCCGCCGTCGGCCGTCCCGTAGGCCAGGGTCAGCGCCCCCCGCTGCTCGACGCTGCGCCAGCCGGCCTGGAACCAGCGTTCCTGGCCGGTGGCCGGGTCGATGCCGCGGATGCCCTCCGGGGAGTTCAGGCAGGCCACCGGGCCGCAGTCGCGCACCTCGTAGACCTTGTCGGCGGACCGTTGCCAGAGCCGTTGCAGGGTGACCGGGTCGTAGGCGGAGACCACGGCGCCGTACCGGCCGAGGTGCCGCAGCAGGACGAGGCCGCCGGAGACGGCCGGGTTCTCCGGGCCGTAGTTGGCCGCGGGCAGCTCGGCCGAGGCGAGCTTCTCGCCGGTGGCGAGGTCGTGCACGACGGCCGTGCGGTCGTCGTGCACGAGCAGCATCCGGGTGCCCGCGTCGCCGGGGCCGGGCACGCCCAGCAGCACCGCGGTGCCGGGCACGTCGACCTCCCAGAGCACGGTGCCGTCGACCGGCTGGAGGGATTGGACCGGGCCCTGGACCCGGCGGTTGGTGCCGCCGCTGCGCACCGCGTACACGCCGAGCATGGCCTCGCTGCCGGCCAGGTTCATCACGGTGCCGTCGTGCTTCCAGCGGGTGAGCCCGGTGGCCAGCGAGAGCGCGGTGGTGTTGGGCTGGCCGGGGCCGTACGAGGTCCACGGCCGCATGAGCACCAGCCCGTTGGCGGTCCGCAGCCGGTAGGTGGGCCGGTCGGACGCGATCTGCCAGCGCCGCGCCCCGGTCGCCAGGTCATAGGCGGCCAGGGTGCCCTGGGTCTGCGCGAGGAGCTCGTTGTTGTCGGTCAGCGCGTACGTGTCGGCGGGCGCGACCCGCAGGCTGAGCACCGGCGAGAGCGGCGACGGGGACGGTGGCGCGGACGGGCCGGCCACCGCCAGCACGGCCAGCGCCACCATCAGCGGCGCGAACCACGGCGCCACCGTGGACCGGGTCGGCCGGCGGTAGGTCTCCGGCTCGCCGCGGTCCAGGCCAAGATCGATGACAATCGTGTTCTCGCCGAAGGTCTCAACCGCCATGCCATAAAGGTAACGGCTGGATAACGAAACCGCCCGTCGGGACTTTCCGATCAGAGCGGGGCGTGCTCGGCCTCCAGCTGGGAGACCGACTCGGTCACCGCGAGCGCGATCTCCTGCGGGGTGAGGCCCAGCGCGGCCAAGATCTCGGACCGGGTGCCGTGCGGGTGGAAGCCCGGCGGCACCGCGAAGTCGCGCAGCGGCGCCCGCACGCCGGCGTCGCGCAGGGCGGCCGCCACCGCGTCACCGACGCCACCGGCGCGCACGCCGTCTTCCAGCGTCACGACCATGCGGTGGGCGCGGGCCAGGCCGGCGATCTCGATCGGGACCGGGCGGACCCAGCGCGGGTCGACCACCGTCACGCCGTACCCCTGCTCGGCGATCCGCTCGGCCGCCTGCATGCCCAGCGCGGCGAACGCGCCCACGGCGACCAGCAGCACGTCCTTGCGATCGTCTTCGCGGAGCACGTCGACCGGGCCGACCCGGCGCAGCGCGGGCAGGTCGGCGGCCACCGAGCCGGTCGGGAAGCGCACGATCGTCGGGCCGTCCTCGACGGCGACCGCCTCGCGCACCTCCTCACGCAGGGTGGCGGCGTCGCGGGGCGCGGCGATCCGCAGGCCCGGCACCACGCCGAAGACGCTCAGGTCCCAGATGCCGTAGTGGCTCGGCCCGTCCGGCCCGGTGACGCCGGCCCGGTCGAGCACGATCGTCACCGGCAGCCGGTGCATCGCCACGTCGAGCAGCACCTGGTCGAAGGCCCGGTTGAGGAACGTGGCGTAGACCGCGACGACCGGGTGCATACCGCCCATCGCCAGACCGGCCGCGCTGGTGATCGCGTGCTGCTCGGCGATGCCGACGTCGTAGACCCGCTCCGGGTGTTTGGCGGCCAGCTTGGCGATGCCGGTCGGCTCGGCCATGGCGGCGGTGATGCCGACGATGTCCGGCCGCTCGTCGGCGATCGCGACCAGTTCCTCGGCGAAGACGTTGGTCCACTTCACCGAGGGCTTGGCGGTGAGCGCGCCGGTCTGCGGGTCGAACGCGCCCGGACCGTGCAGGCAGTCGGCCTCGTCCTGCTCGGCCGGGCGGTAGCCGTAGCCCTTGCGGGTCACCGCGTGCACGATGACCGGCTGGTTGAAGCCCTTGGCCTTGCGCAGGGCCGACTCCATGGCCTGCTGGTCGTGGCCGTCGACCGGGCCGACGTACTTGAGCCCGAGATCCTCGAACATCGGCTGCGGGCTGACCGCGTCCTTGATGCCGCGCTTGACCGCGTGCAGCACCTCGTAGGCCGGGCGACCCACGATCGGCGTCGACCCCAGCGCGTCCTTGACCAGGTCGAGAACCCGCTCGTAGCCGGGGTTGAGGCGCAGCGTGGCCAGGTGGTCGGCCAGGCCGCCGATCGTCGGCGCGTACGAGCGGCCGTTGTCGTTGACCACGATGACCAGGCGGTTCTTGGCCGCCGCGATGTTGTTGAGCGCCTCCCAGCACATGCCGCCGGTCAGCGCGCCGTCGCCGACCACGGCCACCGTGTGCCGTTCTTCGCCGCGCAACGCGAACGCCTTGGAGATGCCGTCCGCGTACGACAGCGCGGTGGACGCGTGCGAGTTCTCGATCAGGTCGTGCTCGCTCTCGGCCTGGCTCGGGTAGCCGGACAGGCCACCGCGCTGGCGGAGCAGGTCGAAGCCGCCCTGCCGGCCGGTCACCATCTTGTGCACGTAGGCCTGGTGGCCGGTGTCGAACAGGATGCGGTCGCGGGGCGAGTCGAAGACCCGGTGCAGCGCGAGCGTCAGCTCCACCACGCCCAGGTTGGGACCGAGGTGGCCGCCGGTGCGGGACACCTTGGCCACCAGGAAGTCACGGATCTCGGCCGCGAGCAGGGTCAACTGCTCACCGCTGAGGCGCTTGAGATCGCCCGGAGCGGTGATCGAGCCGAGCAGGCCGTACGGAGTGGGGAGGGCTTCGCTCATGACACCCGAGTCTATCGGCGCTGCGCCCGCCCGCATCCGCCCGACAACCATGGTCACCTGAACCTGCACACGATCTACACATGGACCGGGGTCGAGTAATACGTTAGAAACCGTGGATGACCGTCGAATCAACGGCGCCACCGCGCCGTCGTGACCGCTCCCACTGGCTCTACATCGCGGTGCTCATCGCGATGGCCCTGGGCATCGCGGTCGGCTTTCTCTTCCCGGAATTCGGCAAGGAACTCCGTCCCCTCGGTACCGGTTTCGTCAACCTGATCAAAATGATGATCGCCCCGGTCATCTTCTGCACGATCGTCCTCGGTGTCGGTTCCATCCGCCGGGCGGCGCAGGTCGGCAAGGTGGGTGGCCTGGCCCTGGGCTACTTCCTGATCATGTCGACGGTCGCCCTGGCCATCGGTCTGGTCGTCGGCAACATCCTCAAGCCGGGCGCCGGCCTGCACCTGACCGACGCGCTGGCCGAGACCGGCAAGGCCCAGGTGGCCGAGGACGCCAAGGGCACCACCGACTTCATCCTCGGCATCATCCCCGACACCCTGTTCTCGTCACTGACCTCCGGCGAGGTGCTCCAGGCCCTGCTGGTGGCGCTCCTGGTCGGCTTCGCCGTGCAGGCGCTCGGCGCGCGGGGCGAACCGGTCATCCGCGGCATCCAGGCCGTCCAGCGGGTGGTCTTCAAGATCCTCGCGATGATCATGTGGCTGGCCCCGATCGGGGCGTTCGGCGCGATGGCCGCGGTGGTCGGCGCGACCGGCTTCGACGCGCTGAAGAGCCTCTTCACGATCATGGTCGGCTTCTACATCACCTGCGCGATCTTCGTGTTCGTGATCCTCGGCCTGCTGCTCCGGCTGGTCGCCCAGATGAACGTGTTCCGGCTGTTCAAGTACCTGGCCCGGGAGTTCCTGCTGATCCTGTCCACGTCGTCGTCCGAGTCGGCCCTGCCGCGGCTGATCGCGAAGATGGGCCATCTGGGCGTCAGCCGGCCGGTGGCGGGCATCGTGGTGCCGACCGGGTACTCGTTCAACCTGGACGGCACGGCCATCTACCTGACCATGGCCTCGCTGTTCATCGCCGACGCGATGGACAAGCCGATGTCCATCGGGCAGCAGATCGGCCTGCTCGCCTTCATGATCATCGCCTCCAAGGGCGCGGCCGGCGTCACCGGCGCGGGCCTGGCCACGCTGGCCGGCGGCCTGCAGAGCCACCGCCCCGACCTGGTGCCCGGCGTCGGCCTGATCGTCGGCATCGACCGGCTGATGTCCGAGGCCCGGGCGCTGACCAACTTCGCCGGCAACTCGGTCGCCACGGTGCTGGTCGGCAAGTGGACCGGCGAGTTCGACCCGGTGCAGGCGGAACGCGTGTTCAGCGGCGAGGACCCGTTCGACGAGTCGACGTTCTCGGACGAGGCGCACAGCGGGGACGAAGCGCCGGGCGGGGAGGAGCCGCCGGCGCCGCCCAAGCGCGACGAGCCGGTCAGCGCGTAGGGGTCAGCAGGGCCACGCATTCGATGTGCCGGGTCATCGGGAAGCAGTCGTACGCGCGGATCTCGGTTGCCGTCCAGCCGAGCTCCGCGAACGTTCCGATGTCCCGGCCGAGCGCCGCCGGGTCGCAGGCCACGTAGGCGATCGCCCGCGGACCGGCGGCGGCCACCGCGTGCACCACCTCGGCGCCCGCCCCGGACCGCGGCGGGTCGAGCACCACCAGGTCGACCGGTCCGGTGACCCGGCGCCGGCGCAGCGCCCGCTCCACCTTCGCCTCGACGACCTCCACCGGCAGGTCGGCCAGGTTGGTCCGGGCCGCCGCCGCGCCCTCGGGGGCCGACTCGATCAGGCTGACCCGGGCGCCGGTCCGCCCGGCCAGCGCGGCCGCGAACAGTCCCGCCCCGCCGTAGAGGTCCCAGGCGGTCTCCCCCGGCCGCGGGTCGAGCATCTCCAGCACCGTGGCGACCAGCGTCTCGGCCGCCGCCGGGTGCACCTGCCAGAAGCCGTCGGCGGGCAGCGTCCAGGTTCGCCCGGCCGCCGCCTCGCGCACCTCGCCCTCGCCGTCCACGACGACCGCCGGCCCGATGCCCGGGGCCACCACGTCGATCTCCTCGGCGGCCGGCCAGGGGTGCGACAGCACATCCAGCTCCTGGATGTGCGGATGCGCGATCAGGCAGCGGTCGATCGCCACCACCTCGTGCGACCGGTGCTTGAGCAGCCCCGGCCGGTCGGCGGCGTCCACCGAGTAGCGCACCCGGGACCGCCACCCCAGCAGGCCGCCGGGCAGGCGCTCCACGCGTACCCCGGCGATCTGCTCCGGGGTCATCCCACCCAGCCGGGTGAGCTGCTCGTGCACCACGGCGGTCTTCCAGTCGAGCTGCCCGGTGTCGCTCACGTGTTGCAGATCACAACCACCACAAAGATCGGGCTTCGCGTACGCGCACGGCGCCGTCACCCGATCCTTGGAGGGCTCGTGCACCTCGACCGCGTCGGCGCGCAGATAGCCGCGATGCACCTCGGTGACCGCCGCGGTCACCCGCTCGCCGGGCAGCGCGTGCCGGACGAACACCACCCGGCCGTGCTCGCCACCCAGCCGCGCGACACAGTGCCCGCCGTGCGCCGGGCTGCCCACGGTCACCTCGACGGTGTCGCCCTCGACCAGGTCGTCGGTCACCGGATTCACGCCTTCACGTCCTCGTGCTGCGGCTCCGGATCCTGTTCCGGTGGCGGCGGCAGCGGGCGGCTGCGCGGGCCCCGCTGCGGCGCCTGGCTCAGCCCGCGGTCGAAGCGCTCCAGGTCCTTGTCCTGGCTGGACTGCAACTGCCAGGGCACGCTGGTCACCATCACGCCCGGCTCGAACAGCAGCCGCCCCTTGATCCGCAGCGCGCTCTGGTTGTGCAACAGGTTCTCCCACCACCGGCCGACCACGTACTCGGGCACGAACACGGTCACCACGTCGCGCGGCGAGCCGCGGCGCACGCTCTTCACGAAGTCGATGATCGGCCGGGTGATCTCCCGGTACGGCGAGTCGACCACGGCCAGCGGCACCGGCACCTGGCGGCGCTCCCACTCGTCCTGGATCTTGCGGGTGTCCTTGTCGTCCACGTTCACGGTGACCGCGGTCAGCGTGTCGGGGCGGGTCGCCTGGGCGTACGCGATGGCCCGCAGCGTCGGCAGGTGAACCTTGCTGACCAGGACGACGGCGTGGTTGCGGGACGGCAGGACCGGACGCTCGTCGGTCGGCTCGAGCTCGGCCGAGACCCGGTCGTAGTGCTTCCGGATGGCCAGCATGGTCGCGTAGATGACCAGCATCGCCGCGATCGCGATCCACGCGCCGAGCAGGAACTTGGTGATCAGCACGACGATCAGCACCGCGCCGGTGAGCACCATGCCGAACGAGTTGATGGCCCGGGAGCGGACCATCTGCCGCCGGCGGGTCGGATCACGCTGGGTCCGCAGCAGCCGGTTCCAGTGCCGGATCATGCCCGCCTGGGACAGCGTGAAGGACACGAACACGCCCACGATGTAGAGCTGGATCAGCCGGGTGACCTCGGCCTCGAACGCCACGATCAGCACCATCGCGACGATCGCCAGGAAGATGATGCCGTTGCTGAAGGCCAGCCGGTCACCGCGGGTGTGCAGCTGGCGCGGCAGGTAGCGGTCCTGGGCCAGGATCGAGCCGAGCACCGGGAAGCCGTTGAAGGCGGTGTTCGCGGCCAGGAACAGGATCAGCGCGGTCACCGCGCCGACCAGGTAGAGCAGGACCGAGCCGCTACCGAAGACGGTCTCGCCGAGCTGGGTGGTCACGGTCTTCTGCACGTAGCCGGCCGGGCCGCCGACGATCTGCGTCGTCGGGTCCTCGACGAACTGCAGGTGGGTGGCCTGGGCCAGCACGATGATGCCGACCAGCATGAGGATCGCGAGGCTGCCCAGGAGCAGCAGCGTGGTCGCCGCGTTCTTGCTCTTCGGCGCCTTGAACGCCGGCACGCCGTTGGAGATCGCCTCGACCCCGGTCAGCGCCGCGCAGCCGGACGAGAAGGTTCGCAACAGCAGGAAGACGAAGGCGAAGCTGGTGAGGTGGCTCTCCTCGGCCGCGATCCGCAGCGTGGCGCTGGGCGCCTGGAGGTCCTGGCCGAGCACGAAGACCCGGACCAGCCCGGTGAGCACCATGCCGACCATGACGATGATGAACGCGTAGGTCGGGACGGCGAACGCGGTGCCCGACTCGCGCAGGCCGCGGAGGTTCAGCGCGGTCAGCACGGTGACCGCGACCAGCGCGATGCCGATCTTGTGCTCGGCCACGAACGGCACGACCGAGCCCAGGTTGCTCACGCCGGCGCTGATCGACACCGACACCGTGAGGATGTAGTCGACCAGCAGCGCCGAGGCCACCGCGACGCCGAACCGGGGACCGAGGTTGACCGTGGCGACCTCGTAGTCGCCGCCGCCGGACGGGTAGGCGTGCACGTTCTGCCGGTAGCTGGCCACCACCGTGACCATCACCACGGCCACCGCCAGCGTCACCCAGGGTGAATAGAGATAGGCCCCCGCGCCGGCGATGGAGAGGGTCAGCAGGATCTCGTCCGGGGCGTAGGCGACGCTGGAGAGCGCGTCGCTGGCGAACACCGGCAGCGCGATCCGCTTGGGCAGCAGCGTGTGCTGGAGCCGGTCGGATCGGAACGGCCGGCCGACCAGCAGCCGCTTGACGATGGAGGTGGGACTGACCACAAGCGCAAAGCGTACGGCGGTATCGAACGCGTCGTCGGCCGCCCCGGCCCACACGCTTGGCGGGGCCGTGCCAAGCTACCCAGGACAGCTCGGACGGGTCTTCGGAAGGCAACGACGTTGTACGTGGTGATCATGGGGTGTGGCCGCCTCGGGTCCACCCTCGCGCACAAGCTCGACGCGCGCGGACACACCGTGGTGGTGATCGACCAGAACGCCGACGCCTTCCGCCGGCTGGGCGCCGAGTTCAGCGGCACCACGGTCACCGGCATCGGCTTCGACCGCGACGTCCTCCGCCAGGCCGACATCGAGCGCGCCGACGCCTTCGCCGCCGTCTCCAGCGGCGACAACTCGAACATCATCTCGGCCCGGCTGGCCCGCGAGACGTACGGCGTGTCCCGGGTCGTCGCCCGGATCTACGACTCCCGCCGGGCCCTGGTCTACGAACGCCTCGGCATCCCGACCGTGGCGACCATCCGCTGGGCCGCCGACCGGATGGTCCGGCACCTGGTCCCCGAGGGCACCGTCGAGGTGTTCCGCGACCCGACCAGCTCCATCTCGATCGTCGAGACCCCGCTGCACCGGGACTGGGTCGGCATCACCGTGGGCCGGTTCGAGGACGCCACCGGGGCCCGGGTGGCCTACCTGATGCGCTTCGGCATCGGCTCGTTGCCCACCACCTCCACCGTGCTCCAGGACGGCGACCAGGTCTTCGTGCTGGTCACCGACGACACCGTCGGATCGGTGCTGGGAATCGCCTCCTCCGCCGCCCAGGGAGGCCAGTGACATGCGGATCGCCATCGCCGGGGCCGGCAACGTGGGCCGGTCCATCGCCCAGGAGCTGATCGGCAACGGGCATCAGGTGATGCTCATCGAGCGCCAGCCGCGCCAGCTGCGCCCGGAACGGGTGCCGGACGCCGAATGGGTCCTCGCCGACGCCTGCGAGGTGAGCAGCCTCGAGGAGGCCGACCTGGCCGGCTGCGACGTGGTGGTGGCCGCCACCGGCGACGACAAGGCCAACCTGGTGGTGTCGCTGCTGGCCAAGACCGAGTTCGCGGTCGGGCGGGTGGTGGCCCGGGTGAACCGGGCCGAGAACGAGTGGCTCTTCAACGAGCAGTGGGGCGTGGACGTGGCGGTCAGCAAGCCGCGCCTGATGGCCGCCCTGGTCGAGGAGGCGGTCACGGTCGGCGACCTGGTCCGGCTGATGACCTTCCGGCAGGGTGAGGCCAACCTGGTCGAGATCACCCTGCCCGCCGACGCGCCCTACGTGGGCCTGCCGGTCCGCGACGTGCCGCTGCCCCGCGACTCGGCCCTGGTGACGATCCTGCGCGGCAAGCGGGTGCTGGTGCCGACGCCGGACGACCCGCTCGAGGCGGCCGACGAGCTGATCTTCGTCTGCACCGCCGAGGTGGAGGATCAGGTTCGCGCGGTCATCCTCGGCACCGACGACCTCACGGACTGACCGGGTCGGCCTCGGTCGCCTGGCGCCGGGTGATCCGGTGGATGTACCAGGCGGTGAACGCGAACGTGGCGGCGTACATCGGCCAGCTGATCACGACCCGGGTCACGCCCAGCGCGGTGGCCTGGTCGGCCAGGTAGAGCCAGCCCTGGATGCCGGCCCGGATGAACAGCGAGCCGGCCCAGACCAGGGTCAGCCACTGGAACGCGCGGAACAGCTCACGGTTGTCGAACCAGTCGTGCCTGCCCTTGTTGACCAGCACACCCCAGACGTACCCGATGATCGGTTTGCGGATCACCACGGAGGCGATCAGCACCACCACCTGGCCCAGGCTGAGCAGGATGCCGGGCAGGTAGAAGTCTTTGGCCTCGCCGGACCGCCAGGCCAGCCAGGCGCCCAGGGCGATGCCGAAGATGCCGTTGATCGCGTGGCGGATCGGCTCCTTGCGGATGATCCGGTAGACGCCGATCAGCACCGCCGTGCCGACCGCGCCGCCGATCGCCCAGTACAGCGCGGTGCGCTTGTCGAGCCCGGCCGCGTTCTCGCCGAGAATGACGTTGAGCAGCACGAAGGCCGCCACCGGGACGCCCGACTCGATCAGCCCGCGCACCCCGCCGAGCTGCTCCGAGAGCATCTCGGACATGGACGGGAGCGGTTCCTCCTCGTCGTCCGCCTTCGCCTGGTCGGGTGACACCGGATGCAGGTCCTGGGCCTCGACGATCTCCTCGGCGACCCGGTCCATGCCCTCGTCCGGCGGCGCGACGTGTCGGGGCTCGCTCCCGGAAGTCAACGCGGCGCCTCCAGCTCGTAGAACGGGTTGTAGATCACTTTGCGCTCATCCCGGATCGCTATCCGCCCGCGGGCGGTGAGTTGCCGCCCGGGCTCGACCCCGGCGATCGAACGCCGGCCGAGGAAGACCAGGGTCACCACGTCGCTGCCGTCGTAGAGGTCGGCCTCGAGCGTCGGCAGATTGGTACGCGGCGTGTAGGCGACCGTCTTGAGCCGGCCGGAGACCGACACCACCTGGCCGCGGGTGCACTGACCCGCCGGGATCGCGCCGCACTTGGCGCTCTCCCGTTGCAGCTCCTCCGCCTGCAGTTCGTCCTCCGAGGCCGTGAGGCGCTCGAAGAACCGGCGCAGGCCGGTGGTCCGTTCGGTCGACATCATCTCACGGTACGCCGTTCACGCTCTTGAAGTTCAGTCCGGTTGCTGCTGCTGAGCCTGGTCGGCCATCTCGGCCGGAAGACGCACGGGCAGCGGCTCACGCACCGGCCGCGGCTCGTCGTCGCGGGCCACCACCAGGCCCTCCAGGCACTCCCAGAGCACCGGCGAGACGGCGCTGTCGGTCGCCACCGGACCCTGGAAGGTGGCCCGGACGAACCAGCGCGGCCCGTCCACCCCGACGTACCGCACGTCGACCAGCTGGCCCTGCGGGTCGGGCAGCTGGGCGACCAGCTCGGTGCCGTACCGCCCGTGCTCCTCGCGCACGGTCAGCCCGCCCGCCTTCATCTCCTGGAGCATCTCGGCGCGGACCTCGTCCCAGATCCCGTCGGTACGCGGGGCGGCGAACACGCCGAACTCCACCGCGCCCGCACCGGACACCAGCACCACGTGCTCGACGCTGCCGTCCTGACCGGCCTGCACCCGCACCTCGACGCCCTCGACCGCCGGGATCTGCATGCTGCCCAGGTCGAGCCGGGCCACGCCCTCCGGCGCCCACTCCTCGTCCCAGGGACCGAACTCGGGCTTCTGCGGGTCGCCGGCGGTCATGCTGTACGCCAGCGCGTCGGACTGCGGGGCGTCGTCCTGCCGGACGTGCCGGGGCCGCTTACGGGAGAACATCGGTGGTTCACCTCTCTGCACGCCGGGGCGTGACGAAAGCCTGGTGGCCGCCGGTCGAGCCGTGCCCGCCCGCGCCGCGAACCGTGTCCGGCAGCTCGTCGACGACGTGGAAGGCGGCGCGCTCGACCCGCTGCACCAGCAACTGGGCGATGCGGTCACCACGGAAGATCTTGACCGTGGCGGCCGGGTCATGGTTGACCAGGTTCACGAGGATCTCGCCGCGATATCCGGAGTCGACCGTACCGGGCGCGTTGAGCACCGTGACGCCGAGGCGGTGTGCCAGACCGGAACGCGGGTGGACCAGCCCGACATAACCCTCCGGGAGGGCGATCGCGATGCCGGTCGGCACCAGGCGGCGCTCGCCCGGCGCGAGCACCACGTCCTCGGCGGCGACCAGGTCGGCGCCGGCGTCGCCGGGGTGTGCGTACGCGGGCAGCGGCAGGTCCGGATCGAGCCGGCGGACCATCACGTCCACAGCGTCAGGCCTCTCGTCGGTGGGTGAGCGGCGTTTACCATGCCATCCTGCCGCACTCCGGAGCGAAGACGCGCCGTACCCTCACCGGGTGACAACCGACGCGGCCACGGTCACCTACGCCGAGCGCCTGACCATCCCCTGGTGGGCCTGGCCGCTCGGGCTGGCCGGGGGCGGGCTGGTCGGCGTGGAGATCTGGATGGGCGCCGGCGGCGTCCGCGCCTGGGCGCCGTTCGCCGTGATCCTGCCGCTGGCCCTCGCCCTGATGTTCTGGGTGGGCCGGCTCCGGGTGGCCGTCACCGGCTCCGAGTTCCAGGTCGACGACGCCCGGCTCCCGCTGTCGGCGATCGGTGAGGTGGTCGCCCTCGACGCGGCCGGCAAACGGGAGGCCCTCGGGGTCGGCTCGCACCCGCTGGCCTTCGTGATCCAGCGCCCCTGGATCGGCGGGGCGGTGCAGGTCGTGCTCGACGACCCGGCCGACCCGACGCCGTTCTGGGTGATCAGCTCGCGGCACCCGGTCGAGCTGGCCACCGCGCTGCGGGAATCAGCCGCCCGGTAACGCCTTGCGGCCCTTGCGCAGGTCTTTCTTCAGCTCCTCGCCCAGCTTGTTGGTGGCCCGGCGGTTGAGGTAGCCGGCCACCGCGGCGCCGGTCAGCAACGGTCCCAGGGTGGTCAGGTTGCGTCCGAAGCGCTTCAGCAGGGTGGTCTGGAGCTCCTTGCGGGCGGCCGTGCCCAGCACCGAGGCCACCCCGACCCCGGGCAGCAGCGGGTTGACGCCGCGCTGACCGGCCCAGGCCTGGAGCAGGGCGGCGGCGCGCTGGGGGCCCGGCCCGGTGATCGGCCGGCGGTAGATCTCGTGCAGCTCGCCGATCAGCTTCAGCTCGATCGACACGACCGCGATCGTCTCGGCGGTCAGCAGCACCGGCGCCGACAGCAGGGTCGGCGTGACAGCCCACTGCAGCGACGCGACGCCGCCACCGGCCGCGCCGATCCCGGCGGTGGATCGCGCGGCGTTGCGGATCAGGCGGTCGGCGAGTTCGTCGCCGTCCAGCCCGTCGAAGTGTGCCCGCAGCGTCTCGATGTCCCGGATGGGCACGTGCTGAGCGATGTCGCCCACCACGTCGGCCATCCAGCGCAACGCCGCCTTGGGCCGGAACACCTTGCCCAGCCCGCGACCGCGGACATCGTCCACGAGCCGGCCGAGCAGTCGCCGGCGACCGGCCGGCTCGAGGTCGCTGCGGGCGAGTTCAGCGACCGTCTTGCCGATGCCGTCGTCGAGCTGGTCGGGCTGCGCGGGCGTCTCGGACGGGTCCGGACTCATGGCTCCGGTCTCGGGTGTGGTCATTGTTGTCCTCCCCGTCCTCTACTTCACCGCGCACAGACCCGGTCAAACAGGCCTGCGCCAAACCGTTGGGTCAGGCGCACTCACGGCAGATCAGATCCCCGTTGCGTTCCGCGGCCAGCTGGCTGCGGTGATGCACGAGGAAACAACGGGAACAGCGGAACTCGTCGGTCTGCATGGGCAGGACCTTCACGGTGAGTTCCTCGTCGGCCAGGTCAGCGCCCGGGAGCTCGAAGCTCTCCGCGACCTCGACCTCGTCGACGTCCACTGCGCCCGACTGCGAGTCGGCCCGGCGGGACTTGAGCTCCTCGAGGCTGTCCTCGCCGAGGTCGACCTCGTCGCGACGCGGGGCGTCGTAGTCGGTGGCCATCGGTTTTCACTCTCCTGTATCGATGTGTCACTTGGCGTTAGTAACGCCGGTGACGTCTTCCTGGTTCCCGGTTCGCGCGGACTTTTCTTACTCATCCGTTCAGTGGAGAGCGACTGCCGCCGGGACGCTTCCACCCCCTCGTGGTTATGCCCCGGCGAGCGCGGTACCTTACCGCTCCCGTAGGACGGTTGTACGCACGCAGGCGGCTCATTGTTCCCGATGTGACTGAGGCGACATCAAAGTAGGGTCCCGGGCGGGTGGATCATCGTCGGCGCGCCGGAAGTATCTCCTGTTTCCGCAGGGTTGGCGGGCAGACGCTAACCTCACCTCGTTCCCCGTCGAGGCATACCTACTGGAGCCGGCAGCATGAGCTTTGCGCGCGTCCGAGCGTTCGTCGTCATCGGCGTCCTCGGCGTGGCCGCGATCGTTTTCGTCGTGGTCGCGCTGGTACGTGACACCCAGGGCGGTGCCTCGGCCGACGGCGGTTGTCCCAAGGGGGCGCCGCTGGCCAACATCACGCTCCCCGACGACACCGACGAGGTCAAGATTCGGGTGCTCAACGGCACGAAGACCGCCGGCGTGGCCGACCGGGTCAGCGACGACTTCAAGAACCGCGGCTTCCAGGTGCAGCCGCCGCGCGAGAGCAAGACCAAGTTCCCGCGCGTCGCGATCATTCAGTACGGACCGAAGGCGGTCGGCAACGCCCAGCTGATCCGGGCGTACTTCCTGGGCCAGGCCAAGACGGAGTACAGCGCCAAGCGGACCACCGACGTGATCGACGTGATCATCGGCGACCAGTACCGCCAGCTGGCCACCAGCACCGAGGTCAACCAGTCGCTGGTCGAGCTCAGCGAGCCCGAGCTGCCGCCGGGCGCCTGCCCCGCCCCGCCGCCCCCGAAGAAGAAGGAGGACGAGGACGCCAAGTAGGCGTCCTCGCCGATCAGGGGCCGCCGGCCGCGTCCAGGTCGCTGAGGGCGTCGTGCAGCGGCCCCCAGAGCGCCGGTGGCGCGGCGATGAGCATCTCCGGGCCCGCCGGGGCACCGTCGAGTCCGGACACCAGCAGACCGGCCTCGGTGGCGACCAGCCCGCCCGCGGCGTGGTCCCACGGGTTCAGGCCCTTCTCGAAGTACGCGTCCAGCATCCCCTCGGCGGCCATGCACAGGTCGACCGAGGCGGCGCCGATCCGCCGGATGTCGCGCACCCGGGTGATCAGACCGGCCACCACCGCCCCCTGATGGGCCCGTCGAGCCGCGTCGTAGCCGAAGCCGGTCCCAACCAGGGCCTGACCCAGTTCGGTACGCACCGAGCCGCTGAGCCGCCGAGCCCGACCGGTTTCGGCTACGACACGCCAGGCACCGCCCCCCAGCGTGGCCGTCCACTCCTCACCCGTGGCCGCGTTGTGCACCACGCCGGCCACCACGGCACCGTCCACCTCGGCCGCCAGCGACACGGCCCAGGAGGGCAGCCCGTAGAGGTAGTTCACGGTGCCGTCGATCGGGTCGAGGATCCAGCGGACCGCACCGGCCACCGGCTCGGCGCTGTCGCCGTACTCCTCGCCCAGCACGCTGTCGCCGGGCCGCTCGGCCCGCAGCGCCTCGACCACCTGGCGTTCCACCGCGCGGTCGGCCGCGGTGACCACATCGGTGTCGGTGCTCTTGGTCTGCACGTCGGTGATCGCCTCGGCGCGCATCCGCCGCGCGGTCGCGGCGGCGTCGCGCGCGATCCGCACCGCGAGTGACAAAAGCTCGTCAGATGTCGATGTCCCGGGAATGTCGGCCCCCTCGAGCGTGATTTGGCATTACCATTCTGCCGCCGGCACGGAGCAAGACCCCTCGCGACGGGCCGGTGGCGTGCGGCGACGGGAGGATCTCGTCCGACGGCGCTACAATTCACCCCTGCCACCGATGAACGGGCTCCCAGCGACGGGCCGGGTCCGGGATTTCGGGGGCTCCCACCAACCACCGGCCAGCCTCTTCGCCGTGCGCTGTGCTGGGCACCAGGCCGTTTCTCGCCCTCCGGAAGGTCATTCGTGACAGAAGCCCACCAGACCGGTGCCGACGTTCGCTCCCTCACCGAGGCCCTGATCGCCCATGCTCAGGGCGCGGGCGGGCAGATCACGGCATCCCAGGTCGCGAAGACTGTTGAGTCCGCAGAGGTGACCCCGCTCCAGGCGAAGAAGATCGTCCGGGCGCTGGTCGACGCCGGCGTCACGGTCGTCGTCGACGGCTCCGCCGCCGCGCCGCGCCGCAAGGTCGCCGCCGCCCGGGCCGCGACGCCCGCGTCGAAGGCCACCACCGCCAAGGCCGCACCGGCCAAGAAGGCGGCGCCGGCCGCCGCGCCCGCCGCCGAGGGCGACGCGTCCGCCCCGGCCAAGAAGGCCGCCGCCAAGAAGGCGCCGGCCAAGAAGGGCGTGCCCGCCAAGAAGGCCGCTCCCGGCGCCAAGGGCGCCGACGGCGAGCCGCCCGCCGAGGGCGAGGAGATCGACCCCGAGGAGCTCGCCGCCGACATCGAGGATGTCGTCGTCGAAGAGCCGGCCGCGCTGGTCACCGCCGCCGCCAAGGACGCCGCCAGTTCGGCCACCGACGGCGACTTCGAGTGGGACGACGAAGAGTCCGAGGCGCTCAAGCAGGCCCGGCGTGACGCCGAGCTGACCGCCTCCGCCGACTCCGTCCGGGCCTACCTCAAGCAGATCGGCAAGGTCCCCCTGCTGAACGCCGAGCAGGAGGTCGAGCTGGCCAAGCGGATCGAGGCCGGGCTCTACGCGGCCGAGCGGCTGCGCGGCTTCGACGAGGGCGAGGAGAAGCTCGAGCGGACGATGGAGCGCGACCTGCGCTGGATCGGCCGCGACGGCGAGCGGGCCAAGAACCACCTGCTCGAGGCCAACCTCCGGCTCGTGGTCTCGCTGGCCAAGCGCTACACCGGCCGCGGCATGGCCTTCCTCGACCTGATCCAGGAAGGCAACCTCGGCCTGATCCGCGCCGTCGAGAAGTTCGACTACACCAAGGGCTACAAGTTCTCCACGTACGCCACCTGGTGGATCCGCCAGGCCATCACCCGCGCCATGGCCGACCAGGCCCGCACCATCCGCATCCCGGTGCACATGGTGGAGGTCATCAACAAGCTCGGCCGCATACAGCGTGAGCTGCTCCAAGACCTGGGCCGCGAGCCCACGCCGGAAGAGCTGGCCAAAGAGATGGACATCACGCCGGAAAAGGTGCTGGAGATCCAGCAGTACGCGCGGGAGCCCATTTCGCTCGACCAGACCATCGGCGACGAGGGCGACAGCCAGCTCGGCGACTTCATCGAAGACTCGGAAGCCGTCGTCGCGGTCGACGCGGTGTCCTTCTCGCTGCTGCAGGACCAGCTCCAGCAGGTCCTCCAGACGCTGTCCGAGCGCGAGGCGGGCGTGGTCCGGCTCCGCTTCGGCCTGACCGACGGCCAGCCCCGTACGCTGGACGAGATCGGGCAGGTCTACGGCGTGACGCGCGAGCGGATCCGGCAGATCGAGTCCAAGACGATGTCGAAGCTGCGCCACCCCTCCCGTTCGCAGGTTCTGCGGGATTACCTGGACTAGGGTTCTTAGTCAACCTTTCGTGTCGGAATGGTCACCACACGTACAACACATGGTGGTGATCAGACCGTTGTACAGACGAGATCGTTGACGTGGCACCCTTGGAGGACGGAACACTTGCCGGACCACGTGTGACTTGGGTCCCCCCGGGGCACAGTGGGAAGGCGCCGACGAGCACCGATGTTGCACCATGGGTGAGCACTAACCGAGGAACAAGTTCATCGGTGACGACCAGAGGAGGAAGGCGATGACCCCGACTCTCACGCCGCCGGCGGGAAGTTTGGCCGGCACAGCTGCCGATGAACGGTGCGACCGCTGCAATGCAGCAGGGAAGCTCCGTTTGACCCTCGCTGGTGGTGGCGAACTGGTGTTCTGCGGGCACCACGCCAACCGCTACGCCGAGGACCTGGTAAAGATCGCGGTTCAGTACAAGGCTGATCCCGAGTTCGACTGGCGTGGCGCGGACAAGATGTCCTCGAGTTCCAACTGACAATCCCGGTCAAGCGAGCTTCACAAAGGGGCGCCTCGGTGTGGGCGCCCCTTTTGCCGTGCCCTGGCGAAAGCTAGAGCGTCTGCACGGTGGCGATGCGCTCCTCGAGCTGCTCGATCGTGGCCTGGGCGCTCGGTGGGCCGCCACAGATCCGGCGCAGCTCGGCGTGGATCTTGCCGTGCGGCAGGCCGGTGCGGTGGTGGTGGGCCGCGACCAGGGTGTTCAGCTGACGGCGCAGGCTGACCCGCTTCTCCCCCGCGCTCAGGATCACCGGCTCGCGCGGCGCCGGCACCTCGGCTGCCGGGGCGTTGCGCTTCGCCTTCTTCTCGGCGTTCAGCTGCTCGGTCTGCCGGCGGTTCAGCAGCGTGGTGACCTGGTCGGGGGTGAGCAGACCGGGCAGGCCGAGGTATTCCTCCTCCTCGGGCGTACCGGTCAGCGCGCCCATGCCGAACGACGTGCCGTCGAAGATCACCTGGTCGAGCTCGGCCGTCGCGGACAGCGCCTCGAACTGCTTCTCGAGGTCGCCGTCGGCCTTCTCCTCGCGCTGCGCGCGCTCGAGCAGGTCGTCGTCCAGGCCGTCCGGGTCCTTCGGCGCGCCCAGGATGTGGTCGCGCTGGGCCTCCATCTCGCTGGCCAGGCCGAGCAGGTGGGGGACGCTGGGCAGGAACACCGTCGCGGTCTCACCCTGGCGGCGGGCCCGCACGAAGCGGCCGATCGCCTGGGCGAAGTAGAGCGGGGTGGAGGCGCTGGTGGCGTACACGCCGACGGCCAGCCGCGGGATGTCCACGCCCTCGGACACCATCCGCACCGCGACCATCCAGCGCTGCTCGGAGAGCGCGAAGGTGGCGATCCGCTCCGAGGCTCCCGCGTCGTCGGAGAGGACCACGACGGCCTTCTCGCCGGTGATGGTCTCCAGAAGTTTCGCGTACGCCCGGGCGGTCTGCTGGTCGCTGGCGATGACCAGGCCGCCGGCGTCCGGGATGCCATGACTTCGGAGTTTGGTGAGCCGCGCGTCGGCCGCCCGCATCACCTGGGGCATCCAGTCGCCCCGGTGGTCCAGGGCGGTACGCCAGGCCTGCGCGATCAGGTCCTTGGTCATCGGCTCGCCCAGCCGGGCCGCCAGCTCGTCGCCGGCGTTGGTCCGCCACCGGGTCTCCCCCGAGTAGGCCATGAACAGCACCGGCCGCACGACGCCGTCGCGGAGCGCGTCGGAGTAGCCGTAGATCGAGTCGGCCCGGGAGCGCTGGAGGCCGTCCTGGCCCCGTTCGTAGAGCACGAAGGGGATCGGGTTCTCGTCCGACCGGAACGGGGTCCCGGTCAGCATCAGCCGCCGCTCGGCCTCGTCGAAGGCGTTCTTCACCCCGTCGCCCCAGGTGCGGGAGTCGCCGGCGTGGTGGATCTCGTCCAGGATGACGAAGGTCGACCGGGTCATCGTCCGCCGCCGGTGCACCGCCGGCGCCATGCCGACCTGCGCGTACGTGATGACCGCCCCGTGGAAGTCGCGGGACGAGTGCACGTCGGCGTTGCGGAACGAGTGGTCGAGCTGGATGCCGACCCGGGCCGCGGCCACCGCCCACTGCGTCTTCAGGTGTTCGGTCGGGCAGACCACAGTGACCGCCTCGACGGTGCCGTCGGCCAGCAGCTCGGCCGCGATGCGCAGCGCGAACGTGGTCTTGCCGGCACCGGGTGTGGCGACCGCCATGAAGTCCGGGGAGCGCCGGCGCAGGTATTCCACCAGTGCCTTGCGCTGCCAGGCCCGCAGGGGCGGGAAGGTCTCCAGGTCCGGTGGCGGCGGGCTCAAGCTGCGACGTTCCCTTCTCACAAAACCGCCCCCGCGGAGAACCCGGCGGAGGCGGAACCCAGCATAACGAGAGTGACCCGTGTGTGCGGGTTGTTGCGTGCGGTGTGCCCTTGTACACACGAACGGCGGCGCCGCCCGATCATGGATCGAGCGTGCAACCGCCGCGCGGGTCGTCCCTGGTCAGTGCTTCATGGCGTCGTAGATCTCTTTGCACGCCGGGCACACGGGCGAACCTGGCTTGGGGGTCTTCGTCACCGGGAATTTGTCCCCGCACAGCGCGACCACGTAGGTGCCCATCACGGCACTCTCGGCGATCTTCTCCTTGCGCACATAGTGGAACATCTCCGGCCCGGTGTCCGCATCCTTGGTCTCCGGGCGCTCCAGGATCTGCGTGCTCACGGTATCTGCCTCTCGTAACGGTCAATCGCTTTGGCGTGCCGCCGGCCCGCGCGCAGCGGGGCCCCCGATCGGCGGGACGAAGCTCCAAACGACAAGTCTGACACCTCTCGCCTGGTCGGTCCAACGACCAGCGCACATCGGGGCACCGTACCGTTGCCCTCGTGACCGACTTCGCGATTCAGTACGGCGAGCACGTGACCCGGGCGCGCCGCGACGGACGGCCGGTGGTGGCCCTCGAGAGCACGATCATCTCGCACGGCCTGCCGCACCCCGACAACGTGCGGGTGGCCCACGAGATCGAGCAGGCCGTACGGGACAACGGCGCCGTTCCCGCCACGATCGGGATGATCGCCGGCGAACTGATCGTCGGGCTGTCCGCCGAGCAGATCGACCACCTGGCTCAGCCCGGCGATACCGCGAAGCTGTCGGTACGTGACCTGGCGCTGGCCGCCGCCACCGGGGCCGACGGCGCCACGACCGTGGCCGCGACCAGCGCCGTGGCCGCCGCGGCGCGCATCGGGGTGTTCGCCACCGGCGGGCTGGGCGGGGTGCATCGCGAGGCGAGCAGCACGTTCGACGAGTCGGCCGACCTGACCACTCTGGCGCGTACCCCCATCGTCGTGGTCTGCGCCGGGGTCAAGTCGATCCTCGACGTGGGCGCGACCCTGGAGCGGCTGGAGACGCTCGGCGTGGCCGTGGCGGGCTATCGGAGCGGACGGTTCCCGGGCTTCTTCATCACCGACGGCGGCTTCGACCTGGACTGGCGGCTGGAGTCGCCGGCGCAGATCGCGGCGGCCATGCGGGCCCGCGACGAGCAGGAGGTCAGCCGGGGCGCGCTGATCGTGGCCAACCCGCTGCCGGTCGACGAGCAGCTCGACCTCGACCTGCACGACCGCACGCTGGCCGAGGGCCTGACCCGGCTGGCCGCCGAGGGGGTCACCGGCAAGGCGGTCACGCCGTTCCTGCTGGCCCACTTCCACACCAGCACGCAGGGCAAGAGCCTGGCGGTCAACGTACGCATCATCCTCCGCAACGCGGCCCTCGCCGCCCAGATCGCCGCCGCGGCCTCGCCCGCCCCCGCCCAGCTGGGCTTCTCCGTACCCGCATGAGCCGCATCCTCGTCGTGGGTGACCTGGTCACCGACGTCGTGGTGGTGCCGGCGGGCGCGATCGAGCACGGCACCGACACGACGGCCACGATCACGCCGTCCGGCGGCGGGCAGGGCGCGAACACGGCCGCCTGGCTGGCCCACGCCGGCGCGCCGGTCACGCTGATCGCCTCGGTGGGCGACGACGTGGCCGGCCACGCGCGCGTCGCCGAGCTGGCGGCGGCCGGGGTGACCTGCGCGGTGCGCGCCCATCCGGACGCGGCCACGGGCACGGTTGTGGTGCTCGTCACACCGGAGGAGCGGACGCTGATCACCGACCCGGGCGCTTGCCTCCGGCTCGCCCCCGACGACGTCACCACTGCCGTCGGTGCCGCCACGGACGCGGTTCACCTGCACCTTTCCGGCTATGTCTTGCTCAACGAGGGGTCCCGGGCTGGCGGGCTGGCGGCTCTGGCGGCCGCCCGGGACCGTGGGCTCACCGTGAGCGTGGACGCGTCGTCGGCGGCGCCGCTCCGGCGGAACCCGTCGTTCCTGGACCGGCTCGGCCGGATCGATCTGCTGCTCTGCAACGCCGACGAGGCGACGGTGCTGGCGGGGCCGTCCACGCCGCTGGAGCAGGCCGTCCGCCTCACCGGTCACGCGCGCAACGTGGTCGTCAAGCTGGGCCGGGCCGGGGCGGTCTGGGCCGGGCCGGACGGAGTGGTGCAGGCGCCGCCGCCGGCCCCGGTGGTGGTCGTGGATCCGACCGGGGCGGGGGACGCCTTCGCGGCCGGGCTGCTCGAGGCCTGGACGGGCGGTGCTGCGCCGGAGGCGGCGCTGGCCGCCGGTGCGGCCCTGGGTGCGGCCGCCGTGACGAAGATCGGCGCTCGGCCCCTGGGTTGATCAGTCGTCGGCGTCGATGACGCGCGGCTTCTCAGCGGCCGCCGTGGGTTCGATCATCGGCTGGGCGGGCGGCTGGTGCCGGCTGGCGGCGCGCTCGGCCTTGGTCTTGGCCGGGCGGTCGTTGGCGATCAGCACGGCCATCCACGGCAGCAGGACCATGCCGGCGGCACACAGGGCCAGCCACAACGGCAGCAGCGGGGGCTTGACGCTGATCAGCACGGCGCCGGTGATCAGGCAGGCCGCGCGCAGGGCCATCATCGACACATAGCGGATCTCGCGGCTGCGGAGCTGGTCGCCCTGGCTGCGGGCGGCGTCGGTGATCACCACCGGCCGCTCCGGCTGCTTCTTCACGCTTTGTTCTCCGATCGACTCCTCATCCTTGCACCGTGCGCACCCCACTGCCCACTTCTCACCCGGTCGTCCGGGTCACTGCCGGCTGAGTTCGACCGTGCCCCTCGCCGGCGGCCTTGGCACGGTAGAGCGCGGCATCGGCGTCGCCCACCCTAGTCCGATCGGCCCGGTTCGGCCGGTCGTGAGCGGGTCAGGCCTTGGCGGCCGCTTTCATCGCCTTCTTGTACTCCCGGACCTTCTCCAGCGAGCTCTGGTCGACGATGTCCGCCACCGACCGGAACGACCCGTCCTCGCCGTAGTGTCCGGCCGCCGCACGCCACCCGGCCGGCCGCACGCCGAACTGCTTGCCGAGCAGCGCCGCGAAGATCTGCGACTTCTGCTTGCCGAACCCCGGCAGCGACGCCACCCGCTTGACCAGCTCGACCCCGCTGTCGGCGTCCTTCCACAGGTTGGCCGCGTCCCCGTCGTACCGCTCGACCAGCACCCGGGCCACCTCCTGAACCCGGCCGGCCATCGCCTTGGGGAACCGGTGCAGCGCCGGCGGCGTCGCGAACACCGCGATCAGCTCATCGGTGTCGAACCCGGCCAGCTCCTCGGCGGTCGGCACGTGCCCGAGCCGCTGGGACAGCACGTACGGCGAGCTGAACGCCTTCTCCAGCTTGTCCTGCTGGTCGAGGGTCATCCCGATCAGGAGCGCCAGCGCGTCGGTGGAGAGCAGCTCGTTGGCCGCGGCGTCGATCGGCAGCGACATGGTCATGCGAACAGTCTGCCCTGCTGGTCAACCCGCCCGGAGCTCGGCGCGCAGGGGCCCGGTGATGCCGGCGGCATCGAGACACCGGTCGAGCGCGCCTCGGGGAAACCAGCCGGCGGCCACCACCGACCGGCAGTAACCGGCGACAGCGTCCGGTCCGAGCCGCCCGGCGTCGTGCGCGAGCATGCGCAACAACCACTCCGCCGCGGCGCCGGTGGACTCCAGTTCGGCCATGGTGATCTCGCCCGCCAGCTCGGCCGTGGCGGTGACCGCGCGATCGTAGGCCCGGCGCAACCCGGGCAGATCGTCGTCGTCGGCCAGCGATTTCATCTGCAGGGTCAGCAGGCTGTGGGCGGCCGACTCGGCGTCGCCCGGCCCGTGCACGGTGAACCGGGTGACCGCCGAGGGGATGGCGTCGAGCAGCGGCTCGGCCAGGTGCCGGAGGACGTCCTCGCTGCGGTGGTTGCTCAGGTGCATCGAGCGCAGGGCCTCGTCCATCCGGTACGCCGTCCGGAACGGCCGCGAGCCGTCCTGCCGGAACGACCACAGCGGGTCCACCCGCTCGGCCGGGGCACCGGCGTCGCGCCGCAGCTCCACGTCGGGGCGGCCGTCGGGCGTGTAGGTCCGCCGCACCTCGAGGTGGGCCGTCACCTCGAACCAGATCGACGGCGGGACCGCGGCCTGCCACCCCAGTGACAGGCCCTGCAACCAGCGCCCCGGCTCCTGCGCCTGGGCCCAGATGTCGCTCCCGCGCAGCGGCTCGCCGCAGGCCAGGGCGAGCAGGACCAGGTTCAGGGAGTAGAGAGCCATCCAGTGGTCGGCACGCTTCGGCATGGTCCCGTACGCCCGCTGCGAAGCCTCGGGCCGGAACACCGCGGCCCGGAGCCGGCCGACCAGCCAGGACCGCACCCCGGTGGCGACGGGGGCGAGCAGTTCGGCCAGGAAGGGCAGCACGGTCTGGCGGGCGGTCAGCGGCAGGTAGCCGAGCAGCCCGCGCAGCAACTCGTCCTCGCCACCGCCGGCGCCCAGCCGGACCACCCGGCTCGGCTCCCGGCCGGCGTTCTCCCGCAGGATGCCGGCCAGCAGCCGGGCGACCAGGTACTCGCCGAACGTCGCGTGCAGGAACTCGTACGTCTGCAGGGCCCGGCCGTCCTGCGTGGCCTGCGCCCGCTGGATGAAGAAGAACCGCCCGACGATCTCCTGGCCGACGGTCAGCGGGGTGCGGAACTCCTCGGTCCGGCCGGGACGCACCGGCTCGATGCCCAGGCCGGTGAGGTCGTCGTCCAGCTCACGCTCGGTCACCCACTGCCGGCCACGGTTGAACATCGCGAACGCCACGATGGACAGCCGCATCAGCTCGTCGGCGACCAGCTCCGGCAGCTCGTCCTCGGGCCGGCCCTCGTGCCACCGGCGCACCTCACGCAGCGCGAAGCCGTGCAGCAGCCGGTCGTAGAGCTGCACGGTGCCGAAGGTGCCGCCGGCGTCCTGCAGCGCGTTCTCGCCCGCGTCGTAGAGCGCCAGCATGAGCAGCAGCAAGGGCTGCCGGGCCAGGTCCGGGAAGCGGGCCACGACCTCTTTCGGCAGGGTACGCAGACCGCGCCGCCCCAGCGAACCCCGGTTGGCCGCGTTCCACGTCTCCAGCCAGCGCCCCACCTGCGCGTCGTCGAACGGCTCCAGCCGCACCGCCACGCAGTCCTCGGGCAGCCGGGCCCGGTCGGCGACCGCCACCCGGCTGGTCACGATCACCGCGACCGGCCGGCCCTGCACGGCCTCGGTGCGCTGGAACCGGGCGACCCGTTCCAGGTAGTCGGAGCGGTGCACGCCGGTGGCCTGGAGCAGCTCGTCGAAGCCGTCGAGCATGACCACCGGCAGCGCGCCATCGGCCGCCCGGGACAGGTCGGCCCAGGCCACCGACTCGTGGATCGCGGCACGCAGCGCGTACTCGATCTGGTCCTGCACCGCCGCCTCGGCCGGCACCTCGCGCAGCACCACCCGCACGGCCAGGAAGTCGGTGGCCGGCAGCCGCGCGGCGAGGATCCGGGTCAGCGCCGACTTGCCCGCCCCCGGGTGCCCGAGCAGCAGCATCGGGGCGACCGCGGCCCGCGCCGTGATCAGGTGGCGGACCAGGAAGCCGGACAGGTCACGGCGCAGCGGCGCGGCGTCCCACCAGTCCTCCGCACCGGGCCGGGAGCCCGGGCCACACTCCCGCGCCCGGAACAGCGCGTCCACGTACGCCTCGCCGAGCAGCGGGATGGTCAGCTCGCTGGTGTCGCCGCCGAGGATGGGCCGGTCCAGCTCGGCCCGGTACGCCGCGGCCAGCGCGGCCCGATGCCGGTCCGGGTCGCGACCGGCCGTGGTCCGCCGGAGTGTCGCCTCCAGCTCGGTCAGGCCCCGGCCGACGGCCCGGGACTCGGCCCGGTCGACCCAGATCGCGAACTCGGGGACATCCACGGCCAGCCGCCGGTGGCCTTCCTCGTAGTGCTGGACGGCCAGCTGCGGCAGCCGTTCGCACAGCAGCCGGGCGACCGCCGCGCGGGCCCGGTCGTCGGCCCGGTCCCACTCGGCCAGCCCTTCGAGGTAGCCGCGGAACCAGTCGCCGGCCGTGGTGTACCAGTCGGTGAGCTCGGCCAGCAGCCGGTGGTAGCCGCGTTCGGCCGCCGGGACCGGCAACGGCGCGTCGAGCAGGGCGTGCAGCCAGTCGCCGTGCAGCGGGGTTCCCCCGGCGAGCAGCACCTGGTCGTCGCGGCTCAGCTCGGGCGCCGGGAACTCGGCCACCCGGACGATCTCGTCGAACGCCTCGAAGAACGCGACCACCACCAGCACACCGTGCGCCGCCTCGAGCCGCAGGTTGCGCTCGTACCGGCCGTACCCGGTCCATCGCTCCCGCAACTGCCCGGCGGCCAGCCGGCCCAGCCGGACCGTCTCCGTCTTGGCGTCGAACAGGCTCAGCGCGACGTCGCTCCCACCGGCCGTGGCCAGCGACAACGCCGTGCCGAGCAGGTTGTCCACGGCGGCCGCGAGCGGACCGCTCCCACCGAGCAGCCGAACGGCATCGGCGTAACGCAGTCTCCGGGCCATCGGACCATCATGGAGCCCCTCTGCTCTGAGCGCGTATAGGCACCACCTCGATGATGCCGGTATCCAGGTGTTGCCTATACGCGCTCAGAGCAAAGGCCGACGGGTAGCCTCGCCGGGTGACTGGCGACCTCGAGCTGCTGGCCTCCGGCAACGAGGCCGACGTGTACGCCCTGGACGAGCACCGGGTGGTGCGCCGGCACCGTCACATGACCGACGTCAGTGGCGAGGCCGAGGTGATGGCGTACGTCGGCGGGCTGGGCTATCCCGTGCCCGCGGTGTACGAGGTCCGTGGCGGCGAGATGGAGATGGAACGCCTGCACGGTCCGACCATGGCGCTGGCCCTGGTCTCGGGCGACGTCACGGCGGCCGAGGGCGCGACGATGCTGGCCGGCCTCCTGAGCCGGCTGCACGATCTGCCGCCGATGCCGGGGAACACGGGCCGGATCCTGCATCTCGACCTGCACCCGGAGAACATCATGATCACCGGCCGCGGCCCGGTGGTGATCGACTGGGTGAACGCCCGCCACGGCGAGCCCGATCTGGACGTGGCCCTGTCGTCGTTGATCCTGGCGATGGTGGCGACCGATGACCAACACGTCTGGTCGGCGCCGGCCGGGGTCTTTCTCGATGCCTTCCTGGCGGCGGCGCCCGGCGACCCGTTCCGGCTGCTGGACGACGCGGTGGCCGTACGCAAGAGGCAGCTGAAGGTCGACGATCTTCCGCCGCCGGCCTTGACCAGGTTGCGAGGAGTGAGCTGATGCGGGCGCTGGTGCAGACGGTGAGCCGGGCCAGAGTGACGGTGGGTGATGAGGTCGTCGGCGCAATCGACGCCGGTCTGCTGGTGCTGGTCGGTGTCACGCACGACGACACCAAGGAGAAGGCGGCGACGCTGGCCCGCAAGGTGCACGAGGTGCGGCTGCTGCCCGACGAGAGGTCCGCCTCCGATGTGGCCGCTCCCCTGCTCGTGGTCAGCCAGTTCACGCTCTACGGCGACGCACGCAAAGGGCGGCGGCCGACGTGGTCGGCCGCCGCCCCGGCGGAGGTCGCGGAACCGCTGTTCCTGGCCTTCGTGGACGCCCTGCGTGCGCGGGGCGCGACCGTCGAGACCGGACGCTTCCGGACGATGATGCGGGTCGAGAGCGTGAACGAGGGCCCGCACACGCTGTTGATCGAGATCTAGAAGAACAGGCCCCGGCGGGACGCCGACTGCCGGAGCCAGGTGTCCAGCTCGCGGGCCCAGTCGGTGTGGTCGACGGTCTGGTAGTCGACGGTGAAGCTGCCGAACGAGTCGTGGCCCTCGGTGAACACGCCGCCGCGCTTGTCCAGCTCGAGCACCACCTGGAGGGTGCGCGGATTGGCGATGAAGGTCAGCTCGAGCTGGTTGATGCCGCTCGCGTACGCCGACGGCGGGTAGAACTCGATCTCCTGGTAGAACGGCAGCTCCTGCTGGACGCCGTAGACCCGGCCCCGCTCCACGTCGGCGCGGCTGAACCGGAAGCCGAGCCGCAGCAGCGCCTCGAGGATCTTCTCCTGGGCCGGCAGCGGGTGTACCGCCACCGCGTCGAGGTCGCTCTTGTCCACCGCGCGGGCGACCTCGAGCTCGGTGGTCAGGCCCATCGTCATGCCGTGCAGATGTTGCCCGTACACCTCGGTGATCGGGGTTTCCCACGGCACGTCGAACCGGAACGGGACGTCGTGGCGCGCGCCCGGGTCGAGCCGGAACGAGCCGGTGAGCCGCTGGCGGTGGAACTCCTGATCGGAGTGGTACTCACTGTCGCCGCTCTCCACCTCGACCCGCGTGATCAGGCCGACCGCGACGTACTCGATGTCGGTGGGGTGCTCGCCACCGATCACGTGGACGTTGCCCTCCAGATAACCGCCGGGACGGCAGTTGGGGTTCGTGAGCACCGTCTCGACGGAAGGGCCCCCGACGCCCATCGCCTGCATCAACCGCTTGAAGACCACGTCGGCTTCCCTTTCTCGGATTCCTGGAGTCCAGATTATCGGCCACTTACCAGCCCGTACGGAATTGCGCCGCTCTCGTCATATGTCCCACCAATCCGGGCAAGGTGTCGGGTTCGCGACCTCAGGGTTCTCCCGGATTCATGCCACCCGGACGCTTGCCTCACCTCCGCTTAACGCCCACCGGTCCAAGCTTGTGATCACCGGCACGAATGCGGCTGGGAAACGACGTAGGGACATTCGGGAACGCGGGGAGGGACTCGGGATGGTCGCGCAGACGCTGAAGGCGGAGTCCACGGTGGCAGGGGCTGACGAGAACATCATGACCGATGGTGTCGAGCACATGATCGACCTGGACGCGACGGACGAGCGTGGGGTGTCGGCAGACCTGGTCCGGGCGTACCTGAACGGCATCGGCCGGACCAAGCTGCTCACCGCGGTCCAGGAGGTCGACCTCTCCAAGCGGATCGAGGCCGGCCTGTACGCCGAGGAGAAGCTGCGGGACGCCTCCGACGACCTCCGGCCGCTCTTCGCGATCATCGTGGCCGAGGGCCGCGAGGCCAAGAACCACCTGCTGGAGGCCAACCTCCGCCTGGTCGTGAGCATCGCGAAGCGCTACACCGGTCGCGGCATGGCCTTCCTCGACCTGATCCAGGAAGGCAACCTCGGCCTGATCCGCGCCGTCGAGAAGTTCGACTACACCAAGGGCTACAAGTTCTCCACGTACGCCACCTGGTGGATCCGCCAGGCCATCACCCGCGCCATGGCCGACCAGGCCCGCACCATCCGCATCCCGGTGCACATGGTCGAGCAGGTCAACCGCATGGTCCGGGCCCGGCGCGACCTCTCCGCCCAGCTCGGCCGCGAGCCCAGCATCGCCGAGATCGCCAAGGCCATGGACGTGCCCGATTTCCAGGTCATCGAGCTGATCTCGTACGACCGGGAGCCGGTCAGCCTCGACCAGGCGGTCGGCGAGGACGGCGAGAGCGCACTGGGCGACTTCGTCGCCGCGGTCGACCCCAACGCCGAGCCGGGCAACTCGCTGGCCCAGGGCGAGCTGCGCAGCGAGGTCGAGATCGTGCTGGCCACCCTCTCCGAGCGGGAGTCGGCGGTGATCCGGCTGCGCTTCGGCCTGGACGACGGCCGGCAGCGCACCCTCGACGAGGTGGGCCGCGAGTTCGGTCTGAGCCGCGAGCGCATCCGCCAGATCGAGAAGGTCACGATGTCCAAGCTGCGGGCGCCGGAGCGGGCCGGTCGCCTGGAGGCGTACGCGGGCTGAGGTTTCCTCGGTGGTAGCGCAGCGCGGCATCCGCTCCGCGGATGGCGCGCTCGCCTACCACTAGGGGGTTTGTAGGCGGCGAGGTCCGGTGTCCGGTCGGGGGCGGGCCTCGCCGATTTCTGTCTGGGCGTGCAGCACCGAGTAACCGTCGGGACGGGCCAGCACCGGGTTCAGGGACAGCGAGCGGATCTCCGGGTGGTCGTCGGCGAGCCGGCCCACGCGGAGCAGCAGGTCGATCAGGGCGGCCCGGTCAACCGGCTGGGAACCCCGGTATCCGTGCAGCAGGGGCGCGGCGCGCGGCTCGTCGACCAGCGCCTCGGCGGCCCGGTCGGTCAGCGGCGCGGCCCGCCAGGCCAGGTCGCCCAGCAGCTCGCTGGCCACCCCGCCCAGCCCGAAGCCGACCACCGGGCCGAACGCCGGATCTTCCACCACCTCGATCGTGCACGCCACGCCGGGCGGGACCATCGACTGCACCAGGACCCCGGGGCCGAAGGCGCCCAGCAGTTCGGCGTAGGCCGCGCGCACGGCGTCGGGGCCGGCCAGCGCGAGGCGGACGGCACCCAGGTCGATGCGATGACGCAACGCGCGGCCGGCGGCCTTGATCGCCACCGGGTAGCCGACCTGCTCCGCCGCCGCCAGCACGGCTTCCTCGTCGCCGGCCGCGATCGACGGTACGACGTCGATGCCGTAGCGAGAAAGAACGTTCGTTCTCTCCTGGTCGATGGTGAACTCGGGGAGAACGCCGGGTGGGCGGCGCAACCAGTCGGCGTAGGACGCGACCCGGCCCAGCGCCCGCACGGCCTCCTCGACCGACGGGTAGGACGGCACGCGGGCCGGTGACTGTCCGAGGAGGAAGGTCGCCACGGTCGGCTTCTCGCCGGCCAGGGCCACGCTCGCCAGGGCCGCGGCGAAATCGGCGTCCTCGTCGGCGAGCTGGCCGGGCAGCGGCGGCGCGAAGACCACGACCATCGCGTCCACACCCTCGTCCACGGCCGCCTCGGCGAGCGCGTCGGCGAAGTCGTGCGCGCCGGCTTGCGGGCTGATGTCACGTGGGTAGCCGGGGGCCACGACCAGCCCGTTCGCGCGGGCGGCGGCGATCGCCAGGCCGGACAGCGCCGACGAGTTGCCGACCACCGCGACGCGCCGGCCGGCCGGAAGCGGCTGGTGGGCCAGCAGCAGGCCGACGTCGAAGAGCTCGGCCACGGTGTCGACCCGGATCACGCCGGACCGCGCGAACAACGCCGTCACCGCGCGCTCGTCGGGACCGGGCAGCTCGCCCGCCAGCCCGGGCGGACGGGTCGCGGAGGCCACCGCCACCACCGGCTTGACGCGGCTCATCCGGCGGGCCAGCCGGGCGAACTTGCGCGGGTTGCCGAACGTCTCCAGGTAGAGCAGGACCACGTCGGTGCCCGGGTCGTCCTGCCAGAACTGGAGCAGGTCGTTGCCGGAGACGTCGGCCCGGTTGCCCGCCGACACGAACGTCGACAGGCCCAGCCCGCGCCGGTCGGCCTCGGTCAGCAGCGCCACACCGAGCGCGCCGGACTGGCTGAAGAAGCCGACCCGGCCCGCCGCCGGCAGCCGCGGGGCGAGCGTGGCGTTCAGGCGTACCCCCGGATCGGTGTTGGCCACCCCCATGCTGACCGGCCCCACCACCCGGAGTCCGGCCCGGTGGGCGCTCTCGATCAGCGCACGCTGTGCGGCCTGGCCCTCGGCCCCGGCCTCGGCGAAGCCGGCCGAGATCACCACCAGGCCGCCCGCGCCGGCCGCGGCCGCGTCCGTGACGGCATCCGCGACCGAGGCGGGAGGCAGGGCGATCAACGCGAGATCGACGTCGACGCGAGCATCAACGGCCGAGGGGTACGCCGGGAGCCCGGCGACGCGGTCCGCACTGCGGTGCACCGGGATGATCGCGCCGGTGAAGCCGCCGTCCCGCAGGTGGCCGAGCAGCGCCGCGCCGATGCCCTGACCACTCGCGCTGGCGCCGTACACCGCGACCCCGCGCGGGCTGAGCAGCCGGGCGATCGAGCGGGACTCGGTGCGGTGCTCGCGGTCCTCCTGCACGGCCCGGGACTTCTCGGTCGGCGCGATCGGGAAGCTCAGGTGCACCGTGCCGTCCTCGTAGCGGCGCTGCACCGGGTAGCCGGTGTCGCCGAAGACGCGCAGCATGCCGGCGTTCTGGGGCAGCACCTCGGCGACGAAACGCTCGATGCCGTTGGCGCGGGCCGCCTCGGCCAGGTGTTCCAGCAGCACCGAGCCGATGCCCCGGCCCTGGTGCGCGTCCTCGACCACGAAGGCGACCTCGGCCTCGTTGCTGTCGTGCCCCAGCCGCTCGTACCGGCCGACCGCCATGATCCGTTTCTCCGCGACGATCACGAACGCCTCGCGGTCGGCGTGGTCGACGTTGACGAAACGTTCCAGGTCGCGGTCGGGGATTCTCGGGTACGGCGAGAAGTACCGCAGATAGCGGGTGCGCTCGCTCATCCGGCCGTGGAAGTCCACGATGGCCGGCGCGTCCTCCTTCCTGATCGGGCGCAGGTGGACGGTGCTGCCGTCGGAGAGCAGGACGTCCGATGCCATGGCTGATCAGTCCCGGGGGTCGTGGGGGTCGAGGCCGTGCAGCGGGAAGACCGCCATCCGCGTCGCCAGGACCGCCTTGTCGACCGGGTCCGCGGTCGGTTCCCACTTCTTGCTCGTGATCTCCACGGAATCGGTCAGATCGTCGGGGATCTCCGTGCCCGGGCACCGTTCGGCGGCCAGGTCGCGCCAGGCCTGCGGGGTCGGGGTGTGCGGGTCGAGCGGGTCGCCGGTGGCCACGGCGAGCAGATGGGTCCAGGCCCGGGGCACGACCTCGACCAGCGCGTACCCACCGCCGCCGGTGGCCACCCAGCGGCCCTCGCACAGTTCGTCGGCGAGCGCGCGCATCTTGATGTACGCCACCCGCTGCCCGTCCACCGACAGGCGCAGGTCGGCCAGCGGGTCGAGCCGGTGGGCGTCGGCGCCACACTGACTGAACAGCAGTTGCGGCCGGAACGCGCGCAGCACCGACGGCACCACCGCGTCGAAGGCCCGCTGCCACCCGGCGTCGTCGGTGCCCGGCGGCAGGGCGATGTTCACCGCCGTGCCCTCGGCGTCCTTGCCACCCACCTCCTCGGGGAAGCCGGACGCCCACGGGAACAGCGCCAGCGGCGTCTCGTGCAGGCTGATCGTGAGGACGCGCGGGTCGTCCCAGAACGCCGCCTGGACACCGTCGCCGTGGTGCACGTCGATGTCCACGTACGCGACGCGCTCCGCACCCTGGTCGAGCAGCCGCGCGATGGCCACCGCCGGGTCGTTGTAGACACAGAACCCGGCCGCCCGGGCCGCCATCGCGTGGTGCAGGCCGCCGGCCACGTTCACCGCCCGGGTCACATCGCCGCTCCACACCGCCTCGGCCGCGGCCAGCGTGGCGCCGCAGATCCGGGCGCTCGCCTCGTGCATCCCCTCGAAGACCGGGTTGTCCGGCGTGTTCAGGCCCCAGCCGGAGAAGAACGGATCCATCGGCGCATGTCGGACCGCGTCCAGGTAATCGGCGCGGTGCACCCGGGTCAGCGCGGCCTCGCCGGCCGCCTCGGGGGTGATCATGCGGACCCCCGGACGGTCGAGCACGCCCAGCTCACGGGCCAGCGCGATGGTCAACTCGACCCGCACCGGGTTGAGCGGGTGATCGCCCATGTCGTACCCGAGCAGGGCCTTGTCCCACACCACCGCCGCAGAGCCGTCCATGCCGCCATCGTCGCACGTTGTCAGGCCGGACCGGCCGTGCCCACAATGTCGGGGTGACCGACTATTCCGCGCTCTACGAACGGTTCGGGATGCTCCTGGTCTCGCAGACCGGAATGACGGATTCCCCCTTCGGCGAGGGCGCCTCCCCCGCCCAGATCGAGGCGCTCGGCTTTCCCGTGCCGGACGACTACGCGCTGCTGCTCCAGCTGACCGGCAACGAGGTCGACCCATCGCTGATCACCTTCCCGCCCGAGGAGATCAGCCTGCTCACCATCGACCAGCTGGCCCCCGGGCCGGACGGGCAGGTGGCGATCGCCCGCACCCGCAACGGCGACCCGCTCCTCCTCACCGACCGGGGACTCGTCCTCGGCGACCGGGTCATCGCGGCCGGTGTCGGAGATCTGATCGGGAAGTACGTGCGCGGGCTGGAATCCGGCACACTGCGGATCGAGCAGGGGCCGAGCGGCTTCACGTTCACCAGGAACGGCGAATATGTCGATCGTGCGGCATTCGCGACGCTCTGACCAGAGATGATTCGTCGCCCGGTGCGGCACCGACTAGTCTTGGTCGACAGCTGCGGCTCCGGAGGGTTAGGACGATGGCAACCAGGACCCACAACACGACGAGTGGTGCCCACGCGCACAAGCACGATCTTGTCGACACCACCGAGATGTACCTGCGTACCGTCCTGGAGCTCGAGGAGGAGGGCGTGCCTCCACTGCGCGCCCGGATCGCTGAGCGACTCCACCAGAGCGGCCCCACCGTCAGCCAGACCGTCGCCCGGATGGAGCGCGACGGCCTGCTCACCGTCGAGAACGATCGACACCTCCTGCTCACCGAGGAGGGTCGCATGGTCGCCATCTCGGTCATGCGCAAACACCGCCTCGCCGAACTGCTCCTGGTCAACGTCATCGGCATGCCCTACGAGGAGGCGCACGACGAGGCCTGCCGGTGGGAACACGTGATGAGCGACTCGGTCGAGAAGCGGGTCTACGAGCTGCTCAACAAGCCGACCCGGTCGCCGTACGGCAACCCGATCCCCGGCCTCGAGGTGCTCGACAGCACCACGGCGTTCGGTGAACAGCTCGACACCGGCGAACGCAACCTGGCGTTCCCCGGTCTCACCGGCAGCGTCGTGGTGCGGCGCATCTGCGAGAGCGTCCAGACCAACGCCGACGTGCTGCGCCAGCTCCACGCGGCCGGCATCGACCCGGGCGTGACCGTGACCGTGGCGCAGGAACGCGACGCGGTGACCGTCGACCGGTCCGGTGACAAGATCAGGCTGCCTCGCGAGGTGGCGTCACGCGTGTTCGTCGACGCGCACTGACCGTCAGCTCTTCTTCTTCGCGTCGGTCTTCTTTTTCGGGTCGGTCTTCTTCGGGTCGGTCCCGGTGGTGCTCGTCATGGTCTTGGCCATGGCGAGCAACTTGGCGCCCATGTCGGCGACCGCGGCCGGTTTCGCCGCCTTGGTGAACGTGAACCGCAACGACTGCAGCTGGTGGCCCTCACTGAGCCAGCCGATCTCGTACGACGGCCCGGCCGTCTTCGACGCCTCGATCTCCTGCTTGTAGGCGGCCACGCCCAGGCCCTTGAGCTTGGTCGCCTTGTCCGGGATCAGGTCGTCGTTGAACAACTCGGCGGTGGCCGACGAGTCGCTGACCGTGAGCAGAAGCGACGGCTCCGGCCCCTCCTCGGTCTGCACCACGCAGGTGGCGGTGTTGTCGACCTGGGAGCCGGCCGCCACCGTGAACCGGACGCCGATCATCTCCTCGATGAACGCGTAGTCCCACAGGATGCAGGCGCCACCACCCGAAGCGGCCGGCGGCTCGACCACCTCGATCGGAGGCAGGACCACCCGGGCGTCATCCTTGGCGTTACAGCCGGTTACCGCCAGGGTGGCAACGACCACACCGAGGGTCAGCAGACGCGAACGCACAGTGGGGTCCTCCCGACGAATTCGGGGCACACCGTACTTGGTCGGATGCGGGTCACGAAAGCCCGAACTCTGAAACCGGTGGGACACGCTCGGTAACTGTGGATAGTTCTCAGGTCTGTCGTTTTCGAGCGCTACGTTCAGACCCACCCAGTACAGGGGTGGGGGTGGCGGCGGCGCGCGCGCGAAATTTCAAGATCGTTCTGGGCGGTGGCGGCGCCGCACGGGTGGGCGGGCGCCCCTGGGAAGATGGACGGCGTGATCAATGACCGACTGGTTGATGCCGGGGACCTTCCGATCGCGGTGCGCGACTTCGGCGGTTCGGCGCCGCCGCTGGTGTTGCTGCACGGCGCCGGCGCGAACCTGGCCCACATGACGACGCTGGCGCGGGCGCTCCGGCCGCGCCATCGGGTGATCACGATGGATCTGCGTGGCCACGGCCGGTCCGGCGACGGGCCGTGGAGCTGGGACGCGGCGCTCGCCGACGTGGCGGCCGTGGTGGTGCAGCTCGAGCTGGCGCGGCCGGCGGTGGTCGGACATTCGCTGGGCGGGATGATCGCGGCGCTGTGGGGCGAGCGGCATCCGGAGACGCCCGGGGTGGTCAGCCTCGACGGCAACCCGCCCCCGACCCGGACCGAACATCTGCCCGGGATGGATCTCAAGAAGGCGGCGGCCGAGCTGGCCGAGCTGCGGGCGATCTTCGACCGGATGGGCGCCGAGATGGGCCAGACCGTCCCGGCCGAGCAGTTGCCCGAGCTGGTCGAGCGGCAGAAGGCGGCGGCCCATGCCATGGGGGCCAACGAGAAGGTGTGGATCGAGGGGTTCCGGCGGAACCTGGTCCAGGCGAACGGGGAGACGTCGATCCGGCCTTCGGCCGAGACGGCGTCGTCACTGCGTACGCTGATGGAGGATCTTGATCTTGGTCCGGTCTATCGCGCTACGCGGTGCCCAGAGCTGGTGGTGCTGCCGACGCGCGACCTGCCGGAGCAGGAGGGGTTTGCGGAGCTGTACGAGGCGCACCGCCGCTTCGTGCGGGAGCAGGCCGAGGACAGTGGGGTGCGGTACGTGCAGCTGGCCGGCGCCTCGCACGCGATGGTCATCGAGCAGCCCGACCTGCTGGCCGGGCTGATCTCGGACTTCCTGGCCGCGGCCTAGCGTCGCCGGCCCAGCGCCACGAGCTGTGGACAGTTCGCGAGACTGTCATACCGGCGCGCTACATTCCTGCCCACCCAACAGGGGTGGGGGAGGCGGCGGGGCCGCGCGCGATCTTGAAAAAACCGGGTCAGCGGATCTCAGCCAACGGCTTTGCGGCCCGGCTGGCGAACAGGCCGATGCCCAGGGCGACGAAGACGCAGAGGATGGCCTGGAGGACGCCGAGATCCTCGGCGACCAGGCCGATCAGGGGCGGGCCGGCCAGGAAGGCGCCGTACCCGATGGAGCCCGCGACCGACAATCTCAGCGCGGCCCGGACGGGATCGTCGGCGGCGGCGCTCATGCCGACCGGGAAGCCGAGGGACGCGCCCGCGCCCCACAGCAGGGCGCCGACCAGGGCGACCGGCACGCCGATGTTCGTGACCACCAGCAGCACGCCGGCGACGCCCAGGACCACCGTGCCGCGCAGGGTCCGGACGCGGCCCCAGCGCTCGATGGCCACGCCGCCGAACAGGCGGGACACCGTCATGGCGGTGACGAAGGCGCCGAAGCCTACGGCGCCGATGGTCTCGCTGGCGTGGTAGGCGTCGACCAGCGCGATCGCCAGCCAGTCGTTGGCCACGCCCTCGGTGAAGCCGAAACCCAGCAGGATCAGGCCGATCATGATGGTGCGCGGTTCGCGCCAGGCTTCGCGTACGCTCATCGCCGGCTTCTCGCCCGCGGGCAGCGGCGACCACGGTGTGAAGCGGCGCACCGCCAACGCCATCACGGCGGCGGCGAGCACCGCGGTCAGCGTGAGCTGCACGGACACCGGCACGCCGACCGCGGCCAGCAGGGCGCTCACCCCGGCGCCGAGCACTGTGCCCAGGCTGAAGCCGGCGTGGAAGCGCGGCAGGATGGTGCGGTCGAGGCGGCGTTCGACGTCGGCGCCCTCGACGTTCATGGAGACGTCCCAGGTGCTGTTGCCCATGCCGGCCAGGACCAGCCCGAGGCCGGCCAGCCAGATGGTGCCGGTGGCCGTGCCGGTGGCCAGGGCGATCAGCCCGAGCACCACCGACATGCTGCCGAGCAGCACCGCCCGGGCCGGGCCGAGACGCTGCACGAGCGGGCCGGCCAGCGGGATCGCGGCGATCGCGGCGCCGGACATGCAGAGCAGGAGGAGCCCGAAGCCGGCCGCGGTCAGCCCGAGGTCGTCCCGGACGGCGGGGGCGCGCGCGAGCCAGCCGGCGTAGGCGAGGCCGTTGACCGTGAAGGTGACGCCGACGGCGATCTTGGCGGCGTTGAGCCGGACAGGTTCGAGCGTGGCGGTCACCACCTCAACTTAACCGTTAAAGTAGATCAGCCGGGCGCCGCTTGATGCGTGATGCATCACTGACCCGGAGGGTTGACCGGACCGCCGCGACCAGCCCGGTCGGGTCGGGCCGGGCCTATCGGTCATGCGACAAACGGCAAAGGCCTCCCACCCGTTGCCGGGTAGGAGGCCTTCTCAGCCAACCCTGAGGTCAGCTGCAGCCGGAGGTCGAGCCGCAGCCCTCGCAGACGTAGCAGCTACCGGCGGGGCGCATCTTCGTGCCGCAGGTGAAGCAGAGCGGCGCGTCCGAGGCGTGGCCGGTCACCGCCTCGAGCAGCTCGGTCGACGAGTGCGCCACCTTCGGCGCCTCCGTCTTCGGAGCCTCCACCTTGGGCACCTCGGCGAGCGGAGCGGCCACGGCGCCGACCGGGGCCGAGACCGGAGCGGACTCCGCCATCGACGTCGCGGTCAGGTCGGCCGCCGCCGCCTCGGCCGCCATCTCGGCCTGGATCTGGGCGGCCCGCTCCTTGGCGGTGAAGATGCCCAGCTCGGCGCGGGTGTCGTAGGGCAGGAAGTCGAGCGCCAGGCGACGGAAGATGTAGTCCATCACCGACGCCGCCATGCGGATGTCCGGGTCGTCGGTCATGCCGGCCGGCTCGAAGCGCATGTTGGTGAACTTGCTGACGAAGGTCTCCAGCGGCACGCCGTACTGCAGGCCGATCGAGATGGCCACCGAGAAGGCGTCCATCACGCCGGCCAGGGTGGAGCCCTGCTTCGACATCTTGAGGAAGACCTCGCCGAGGCCGTCGTCGGGGTAGGACGACGCGGTCAGGTAACCCTCGGCGCCGCCGACCGAGAAGGACACCGTCTCGGAGGGGCGCTTCTTCGGCAGCCGCTTGCGGACCGGGCGGTACTCGATGACCTTCTCGACGGCCTTCTCGGCCTGCGCGGCCGGCGCCTCCTCGGTCGTGCCCTTGGCCGGCTTGGCCACCGAGAGCGGCTGGCCCACCTTGCAGTTGTCGCGGTAGATGGCCAGCGCCTTGAGGCCCAGCTTCCAGCCCTGGAAGTGGATCTCCTCGATCTCCTCGATGGTCGCCGACTCGGGCATGTTGACCGTCTTGGAGATGGCGCCGGACAGGAACGGCTGGGCCGCCGCCATCATCCGGACATGGCCCATCGGCGCGATCGACCGCTCGCCCATGGCGCAGTCGAAGACGCTGTAGTGCTCGGGCTTGAGGCCCGGCGCGTCCACCACGTGGCCGTGGTCGGCGATGTGCTCGACGATCGCCTCGACCTGCTCCTCGGGGTAGCCCAGGCTGCGCAGCGCCCGCGGGACCGTCTGGTTGACGATCTGCATCGAGCCGCCGCCGACCAGCTTCTTGAACTTCACCAGGGCCAGGTCGGGCTCGATGCCGGTGGTGTCGCAGTCCATCATCAGGCCGATGGTGCCGGTCGGGGCCAGCACCGAGGCCTGCGCGTTGCGCCAGCCGTTCTTCGCGCCGAGCTTGTTGCCGTCCTGCCACTGCTTGGTGGCCTCGCGGACGATCTCGGTGGCGACGACGCCCTGCGGGCGGATGCCGTCGTTGGCGGCGGCGTGCTTGCGCATGACGCGCTGGTGGGCCTCGGCGTTGCGGGCATAGCCCTCGTACGCGCCGACCACGCCGGCCAGCTCGGCCGAGCGGCGGTACGCCGTGCCGGTCATCAGCGAGGTGATCGCCCCGGCGACGCCGCGGCCCGACTCGGAGTCGTACGGGTGCCCGGTCGCCATCAGCAGGGCGCCCAGGTTGGCGTACCCGATGCCGAGCTGGCGGTAGGCCCGCGTGGTCTCGCCGATCCGCGGGGTCGGGAAGTCGGCGAAGCAGATCGAGATGTCCATCGCGGTGATGATGAACTCGACGCTCTTGACGAACTTCTGCACCTCGAAGCCGCCGTCGGCCTTGAGGAACTTCATCAGGTTGAGCGAGGCCAGGTTGCAGGACGAGTCGTCCAGCGACATGTACTCCGAGCAGGGGTTGGACGCGGTGATCCGGCCGGTCTCGGGGTTGGTGTGCCAGTCGTTGATGGTGTCGTCGTACTGCAGGCCCGGGTCGGCGCACTCCCACGCGGCCTGGGCGATGTCGCGGAACAGCTTCTTGGCGTCGATCGAGTCGATGACCTCGCCGTGCAGCCGGCCGCGCAGGTCGAAGGTCGTGCCCTCTTCGACCGCGCGCATGAACTCGTCGCTGACCCGCACCGAGTTGTTGGCGTTCTGGTACTGCACCGAGACGATGTCGGAGCCGCCGAGGTCCATGTCGAAGCCGGCGTCACGCAGGGCGCGAATCTTGTTCTCTTCGCGCGCCTTGGTGTAGACGAACTCCTCGATGTCGGGGTGGTCGACGTCGAGGATGACCATCTTGGCCGCGCGCCGGGTGGCGCCACCGGACTTGATCGTGCCCGCGCTGGCGTCGGCGCCGCGCATGAAGCTGACCGGGCCGCTGGCCGTGCCGCCGGACGAGAGCAGCTCGCGGCTGGAGCGGATGCGGGACAGGTTGACCCCGGAGCCGGAGCCGCCCTTGAAGATCAGCCCCTCCTCCTTGTACCAGTCCAGGATCGAGTCCATCGAGTCGTCGACCGACAGGATGAAACAGGCGCTGACCTGCTGTGGCGACGCCGTGCCGACGTTGAACCAGACCGGCGAGTTGAAGCTGAACACCTGGTGCAGCAGCATCCAGGTCAGCTCGTGGTCGAACAGCTCGGCGTCGTCCTTGGTGGTGAAGTAGCCGAACTTCTCCCCCGCCTTGCGGTACGTCTGCACCACGCGGTCGATGAGCTGCTTGAGCGACCACTCGCGCTGGTCGGTGCCGACCGCGCCGCGGAAGTACTTGGTGGTCACGATGTTCGCCGCGTTCACGCTCCACGAAACCGGGAACTCCACGCCACGCTGCTCGAAGTTGATCGAGCCGTCCCGCCAGTTCGTCATGACGACGTCGCGGCGCTCCCACTCCACCTCGTCGTACGGGTGGACGCCCTCGGTCGTCCACACCCGCTCAACGCGCAGACCCCCCGCGGGCGCGCTGGAGCCGTTGCTGCGGCTGCGCTGCCGACCTGCTGTAATGCCGTCCCCGGCCATGGTGCTCCCCCTCATTTGGTGCCACTACTGATTGAACGCTGCCCGTCGCTGTGGCAGTCCCCTACTGATTGATCTTGGGCGGCCGGCCCGCCCGGGTATGGGTCACGGTGTGTCGGGCCGCCGAATCCCGGCCGGTCGCCGCCGAGCGCAGCTCGGCGATCTCCTTCTCGAATTCGTCCAGCGAGTCGAACGACTTGTAGACGCTGGCGAACCGGAGGTAGGCCACCTGGTCGAGCTCGCGCAGCGGCCCGAGGATCGCGAGTCCCACGTCGTGACTCGGTATCTCCGCCGCGCCCTTCGCCCGGACCGACTCCTCGACCTTCTGCGCCAGCAGCGCGATCGAGTCTTCATCCACCGGCCGGCCCTGACACGCCTTGCGGACGCCGCTCATGATCTTGGTGCGTGAGAACGGCTCGGTCACCCCGTTGCGCTTGACCACCGCGAGAACCGCCTCCTCGACCGTGGTGAACCGCTTGCCACACTCGGTGCACGAGCGACGGCGACGGATCAGTTTGCCGTCGTCGGCCTCACGCGAGTCGACCACGCGCGAATCAGCGTGGCGGCAATACGGACAGCGCACCGGAAACCATTCCTCTCCTGGCTCCCCGGACACGCCAAATAAGCCCCACGAGAGCGCGGCGCTGTGGATAACGTGTGGAGAACTTGGGGACTGTGACCCCAACCTGTGGATGACTTACAGCCATGTAACTACTAGATGTTGGGGTCAAAGTTAGGCCGATGCCGACCGCGACGCAAGCCAGACGGCGGGTCGGCGCGCCGGGAATTTCGTGCCACCACGAGCCGTATACAGGAGATCACTTGGCGCGTCGGCCGCGCCCGATTTGCCGTCCTTGGAATGTCGTGTTTCCGCCGTTGCGACCCGGACGGGTGGTCGTCGTCACGTTCGCGACGCCCGCGGACTAGCCCCTCGGAAGCTGGAGGGTCTGGCCCGGGTGCACGACGTACCCATCGATGTGGTTGATTTTCTTGAGGTCGGCCACGGCGGCGTAGGGGTCACGGCGCGGCGCGGTGCGGGTCGCGATCGACCAGAGGGTGTCGTGCGGCTGGACGATGACGGTCGCCGCCGGCCCCTGCGCGGGCTGATCGGCACGCGAGGCGGTCGACAACAGGAACGCGCTCGCGATCGTGGACGTCCCGACGAAGAAAGCCAGGACCACGGCGCGTCCGCGCCGCGTCAGACGGAGCGGCGGCCGGGGGTAAGAGGTCGTGACCATGGGTTTCACCTTCCTCGTACGGCTGTTCTATCGAACGCCCGTACGACGGTTTATCAGAACACGTGTACGGAAGTCGAGCACTTCCGGGCGACACGCCGACAGGAAAGTCGTACAGATGTTTGAAACTGTCGTACCGCGAACATAAGGTCTTTCCTCAGAAGGGGTCGTTTTCGGATGACCCGGTGAAGCAGCGCGTGCCGCCGGAACGGCACTGGGCCACAGACATGGCCAACGAATTTGGGAGGGCAGGCGTGTCGACCGACGACCGAACGAGCCGGCAGCACCAGCAGAATCCCGCGGGCGGCATGCGGCGGCGGTCGCCGGCCCGTTCGCGCAGCGCCGAGGCGCCCCAGCTGCGGGCGGTGACACCGGCGTCGGTCAGCCAGTTCCCCGAGGTGGTGACCGCCGACCTGACCGCGCGGCAACGGCGGATCCTCGAGTTCATCCGCGACTGGGTGGAGCGGTACGGCTACCCGCCGAGCGTGCGTGAGATCGGCGAGGCGGTCGGGCTGGTCTCGCCGTCCAGCGTGGCCTACCAGTTGAAGGCGCTCGAGACCAAGGGCTTCCTGCGCCGCGACCCCAACCGGCCGCGCGCGGTCGACGTGCGCTCGCCCAGCGAGATGGTCGACGACGAGACGCTGCGCCAGGCCCGGCCGACACCGGCGTACGTGCCGCTGGTCGGGCGGATCGCCGCCGGTGGGCCGATCCTGGCCGAGCAGGCGGTCGAAGACTTCTTCCCGCTGCCGCGCGAGCTGGTCGGCGAGGGCGACGTGTTCATGCTCGAGGTCAAGGGCGACTCGATGATCGACGCGGCGATCTGCAACGGCGACTGGGTGGTGGTCCGCCAGCAGCCGACGGCGACGTCGGGCGACATCGTGGCCGCGATGATCGAGGGCGAGGCGACGGTCAAGTCCTACCGGCAGCGGGACGGGCATGTCTGGCTGATGCCGGCGAACCAGGCGTTCGACCCGATCCCCGGTGACGACGCGACGATCATGGGCCGTGTGGTGGCGGTGCTGCGCCGGGTCTGAGACCGGACCCGTGGTCCGACGGCGCCCGCTTGCAGGGGGCGACAATCAAACGGTCGGCTTCCCTCGCGAGGAAGCCGACCGTTCGGGCTTTCGGTAGGGGTCAGCGGCCGTACGTGCGGCCGTAGTTCTGATCGTCGTCCAGGTCACGGGAACGACCACCACCGGCGGGCGGCGGGGCGCCGTAGACACCACCGCCGGGACGACCACCCGCACCCTGCGGAGGCCTGGGCTGGCCGCCCTGGGGCGGTTTCGGCTGGCCACCCTGAGGCGGCCGGGGCTGACCACCCTGAGCCGGGCGAGGCTGACCACCCTGAGGCGGCCGGGGCTGACCACCCTGAGGCGGCCGGGGCTGACCACCCTGAGCCGGACGGGGCTGACCACCCTGAGCCGGACGGGGCTGACCACCCTGAGCCGGACGGGGCTGACCACCTTGCGGCGGCCTCGGCTGGCCACCCTGCGGAGGACGGCCACCACCCTGGGCCGGACGGCCACCTTGCGGTGGGCGGCCACCGCCCTGCGGCGGACGACCGCCGCCGGCCGGCGCGCCACTGACCGGCGGGCGACCACCACCACTGGGAGCACCACTGACCGGAGGACGACCACCAGCACCGGGCGCGCCGCTCACCGGCGGGCGTCCGGCACCCGGCCGGCCGTTGACCACCGGCGGACGCCCGCCACCCGGCGGACGAGGACCCGCCGCGGGCCGGCCACCGGCGCCGGCACCGGCGGGCGGACGACCCGCCCCGGCGCCGGCCGGCGGACGACCGCCGCCGTAGACACCCGGGCCACCGGCCGCGGGCTTGCCGCTGTAGACGCCCGGACCGGCGGGAGCGCCACCACCACGGGCGGCGCCACCGGCTCCGTAGACGCCGGGGCCGGACGGCGCGCCGCCGACCGCCAGCAACTCGGTGGCCGCGTCGGAGGGCTTGGGGCCGTCGTCCGGGTCGGACTTCTTCGGGGCGACCGGTTCGGCCGGGGCGTTCTTGCGGTGCCGGCGGATGCCGAAGATGCCGACGCCGACCAGGATCAGGCCAAGGACGCCGACGCCGGCGACCAGGTAGGTGATGTCGTTCAGGTCGAGGCTCTGGAACCAGGACGGGCCGGTCTTCTTCTCGGTCTCGGAGCCCGCGGCGCTCTTCACGACCGGCGCCCCGGCCGTGGACGGGGTGTAGCGGAGGATGTAGTTGGCCGCACCCTGCTCAGGCGTGTTCTCCATGTCGGAGACCGTGTAGAAGTACTTGCCGTCGGGGCTGAAACTGATCGCCTCGCCGAACGGCTCGTTGGGCAGCGGGGTCACCCGGGGCTTGCCCTTGAGCGCGGCCAGCACGTCGCCGCCGGTGACATCCCATTCCAGGGCGTCGGTGTACGTCCGCAGCGCCACCTTGGTCGCGTTCAGCGCCACCGCGCCGCCGTCGATCGAGCGGCTGCCGAGCGAGGCGATCTGGTTGGCCGGGGTCTCGCTGGCCGGAACCGCGACCTCGCCCACGCGTTTGAGCGGGACGGCGTCCTCGGCCGAGTTATTCGTCTTGAGCTTGGCGGCCGGCGTGTAGACGCCCGCGGCCTTGCCGACCCCGACCACCTTGGTCACGATGATCGGGGTGCCGTCGCCGTTGATCAGCAGCGCCTCGGCGTCGTGCCCGCCGTCGGGGTACTTCAGCCGGTGGATCTTCGGCTGTTGTTTGCCGGTGAGCGGCATCGACCAGAGGGCGACGGTGGGGCGCTTGCTGTCGTTGTCGCCGATGTCGGCGATCCAGAGCGTCTTGCCGTCCGGCGAGAGGACCATGTCCTCGGTGTCCAGCGGACCCTGGCCGCTGTAGGCGACGGAGTCCTTCACCTTGCACTTGGCGTCGAGGAAGAAAACACGCTTGCGGCTGTTCTGCGGGTTGCTGTCGTTGATGACGACGAACCCGTCGTCGGTCGCCACGAGACCCGACAGGCCGGGAAGCTTTTCATCGGTGATCTTGCACACCTTCTTGCCGGCCTGAGCCTGCGCGGTGCCCCCGGGGGCCTCCTCCGCGAAGGCGGTGCCGGCGCCGGTCAGCACGAGCCCGGAGGCACAGAGAACCGACACCACGAGACGCCGCATCCGATCAGTGTCGCATGCGGCGTCCCGTGCTGTTGTTACGCGTGGATCACCACAGCTCAGGCGTCCGATCAGTCCCATCGATCACGACGCGAATGCGGACAGTTCAGCGCCGAGTCGCTCGTCGACGCGGACCCGCATCTCGGTGCCGTCCTCGGTGTGGCGGGTGGTGAGGACCTGGCCGGTGCGGTGAATCTTGGCGATCAGGTCGCCCCGGTCGTACGGCACCAGAACGGTGAGCTCGAGCGCGGGCTTGGGCAGGTTCGCCTCGATCGCCTGCCGCAGCTCGTCGATGCCCCGGCCGGACCTGGCCGACACGAGGACGGCGTCGGGCCAGGTGCGCTTGAGGCGCAGCAGGGTCTCTTCGTCGGCCGCGTCGACCTTGTTGATGACCAGCAGCTCGGGCAGCTTGTCGGCGCCCACCTCGGCCAGCACCTCACGGACCGCGCTCACCTGACCCTCGGGGTCGGCGTGCGAGCCGTCCACCACGTGCAGGACGACGTCGGCGAAGGCCACCTCTTCCAGCGTCGAGCGGAACGCCTCGACGATGTGGTGCGGAAGGTGCCGGACGAAGCCGACGGTGTCGGAGAGCGTGTAGACCCGGCCGTCCTCGGCGGCGGCCCGGCGGGTGGTCGGGTCGAGCGTGGCGAACAGCGCGTCCTCCACCAGCACGCCGGCCTGGGTCAGCCGGTTGAGCAGGCTGGACTTGCCGGCGTTGGTGTAGCCGGCGATGGCCACGGCGGGCACGCCGTTGCGCGACCGGCGGGCACGCTTGGTCTGCCGCACCGTACGCATCGCCTTGATCTCTCGACGCAGTTTGGCGATGCGGGTGTTGATCCGGCGGCGGTCGGTCTCGAGCTTGGTCTCACCGGGACCGCGCAGGCCGACGCCGCCGCCCGCGCCACCGGCACGACCGCCGCTCTGCCGGGAGAGCGTCTCGCCCCAGCCACGGAGTCGCGGCAGCAGGTATTGCAGCTGGGCCAGCTCGACCTGGGCCTTGCCCTCTTTGCTCTTCGCGTGCTGGGCGAAGATGTCGAGGATCAGCGCCGTACGGTCGACGACCTTGACCTTGATCTGCTGCTCCAGGTTGCGGAGCTGGGACGGGGACAGCTCGCCGTCGCAGATGATCGTGTCGGCGCCGGTGGAGAGCACCACGTCGCGCAGCTCGTCGACCTTGCCGCGGCCGATGAACGTGGCCGGGTCGGGCCGGCTGCGGCGCTGGATCAGGCCCTCGAGGACCTCGGACCCGGCGGTCTCGGCGAGGAGGGCGAGCTCGGCCAGCGAATTCTCCGCGTCGGTGACGCCGCCCTCGGTCCACACGCCGACCAGGACGACCCGTTCCAGCCGGAGCTGCCGGTACTCGACCTCGGTGACATCGGTGAGCTCGGTGGAGAGGCCGGCGACCCGCCGTAGCGAGTGGCGCTCCTCGAGTTCAAGATCACCGGTGGTGACGTCGGGTTCAGAGAATTGAGTCTGCAAAAGTGTGACCTCCTCGGCACCGATCGTGGCAGACCCGCGCACCGAGCGCATCCACATAACCGGTCCGGAAGTTGTAATGACAGTGCCTGACGCATCTGTAACCACCGAATTGGAAGTTCCTATTCCGGACGCGCAAGAATGCGGTGACTCACCCGCCAACGACGGAGGGACCACCGTGGTGACCACCCGCCTGCCCAGCGCAGGATTCTCGATCACGATCCGGATCGCCGTGACGGCCGACGCGTCGTCCATCGGTCGCCTCACCACCTGTGTCGGCGAGGCCGGCGCCATCGTGACGGCCCTCGACGTGGTGGACTCGGACTCCTCACGCGTGCTCGTCGACCTCACCTGCGACACCGCCGACTCCGGCCACGCCGACCAGGTCGTCAAGACGCTGGAGGAGCTGGACGGCGTCGACGTCCGCAAGGTCTCCGACCGCACCTTCCTGCTGCACCTGGGCGGCAAGATCGAGGTGAGCTCGAAGGTCGCGCTGCGCAACCGGGACGAGCTCAGCCGGGCCTACACGCCGGGCGTGGCGCGGGTCTGCATGGCGATCGCCGAGAACCCGGACGACGCGCGCCGGCTGACCATCAAGCGCAACACGGTCGCCGTGGTCAGCGACGGGTCGGCGGTGCTGGGGCTGGGCAACATCGGCCCGGCCGCGGCGATGCCGGTGATGGAGGGCAAGGCGGCGCTGTTCAAGCGGTTCGGCGGGGTGGACGCCTGGCCGGTCGTGCTGGACACCCAGGACACCGACGAGATCGTCAACATCGTCCGGGCGATCGCCCCGGCCTACGGCGGCATCAACCTGGAGGACATCGCGGCGCCGCGATGCTTCGAGATCGAGGCCCGGCTGCGTGAGCTGCTGGACATCCCGGTGTTCCACGACGACCAGCACGGCACCGCCATCTGCGTGCTGGCCGCGCTGACCAACGCGCTGCGGGTGGTCGGCAAGAACATGGCCGACGTCAAGGTGGTGGTGTCCGGCTCGGGCGCGGCGGGCACGGCGATCATGAAGCTGCTGCTGCGTCAGGGCGTGGGCGACATCGTCGCGTACGACCGGCAGGGCGCTCTCCACCGCGGCATGGCCGGCCTGAACGAGACGTGGCAGTGGCTGGCCGACAACACCAACAAGGACAACTACTCCGGTGACCTGGCCGGCGCCATCGTGGGCGCCGACGTCTTCATCGGCGTCTCCGCCCCCAACCTGCTGTCCGGCGCCGACATCGCCCGGATGGCCGAGAAGTCGATCGTGTTCGCGCTGGCCAACCCCGACCCCGAGGTCGACCCGCGGGAGGCCCGGCAGCACGCCGCGGTGGTCGCCACCGGCCGCTCCGACCAGCCCAACCAGATCAACAACGTGCTCGCCTTCCCGGGCGTCTTCCGCGGCATGCTGGACGCCGCCGCCTCGGAGTTCACCGAGGAGATGGCGCTGGCCGCGGCCCGCGCGATCGCCGACGTGGTGGGCGAGGACAAGCTGAACCCGACGGTGATCGTCCCGAGCGTCTTCGACCCGCGGGTCACCCCGGCGGTGGCGGCCGCGATCCGCGCGGTCGTCAAGGGCACGCCACCCCCGGCCAACGCGGCCGCGATCGAGGTCGACGAGGCCCCCGAGGAGACGTTCTAACTGGCCGCCCAGCCGGTCAGTTCGCCGGCATGGTCGGTGATCAGACCGGCCACGCCGGCGGCGGCCAGCGCGCGCCACTCGGTGATGTCGTTGGCCGTCCACGGCATCACCTCGACGCCCTCGGCGGCCAGTTCGGCGACCATCTCCGGGGCGCCGACCACATCGGCCACCGACGGGTTGCAGCAGACCACGCCGAGATCCCTGACCAGGGCGACCGTGTCGGCCTCGAAGCGCAGGCGCAGCAGCCCGCGCCGGATGTCGGGAGCGACCTCGCGCACCAGCCGGACCACCGACGGGTCGAAACTCTGCACGATCGTGCGGCCGGCCAGGTCACCCAGCATGGTGAGGATCCGCTTCACCTGGTCGGCGTTGGTCGGCGGCTTGATCTCGAGCAGCAGCGAGGCGTCGGCCAGCGGCAGCGCCAGCACCTCGCTGAGCAGCGGCACCTTCAACCCCGCGAAGGCCGGCGAGAACCAGGACCCGGCGTCCAGCGCGCGGATCTCGTCGACGGTCAGGTCCCAGACGTGGCCGGTCCCGTTCGTGGTGCGGTCGACGGTGCGGTCGTGGATGACCACGGGCACGTCGTCGGCGGTCGTGCGGACGTCGAACTCGACATGGGTCGCCCCCGCGGACACCGCCGCGGCCAGGGCGGGCAGCGTGTTCTCAGGTGCCACGGCGGAGTACCCGCGGTGGGCCACCCGGTGCATCAGAGCGTGACCTCTCCCGTCGCCACGAGCACCGCCGGTCCCGCGAGCCACCACTCCCCCGACTCGGTGGCGGTCACGGTGAGCGTGCCGCCGAGCACCTCGACGGTCACCCGGCCGGCGGACAGTTTCGCGTCGCGCAGGGTCACGGCGCCGACGGCCAGGGCGCCCGAGCCGCAGGACAGCGTCTCGCCGGAGCCGCGCTCGTGGACGCGCATCCGGACATGGAGGTCGGCGACCGGCGTCACGAACTCGACGTTCACGCCGTGGGGGAACAGCGTCTCGTCGTGGTCGGGGGCCACGGTCAGGTCGAGCGAGTCGAGCGGGGCGGACAGCCCGCAGACCAGGTGGGGGTTGCCGCAGTCGACGGCCACGCCGGGCAGGGTGAAACCGCCGGTGGTCGCCGTGCTGGCCGCGTACACCCGCGGGGGTTTCATCCGCACCGAGATCGTGTCCGCCTCGGCCACCGCGCGCACCACCCCGGATCGCGTCGCCACCGGGACCGGGAACGACGCCCAGCCCTGGTCGACCAGGTAGCGGGTGAAGACCCGGACCCCGTTGCCGCACATCTCGGCGACCGAGCCGTCGGCGTTGCGGTAGTCCATGAACCACTCGGCGTCGGCCGCGAGATCGGCGGCGTCGGGGTGCTTGGCGCTGCGGACCACCCGCAGCACGCCGTCGGCGCCCAGGCCGAAGTGGCGGTCGCAGAGCTCGCGGACGAGGTCGGCCGGGAGGTCGAGGGCGCCATCCGGATCGGGCAGGATCACGAAGTCGTTGCCGGTGCCATGGCCCTTGGTGAACAACACGCCGTCCATCATCGCGTAAGCGCGAGGGCGTCCGTCAACAACGTGTCCGACGACCCGTCCAGCCAGTGGATCCGTGGGTCACGACGGAACCACGACCGCTGCCGCCGGACGAACCGCCGGGTGGCCCGCTTCGTCTCCTCGCGCGCCTCGGCGGCGGTGAGCCGGCCGTCGAGCTGGGCCAGCGCCTGCTGGTAGCCGAGCGCCCGGCTCGCGGTCAGCCCGTCCCGGAGCCCGTCGAGCCCGGCCACCTCGTCGACCAGCCCGGCCTCCCACATCAGATCCACCCGGAGGTCCACGCGGGAGTCCAGATCGTCCCGGTCGATACCGATCTGAACGGAGTCGTACACCGGCGTAGGCGACGGCAGGGATGCGGTGAACGGGCGCCCGGTCAGCTCGATCACCTCGAGCGCGCGCACGATCCGCCGCCCGTTGGACGGAAGGATCTTGGCGGCGGCGGCCGGGTCGAGCGCCCGGAGCCGCTCGAACAGCGGGGCGCCGTCCGACCATTCGGCCTCCAGGCGGGACCGGATCGCCGGGTCGGTGCCCGGGAACTCGAAGTCCTCGAGCACCGCGCGGATGTAGAGCCCCGAGCCGCCGACCAGGATCGGGGTGACGATCCGGTCGGCCGCCGCGCGGGCCAGCCGCTGGTATTCGGCGACGCTGGCCGGTTCCGTCACGTCCCAGATGTCGAGCAGGTGATGGGGCACGCCGGCCCGCTCCGCGACCGGTATCTTGGCGGTGCCGATGTCCATCCCGCGGTACAGCTGCATCGAGTCGGCATTGACGATCTCCCCGCTGAGGGCCTGGGCCAGACCGATGCTCAGCGCCGACTTGCCGGCGGCGGTGGGACCGACGACGGCGATCACCCGGGGATGGGGGTGGTTCGGCACGGAGCAACGGTAGGACACCGTATGGTCACGGTCATCGGCGGGCACTTGGTCGTAACCGGGTTGGACCTGTGACAATGCGCGAGAAAGAATGTCAAGGGATGTACGGCATTCTTGACTGCGCTGTGGCGGTGGGTGTGAGCGAAGGGGCTCACGCGGGCCGGGATGAACGAGGATGGGCTGATGAACGACTGGACAACCTTCGGGCGAGTCGACGCCGACGGCACGGTCTACGTCAAGACCGCCGAGGGCGACCGGGTGGTCGGCTCGTGGCAGGCGGGCACACCCGAAGAGGGTCTGGCCCACTTCGCCCGCCGGTTCGCCGATCTGGTGACCGAGGTCGACCTGATCGAGGCCCGGCTCAAGTCCGGCGCGGCCGACGCCGCCCACTCGTTGTCCAGCGTCAAGCGGCTGCGCACGCAGCTCGACGAGGCACACGTCGTCGGTGACATCGACGGCCTGGCCGCCCGCCTCGACCGGCTCTCCACGCTCGCCGACGAGAAGGCGGGCGAGGCCCGGGTGGCCCGCGAGGCGGCCCGGGGCGAGGCCATCGCCCGCAAGACCGCGCTGGTCGAGGAGGCGGAGAAGATCGCCGCCGACGCCACCGGCTGGAAGACGGCCGGCGACCGGCTCAAGGAGATCCTCGACGAGTGGAAGACGATCCGCGGCGTCGACAAGAAGACCGACGGCGAGCTGTGGAAGCGGTTCGCGGCCGCCCGGGACGGCTTCACCCGCCGCCGCGGCGCCCACTTCGCGACCCTCGACGGTCAGCGCAAGCAGGCCCAGACGGCCAAGGAAGACCTGGTCACCGAGGCCGAGACACTGTCCGGGTCGTCCGAGTGGGGCCCGACCGCGAACCGGCTCAAAGAGCTGATGACCGAGTGGAAGGCCGCGCCGCGCGCCGCCAAGGAGGCCGAGCAGCGCCTCTGGGAACGCTTCCGCGCCGCGCAGGACGCCTTCTTCACCCGGCGGAGCGAGGTCTTCTCGGCCCGGGACGCCGAGTTCAAGGGCAACCTCGAGCGCAAGCAGGCGATCCTGGCCGAGATCGAGGCGCTCGACGTCGACGCCGACCCGCGCCAGGCCCAGAACAAGCTTCGCGACGCCCAGGCCTCCTGGCACGACGCCGGTCGGGTGCCGCGCGAGTCGCAGGCCGGCCTCGACCGTCGCTGGCGGGCCGCCGAGGAACGCATCCGGGTGGCCATGGATTCCGCCTGGCGCAAGACCTCCCCGCAGGAAAACCCGCTGCTCCAGCAGATGCGCGAGCAGGTCGCCGAGGCCGAGCAGCGTCTCGCCCGCGCCGAGGCGGCCGGCGACAAGCGCCGCATCAAAGAGGCCCAGCAGGCGCTCGACTCGAAGCGTCAGTTCCTGGCCCTGGCCGAGCAGGCTTCGTAAAGATCAAGAGCATTTTCAGGTACGCGCGCAACACCTGCACGACCTCAGTGGCCCGGACCGTAGATGGTCCGGGCCGCTTCTTGCTTCCGCGTCATCCCGGTTGGTAGGGCGGGGCCACACCCCAGCCCCAACGGGGGACCGGCGCCTTCCGGAACACGTCGGCGCCGGGTTGCGAGTTCTGGCGGGCCAGGCGGGTGCCCCACTCGACGTAGCCGAGGAACGCGGCCCGGAACTCGGGGTCGTCGGGCAGGCCGGCCTCGTCGGCGGCGTCCTGGATCAGGTTCACCCAGCGCCGCCGCTGCGGCTCGGTGATGGCCATGCCGATGTGCTTGGCCACCATGTGCGGGTATCCGCCGTGCTGGTCGGTGTAGGCCGCCGGGCCGCCGAACACCTCGGCCAGCCAGGTCGCCACGTGCCGGGCGTGCTGGGCGTCCATCCGCGCGAACAGCGGGGCCAGCAACTCGTCCTCGACCACCTTGGCGTAGAAGGCGTCGGTCAGCCGCACGAACGCGTCGGTGCCGCCGGCCCACTCGTACAGGCTGGGTGTCGTCATGTCGATCAGCCCAGCACCGGGGCGGCCCGAAGCACAAGTACGCACATAATGGTTCGTGCCCAAGACCTTCTCGTGCCCGGTCGAACTCACCGTCGACGTGGTGGGCGGCCGCTGGCGCACCGTCATCCTGTCCCGGCTCAAGGAGGGCGTGCACCGCTACGGCGAACTCCGCCGCCTGGTGCCCGGGGTGAGCGAGAAGATGCTCACCCAGCGGCTCCGCGAGCTGGAGGCGGACGGCCTGGTGTGCCGCCGCGACCTCGGCACGAACCCGCCCCACGTCGAGTACGAGCTGACCGACGAGGGACGCAGCCTGGCCCCGGTGTTGCAGGCGCTCTACGACTGGGGTGTCGAGCGCGCCGCGCGAACCGGGGCGACCTTCACCAGTTGACCGCGCCTTGGTTGACCGCGCAGCCGCCGGTGGTGGCGGGCCTTAGTTGACCGCGCAGCCGCCGGTGGTGGCGGGCAGCGGGGCGGGGACGCCGATCGTGGGGAGGCCCAGGCTGACGCCGGGCATCTTCGGGGTGTGGCCGGCCTCCCAGGCGTCGCCGGCGCGGGTGCGGCGGTGGCTGACCGGGGCGCCGTCGGCGTTCAGGTGGTGGGGCGCGGCGTAGGTGACCACGGTCTCCACGATGTCGCCCGGGCGGGGCGTCACCTCGCCGGTGGCGAAGTGCACCAGCCGGCCGTCGCGGGCGCGGCCGCTGAGCCGGCCCGTACGCGTGTCCTTGCGACCCTCACCGACCGCGACCAGCACCTCGACCGTACGGCCGGCCTGCTTCTTGTTCTCGGCCCAGGTGATGTCCTCGAGCTCGGCGATCAACCGCTCGTAGCGTCCCTGCACCACCTTCTTGGGCACCTGATCGGCCATGGTCGCGGCCGGGGTGCCGGGGCGGATCGAGTACTGGAAGGTGAACGCGCTGGCGAACCGCGCCTCGCGCACCACCTCGAGCGTCTGCTCGAAGTCGGCCTCGGTCTCGCCGGGGAAGCCGACGATGATGTCGGTGGTGATCGCGGCGTCGGGCATCGCGGCGCGCACCTTGTCGATGATGCCGAGGTATTTGTCGCGCCGGTAGCTGCGGCGCATCGCCTTGAGCGTCGCGTCGGAACCGGACTGCAACGGCATGTGCAGCGACGGGCAGACGTTCGGCGTCTCGGCCATCGCGGCGATCACGTCGTCGGTGAAGTCCTTCGGGTGGGGGCTGGTGAACCGCACCCGCTCCAGCCCCTCGACGCCGCCGGTCGCCCGCAGCAGCTTGCCGAAGGCCAGCTTGTCGCCGAACTCGACGCCGTAGGAGTTCACGTTCTGCCCGAGCAGCGTGACCTCGAGCACGCCCTGGCTGGTCAGCGCCTCGACCTCGGCCAGGATCTCGCCCGGCCGGCGGTCCTTCTCCTTGCCGCGCAGCGACGGGACGATGCAGAAGGTGCAGGTGTTGTTGCAGCCGACCGAGATCGAGACCCATCCCGCGTACGTCGACTCGCGGCGCGTGGGCAGCGTGGAGGGGAACACCTCGAGCGCCTCGAGGATCTCCACCTCGGCGGCGGCGTTGTGGCGGGCGCGCTCGAGCAGCGTGGGCAGCGAGCCGATGTTGTGGGTGCCGAAGACCACGTCGACCCACGGCGCCTTCTTGACGATGTCGCCGCGGTCCTTCTGCGCGAGGCAGCCGCCGACGGCGATCTGCATCTCGGGGTTCTTCAGCTTGGTCGGCCGGAGGCGGCCGAGGTTGCCGTAGAGGCGGTTGTCCGCGTTCTCCCGGACCGCGCAGGTGTTGAACACGACCACGTCGGCCGCGTCCGCGTCGGTGGCACGCACGTAGCCCGCATCTTCCATCAGCCCGGAGATGCGTTCGCTGTCGTGCACGTTCATCTGACAGCCGTACGTGCGCACGTCGTAGGTGCGTGGATTACTGGTCATGGCGAGGTAAAGGGTAGTCCTTCTCTAGGCGGCGTTGCGCTCGGAGGCCACCGCGCAGGCCGGATCGGATCCGGTGCACGGGCGCATGTTGCGCCGCTCGGTGCCCTCGTCGGTCTCGACCTCGTCGACATGCACGATCCGTGGGCTCTCGTCCGGCTCGCTCAGGACGTACCGCGTGGGGTTGAGGGTGTCGTCGGGCAGCAGGACCGCCGCACCCAGCCCGGCCGCGACGGCCGCCGCGACCTCGATCTCCGGTGCAACGGACGGGACGAGGTAAAGATCAATCATTGTCGGGAAATCGCCACCGACGTGGTAGACGTCGACCAGGACGGCAGAATCATCCGCGTCCTCGTCCATTCCGGTCACCGGGCGGCCGAGGACGTCAGAGATCACAGACCGGACCAAGGCCTCATCGATCCGACCGGCTACGGACCAGTTCCAGATGCCGCCCACCGGGTCAACGTCCGCCATACCGCTCATCGTGGACAACACTCCCGACCTGCATCTCCCTGTGTTACCTCTCCGTGACCATTCTCGGGGCGAACCGATACACCAGCGCCCCTAGAGTGGCCCCATCCGAGTGAACCGACGAACAGGACGGTGTCCGCTAGTGGCTGACGACAAGGCTCTCATCGTCCTTGACAAGGTCAACAAGTGGTTCGGGCCGCTGCACGTTCTTCAGGACGTGAACCTGTCGGTCGGCCGGGGCGAGGTCGTCGTCGTGATCGGACCGTCCGGGTCGGGCAAGTCGACCCTGTGCCGGGCGATCAACCGGCTGGAGCCGATCAACTCGGGTTCCATCGTCTTCGACGGCCGGCTGCTGCCGGCCGAGGGCAAGGGGCTGGCCAAGCTGCGCAGCGAGGTCGGGATGGTGTTCCAGTCGTTCAACCTCTTCGCCCACAAGACCATCCTGCAGAACGTCATGCTCGGGCCGCTCAAGGTGCGGCGCGAGAAGGCCGGGGTGGCCCGCGACCGGGCGATGAGCCTGCTCGACCGGGTGGGCATCGCCAGCCAGGCCGAGAAGTACCCGGCCCAGCTCTCCGGCGGTCAGCAGCAGCGGGTGGCGATCGCCCGGGCGCTGGCCATGCAGCCCAAGGCCCTGCTCTTCGACGAGCCGACCAGCGCGCTCGACCCCGAGATGGTGGGCGAGGTGCTCGACGTGATGACCTCGCTGGCCCGGGACGGCATGACGATGGTGGTGGTGACGCACGAGATGGGCTTCGCCCGGCACGCCGCGAACCGCGTGGTGTTCATGGCCGACGGCCAACTGGTCGAAGAGGCGGCGCCGACGGAGTTCTTCGCGAACCCGAAGTCGGATCGGGCCAAGGACTTCCTGTCCAAGATTCTGACGCACTGACCTGACCGTCCATTTCGGAGCAATCAAGGAGCAAGGATGCGCAAAACCCGCATTGTGGCGGCGCTGGGGGCTATCACCCTCGCGCTGACTCTCACCGCCTGTGGCGGGGATGACAGCGATGGCGGCGGGTCCGGCACCAGCAACTTCGCCGCGGGCTCGACGATGGAGAAGCTGAACAAGGCCAAGAAGATCCGGGTCGGCACCAAGTTCGACCAGCCCGGCTTCGGCCTCAAGGGCCTCAGCGGCAAGCCCGAGGGCTTCGACGTGGAGATCGCCAAGCTGGTCGCCAAGGCGCTCGACGTCCCCGAGGACAAGATCGAGTACACCGAGACCCCGTCGACCGTCCGCGAGCAGGTGCTCCAGCAGGACAAGGTCGACATCGTGGTGGCGACGTACACGATCAACGACAAGCGCAAGGCCGTCATCGACTTCGCCGGGCCGTACTACATCGCCGGTCAGTCGATCCTGGTGAAGGCCGACGACGCCTCGATCACCGGGCCCGACTCCTTCAAGGACGGCACCAAGAAGGTCTGCTCGGTGACCAACTCCACGCCGGCCACCAACATCGAGAAGTACCTCGGTGACAAGACCAAGCAGCTGGTGCTGTTCGACATCTACCAGAAGTGCGTGGACGCCCTGAAGGGCGGTCAGGTCGACGCGGTCACCACCGACAACGTGATCCTGTCCGGCTTCGTCGCCACCAACGAAGGCGCCTTCAAGCTGGCCGGTAAGACCTTCACCGAGGAGCCGTACGGCATCGGCCTCAAGAAGGGCGACACCGCCTTCAAGACCTTCATCAACGACACCCTGGAGAAGGCGTTCCAGGACGGTGCGTACAAGAAGGCGTGGGACGACACCGCCGGCAAGAACGACACGTCGGAGCTCAAGATCCCGACGATCGACCGTAGCTGACAACTGAGGACCAGGGTTGAGCCAGAACTGTGAGGCGGCTTCATGGGCGCCGTGATCGACAACTTCGACGTCTTAGCCGGTGGGTTCTGGCTCACCCTGCAACTCGTGTTCCTGGCCGCGATCGGTGCGCTGGTCATCGGCACCGTCATCGCGGTCTTCCGGATCTCCCCGGTGCCGCCGCTGCGCGCGGTCGGCACCGCGTATGTGACGGTGTTCCGCAACGTACCGCTCACGATCGTGTTCTTCTTCTCCGCGTTCGGCCTGCCGGCGCTCGGCTCCAACGCCAGCTTCCTGCGCATCCCCGGGCTCGACCAGATCTTCACCCGGCTCGGCATCGACCTGCCGTACTTCCGCTTCGCGATCATCGCGCTCAGCCTCTACACCGGCGCGTTCGTCTGTGAGGCGCTGCGCTCCGGCATCAACGCGGTGCCGGCCGGCCAGGCCGAGGCGGCCCGCGCGATCGGCCTGACCTTCACCCAGAACCTCCGCTTCGTGGTGCTCCCGCAGGCGTGGAAGGCGGCCATCGTGCCCCTCGGCAGCGTGATCATCGCGATGATCAAGAACTCCGCGCTGGCCGGCTTCTTCGGCGTGGTGGGAGACCTTTCCAACAGCGGGTACGAGCGGATCACGGTCGGCGGCGAACCGGCCATCCCGCTGATGATCGGCATCTCGGTCGGCTTCCTGATCATGACCGTGCCGCTGGGCGTCCTGCTCGACCGGATCGAGAAGCGCCGGGCGGTGGCCCGATGAGCCAGCCGACCACGCTCTACGACGCGCCCGGCCCCCGCGCCCGCCTCATCACGATCATCAGCAGCATCGCGGTCGGCGTGCTGGTCCTGGTCGGCGCCTACTTCTTCGTCTACAAGCCGCTGGACGCGCGCGGCGAGTTCGAGATGGAGAAGTGGGCGGCGCTGATCGACCCGTCCGAGGATGACTTCGCCCTGCTCTGGGCGCGAATCTGGGACGGATTCCAGGCCACCCTGATCGCCGCCGCCATGGCCGTGGTCGCGTCCCTGGTCTGCGGCACGCTGCTGGCCGTGGCCCGCATCTGGCTGCGACGCGCCTCCCACCGCCGGTGGGTGGGCTTCCCGGCGCCGGTCGCGATCCTGCTGCGCGTGATCATGGTCGCCCTCGACTGGCTCAGCCGGATCTTCGTCGAGGTGTTCCGCGGCCTGCCCGTGGTCATCACCATCGTGTTCGTCTGGCTCGGCCTGCCGTCGCTCGGCGTCGAACTGGGCGACCTGCTCTGGTACCTGGTTCTCGGCCTGGTCCTCTACAACACCGTGGTGATCGCCGAGATCCTGCGCTCCGGCATGGAGGGCCTGCCCGCCGGCCAGCGCGAGGCGGCCGACGCGATCGGTCTGAGCGACGGCCAGACGATCCGCATGATCCTGCTGCCCCAGGCGTTCCGGATCATGTTGCCGGCGCTGATCAGCCAGCTGGTCGTGGTGCTCAAGGACACGTCGCTGGGCTTCATCATCGGGTACGAGGAGATCCTCCGGGTCACCACCCAGGTCGTGCAGATCTTGGACAACCAGATTCAGATGTACATCGTCGTCGGCACGATCTACATCCTGATCAACTACGGCCTGTCCAAGCTGGCCGGCTACGTGCAGCGCCGCCTCGCCCGGGGCAGCAAGACCAAGAACCTGCCGGTGGAGACAGCCGCGCCGCCGGCCGCGATCGGTGCCGGCACCGGCGGCGGGCTCGCCTAGCGCGCCAGTTCCGTGACCCGGGACTCGCGGACGACCGTGACACGGATCTGACCCGGATAGGTCAGCTCCTCCTCGATCTGCTTCGCGACGTCCCGGGCCAGCACGGCGGCGCCGATGTCATCGATGTCATCGGGCCGGACCATCACCCGGATCTCCCGGCCGGCCTGCATCGCGAAGACCTTCTCCACACCCACCTTGCCGGCCGCGATCTCCTCGATCCGCTCCAGCCGCTTCACGTACGCCTCGAGGCTCTCCCGCCGCGCCCCCGGCCGCCCGCCCGAACAGGCGTCGGCGGCCTGGGTCAGCACGGCCTCGATGGTCTGCGGCGGCACCTCGTTGTGGTGCGCCTCGATCGCGTGCACCACGTCCTCGGACTCGCCGTACTTGCGGGCCAGGTCGGCGCCGATCAGCGCGTGGCTGCCCTCCACCTCGTGGGTGAGCGCCTTGCCGATGTCGTGCAGGAACGCCGCCCGCTTCATCGTCGGCACGTCCAGGCCCAGCTCGGCGGCCATGATGCCGGCGATGTGCGCGGTCTCGACCAGGTGCTTCAGGACGTTCTGGCCGTAGCTGGTGCGGTAGCGCAGGCGGCCCAGCAGGGTGGCCAGCTCCGGGTGGAGGTCGGTGATGCCGACGTCCACCAGCGCCTCCTCGGCGGCCCGCTCGCACAGCCGGTCGACCTCGCCCTTGGCCGTCTCGAAGATCTCCTCGATGCGGTGCGGGTGGATGCGCCCGTCCAGCACCAGCTTCTCCAGGGTGAGGCGGCCGACCTCGCGGCGTACCGGGTCGAAGCAGGAAAGAAGGACCGCCTCCGGGGTGTCGTCGATGATCAGGTTGACCCCGGTGGTCGACTCGAACGCCCGGATGTTGCGGCCCTCACGGCCGATGATGCGGCCCTTCATCTCATCGCTGGGCAGATGCAGGACGCTGACCACGCTCTCCGCGGTCTGCTCGCTGGCGATGCGCTGGATCGCGTCGACCACGATGTGCCGGGCGCGGGTGTCGGCCGTACGCTTCGCCTCGCCCTCGATGTCACGGACCAGGATCGCGGCCTCCCGCTTGGCCTGCGCCTCGATCGTCTCGATCAGCTCGGACCGGGCCGCCTCGGCGCTCAGGCCGGCCACCCGTTCCAGCTCCTTGCGGTGCGCCTCGGCGGCGATGGCCAGCTCGGCCTCCCGCCCCGACAGCGACGACTCCCGGCCGGCCAGGTCGGCGTCCATCGCCCCCAGCCGCCGCTCCCGCTCGACCAGGCGCTCGACCTCGTCGGCGTGCTGGCGTTCCCGCTCGTCGATCCGGGCGGCCCGGCGCTCGACCTCGGCCGCCTGCTCCTTGGCGGTGGCGTTGAGCAGGGCGACCTCGCGCTCCCCGCTGCGGCGGGCGGCGGTGCGCGCCTGCTCGGCGTCGGTCTCGGCCTGCCGGTGGGCGTGCTCGAGGATGGTGTCGGCCTCCCCGTGGGCGGCTTCGAGAACCCGTCGCGCCTCGGCCCGGGCGGCGTTCGCCTCGGCCTTCGCGGCGGCGGCCTCGGCGCGTACCGAAGCGGCCTTGGCCCGGGCGTCCTCGACCTGGTCCGCGCGGTCCTTGGCCTCGACCTTGCTGCTCTGGATCTGGCGCAGCGCGCGGGAGCCGATATACAGGCCACCCATCACGAACCCGGCGAGTACGACGATCGCCACCACGAGAACCGTATCCAGGGCGGTCATGTCGCCGCGTCTCCCTTCGCCAGCGCCGCCGCCCGCGGGCGACTGCGCTCCCCTGCACAGTCGGCGGGCCGCTGCTCCGGCCGTCCGGGCCGGTGCCGGTCTGCTGGCGGCTGCTTGCCGGCCCCTCTCGGGGTTGGCTCGCTCGGCTTGCCTTCCCTTACGGGCGGCTCGCTGGGCTTGCCCTCCCTTTTCGGGTGGCTTGCTCGGCTTGCCCTCCCCTATTCGGGGCGGCTCGCTCTCCCGCCGATGGGTCTGGCGGCTTCCTTCCGTGCCGGCGTGCCTCGGCTGCTCGCCGTCGCCTTTCGCCGCCGCACCTGTTCGGCCCGTCTTGGGGCTTGACCCGTGAGGGTCGTGGCCGTTGCGGGCCGGCCTTCGCGGGCCTCGGCCATCGCTGGGGTCTGGGCCTTCGCTCGGGCTCGGGTGGTGCTGGCGGTCTGGCGGGTGGTCGGCGGGTCGTCGGTTGGCTCGTCGGTGGTGGCGGTAGCCGCCCGGCCGCATCGTTGCGACTGTGCACTTGTCTCGTCTGCCCGGCGCGCGAGGTTGCGTACCGGTTCACAAGATTTGGCCGACCAAGGCCTTGCACGCACGACTGACCATCGACGCCGGTGTCGCGCCTGTGATCGACCGCTGGGTAGAACTCGTCAGGCCCTCGCACGGTCAGCGAGCAGCCCCAGTATTTGATGCCGGAATGTAATGCGATCTATGTTGTGCGTGTTGCTTGCGATGGTCGGATAAAGCTTGTGTAACGCGAGGCTAGGTCGCGGAAGCCGGTCCGGTCAAGGACTCATGATTCGGCAGCGGATGGGACTTACGGCACAGACCCGCACAGACCCAGCTCAGGGCGTGTGGGGCAATTCAGGCGTACCGCCCCCACACGTCCCGCATCGGGGCCCAATCCTCCCCCACGCCCGACTTCCAGAAGGCCAGCATGTACGCCGCGACCGGAGTCTTCGTGTCGTCCCACCAGATGCCGGCGACCGTCTGCCGCACCTGCTTCTCTTCGACCGTGTAGGCGTACTCGACGTAGCTCCCCAGGGTCCGCCCGCTCGGGGCGGCCTTGTCACCCGCAGGTCCCACCCCAGGGGTGAGCGTCCGGGCGTCGACGTTCTGACTCAGCGTCTTGACCCGCGCTTTGTCCCGGTCGGTCACCGTCGCGTACTCCACGAAGATCATGGTCATGCCGTCGACCCGGCACCGGACGCGCGCCTTCTCCCCCTTGTTCAGGGAGGGGCCGCCCGCCTTGCCGCTGCGGTCACAACTCGCCAGCCGCGACAGCCAGCCCTGCGAGATGGGCGCCAGGGCCCCCGTCAGCTTGGCCTGGTTGATCTCAACCTGAGACTGCTCGTAGACCCCCAGCGAAGGCCCCGCCGACACCGTCGGCCCCGGCGAGGTCGGCTCGGGCCCGGCCCCACCGGCCGTACCCCGCCCGAGAAAGAACCCACCCGAACCGAAGACCAGAAGCCCCGCCGCCAGCCCCGCCAGAGCCCCGAGCACCAGCTTGTTCCGCCGCCGAGGCGGCGAAGGCTCGATCCGAGGCCCACCGCGCCCCGAGGTGTCAAACCCGAACCGATCGTCACCGTAGGCGTCGCCGGCCCCGAACCGAGGCCCACCCGACGAGGGCCCGAGCCCATGCGGATCCGCCCCTCCCGACGACGGCCCCACACCACCCGGCGACTCCTCGCCACCGACACTGAACCGCGGCGCCCCCGACGACGGGCCGAGACCGTACTGATCGAAGCTGCCACCCGACGACGGCGCCACCGGGAGACCGTAGGCATCAACGGGCCCCTCGCCGGGCGGCGCTGACCACTGAGGGGCGCCGGAACTCGGGTCAGGGGCATAGGGCCCGCCCGAGGCCGGCGCCGCGCCGTAAGCGGCGCCGGAACTGGGCTCATCGCCGCCGTGGAACGGGCCGTAATGCGCCTCGTCCGGCGCGGCACCGTAGTGCGGCAACCCAGGCTGACTGTGATCGCCCTGGGATGGACCGGTCGGCGCGCCACCGCCCGCCGGGCCCGCGCCAGCCGGACCGGACGGCACCACCGTCGTCGGCGAGTCATGACCGGCCGGCATCGCGGTCGCGTTGGCCGGCATCGCGGTCGCGTTGGCCGGCATCGCGGTCGCGTTGGCCGGCATCGCGGTCGCGCCGGTCGGAGCCGTGCTGACACTCGCTGAGCCGCCGGTCTGAGCAACGCCCGCGGGGCTCGCGCCAGGCGAACCCACAGGCATCATCGTGGTCGGCGAATCGTCGTTGGTCATAGCGGCCGCGTTTGGTGAAGCGACGGCGAGCTGAGCCGGATCGGCCGCCGACCCGCCATGGGCACCTGCCGGGGACTCGTGAACCGGAGCCGCACTGTTCGGGGCCGCGCTCGCCGGGGCCGCGCCGTGGGACGGGGCCGTGGTGGCCGGCGTCGTATCGATCGGTGGCTGATTGCCCTGTGGCGGATTGCCCTGGGTCTGATTGCTCGGCGACGGGGAGTTCTGCGCCGGAATGACCGTCGTCGAATCTGCCGGAGGCGGGACGATCACCGTGCGGTCAGCGTCGTCCGCCTTTGTCTGATCGGATGTGGACGGCGCTTCGTCCGGTCGCGATCCGGCTTCACGCGCAGCCGGATCGTCCCCTCGCCGAAAGGGCCCGTAGCCGCGCGAAACATCAGGGGAATTACCGGTCACGCTGCACCATATTACTAGCCGGTCGCCAAGCCGGGAGCCCCGAGAGATCAACGCTCAGCAATAGAGTCAAAGGTCACCGCCGGCCCTGTCTGTGACCGTCATTGATCACCCTCCGTCGACGCTTTCGCGTGCCATTCCGTGGTCGCGGACTTCCGATTTCGGTCGATCCGCAACGCCCGGGACACAGCCTGCGCGGAGCTCCACCTGAGCGTCGCTTGGCCTGCCCACGCCCCGATCTGAACGCCGCGACCATCGCCCTCTGACGAAACTGCCCGGCTGCTTGAGCAGCCGGGCAGTTCGCTTGTTGACACACGATCCGTGGTCGCGGCGACTCAGCCGCCGCGACCAGGTGGATCAGTCCTCGGCCGGGGTCTCCCGGCGTCGGCGAGTCACCAGGATGAGGCCGACGCCACCGGCCGCGATCGCCGCACCGACGCCCGCGACGCTGACGACATCCGCACCCGTGCGGGCCAGCTCCGAGCCGCCGGACGAACCGCCCGAGCCGCCGCCGGCGTTGTTGTTGCCGCCGTTGCCGCCGCCGTTGCTCCCGCTGCCGCCGCCGTTGTTGCTTCCGCCGCCGGTGTTGCCGCTACCGCCACCGTTGCCGGGGTTGTTCGGCGGGTTCTCACCAGGACCGTCACCACCGCCGCCGCCCGGATTCTCACCCGGGTCCGGATCGGGATCGGGATCCGGGTCGGGATCCGGGTCCGGGTCGGGATCCGGGTCGGGGTCGGGATCCGGGTCCGGGTCGGGATCCGGGTCGGGATCGGGATCCGGGTCCGGGTCGGGGTCGGGGTCCGGGTCGGGGTCGGGGTCCGGGTCGGGGTCCGGGTCGGGGTCGGGATCCGGGTCCGGGTCGGGATCCGGGTCCGGCGGCGGGTCCTTCTTTACGGTGCCGGCGGTGCCCTCCGCTCCGCCGGGCGTGGCCGGCTCGAGAGCCAGGGTGCTGACGGCGGCCTCAGGCAGGGTCGCGGCGGAAGCGGAGTGGGCACCCGCGAACGCGGCCACACCCATGGCGCCGACCAGTAGGCCCAATCGCGCGACTGCTCGCATACCGCGTACGCGCGCGAGGTGTTTGGTACGCATGTTCCTCCCCGTTGTGTCGAACTCAGAATCCATTGTCCCTATCGGACGCTCGATTCTTTGATGCGTTCAGACGTGCAACCTACCGACTTCCCGCCGGTCGCGCCATCCATGATTGACAATACGGACACACCGGACAGTGGCTGGTCAGCGCCCATGCGTGAGAGCCCGGTCACCCGGGTGAGCATTAAGTCACAAAATTGTATCGGTCTATTCATCCGGCATGGCGTCGGCGTCGATCTGGGCCGCGAATTCGGCCGCTTCGGCATCACGGTCCGCCAATGCGTCCTTCACCGCGCGAATGGCAACGCCCGCGGAGTAACCTTTTCGCGCCAACATGCCGACGAGTTTCCGGAAGACCGCATCGGGCTCGCCCCGGACGGTGCGCAACTTCCGGTCGACCAGCGCCCGGGCGGTGGCCGCTTCGGCCTCATCGTCCACACTCTCCAGCGCCGCGCCCGCGACCTCGGCGTCCACACCACGTTGTCGCAGCTCATTGGCCAGGGCCCGGCGCGCCAGTCCACGTCCCTGGTGCCGGGTGCTCACCCACGCCCGCGCGAACGCCGCGTCATCGATCATCCCGACCTCGTCGTACCGGTCGAGCACCTCGGCGATCACCTCGTCGGAGATCTCCCGCTTGGCCAGGGCCTTGGCCAGCTCCACCCGGGTACGCGGCCGGACCGCCAGCTGCCGCAGGCAGATCTCCCGGGCAACCTCGCCCTCGCTCCGCGGCGGCCCCTCGTCCCGAGGCTTCCGCCCCCGCGCGCCATCGCTCTCCCGGCTGCCCGCCTGACGCCGCCCACCGCCGCGCCCGCGCCGCCCGGACGCGCGCCCCGGCTCGCCCTCGTCGCCAGACACGCGCTCATCCCCAAATCCCGAGCCCCGGCCACTCCCGCCGCCAAAGCGCGATCCGATCGCATCGCCGGGATTACGCTTCCCGAACGCCGAGCCTCGACTACGCCTGCCTGCCGGGTCCGATTTGCGTCCGGCACCGTCGGATTGCCGGTTCGACCCACGGCCACCGACGGACCGGCTCCCCCGCTGCTCGCCGGCCTCGCTGAGGGGATCCTCCGGAGACGCACTGCCAGAACTCTTGTCCGCATGCGCGAGCCGCTCTCGCACCGCGGCCAGATCGCCGCCCGAGCGGAGGTCGAGGAGTGCGGCCCTCAGCCCGGCCAGATCGCCGGACTGCTCCGCGCCCTCACGGTGCTTCCCCGCCGGCACGGCGTCAACGCCGGCCCATTGGTCGTCGTCGTCCGGCGGAGGCCCGGCCCAGTCATCCCCGGCCGGGCCGGATTCGGCCAGGCCGGATTCGGCCGGATCAGATTCGGCTAGGCCCGATTCGGCTAGGCCAGATTCGGCCAGGCCAGATTCGGCCAGGTCGGATTCGGCCTCGTCGAAATCCGCCACATCGGACGCCGAGCGCCGAGCAGACGAGCGTCGACTCGACGAACTCCGGCGTCGACCGCCAGGAACGTTGCCGCGTTCCGGGTCGACGGGCCGGAGCTCGTCGAGAGGCTCTTCTTCACGGGCCGGTTTCGGCGGAAGGGCATCCCATCCGCGTCCTGACCGCGCCCCACGTCGTCCGGGCATCGGGGCTCAGCACCCCAGGATGTTCGGGTGACGGAGCGTGGCCGGCATCAGAAGTCGACCGGCGGCAGCTCGACACCGCCCGCCGCGTCGCCGGTCGTCTGGCCGACGCCCAGCTTCTCGAGGATCTTCTTCTCGATCTCGGCGGCGACGTCGGGGTTCTCCTTGAGGAATTCCCGCGCCTTCTCCTTGCCCTGGCCGAGCTGGTCACCGTCGTAGGTGTACCAGGCGCCGGACTTGCGGATGATGCTCTGCTCGACACCGACGTCGATCAGCGAACCCTCACGCGAGATGCCCTTGCCGTACATGATGTCGAACTCGGCCTGCTTGAACGGCGCGGCCACCTTGTTCTTGACCACCTTGACGCGGGTCCGGTTGCCGACCACGTCGGTGCCGTCCTTGAGGCTCTCGATGCGGCGCACGTCGAGGCGGATGGACGAGTAGAACTTCAGCGCACGGCCACCGGTCGTGGTCTCGGGCGAGCCGAACATCACGCCGATCTTCTCGCGCAGCTGGTTGATGAAGATCGCCGTCGTACCGGAGTTGCTCAGGATGCCGGTGATCTTCCGCAACGCCTGGCTCATCAGCCGGGCCTGCAGACCCACGTGGCTGTCGCCCATCTCGCCCTCGATCTCGGCGCGCGGCACCAGGGCGGCCACCGAGTCGATGACGATGACATCGAGCGCGCCGGAGCGGATCAGCATGTCCGCGATCTCCAGCGCCTGCTCACCGGTGTCTGGCTGGGACACCAGCAGCGCGTCGGTGTCCACACCGAGCGCCCGCGCGTAATCGGGATCGAGCGCGTGTTCCGCGTCGATGAACGCCGCGATTCCGCCGGCGCGCTGCGCGTTGGCCACCGCGTGCAACGCCACCGTCGTCTTACCGCTCGACTCCGGGCCGTACACCTCGACGACCCGGCCGCGCGGCAGACCGCCGACACCGAGCGCCACGTCGAGGGCGATGGAGCCGGTCGGAATGACCGCGGTCTCCACGACCGGCCGTTCGCCGAGCCGCATCACCGAGCCCTTGCCGAACTGCTTGTCGATCTGGGCCATCGCCAGATCGAGGGCCTTGTCCCGGTCAGGTCCTGCAACCATTGCCGCCACCCCTGTACTCGCCTTACCCGCACTCGACTTGGCAGGCGTCTTAGTCGATGAGCTTCTGTTCATCACGCGCCACACGCTAGGGGGTGGGTATGACAAAACCGCGCCGCCCTGCCGAGGCCTGTGTATGACCTTGCCGCTGTGGACGATAGCCGAACAGGTGTACGAGGATCGAGCGACACGCCGTACAAACGTACGAATCGCTGGTCAGTGCAGCCGCGATGGGATCCGATCGGGGTACGCGGCGACAATTACGCGCCAGACAGTGGCCGCATCCTCACCCTGAGCGAAAGCCCCATTGATGGTTCGGTCGTCAAGTGCCGCGAAACTGTGATCCGCCGCCAGACTTCGCGCGTAGGCGCCGCCGAACGACTCCTCGAGCCGCGACCAAAAATCCGTCAGCCGCACGTAACCGTCCCTTCGGTAGTTCAGACCTCCATGGTGCCGGGTCGAGAGCGTCCCGCCACCGGTGGGTGGGCGGCGCTGTGCCGGTGGCGGGACGCTGTGGGATCAGGCAAGAGGGTGAGCGGGCACGGACGTGGAGGCGTAGCGAAGCGAGCCGACCCTCGGCGGGAGCTGCGGTCTGTACGCACCACCCAGCTACGACATCAAGATCTGAGCCTGCCGGTTGAGGCGGCCGTCAGGCGCGCAGCTTGCGGTAGGCGCGCGCCGACAGCGGCAGGAACACCGCGATGAGCAGCACCGGCCAGCCCAGCGCCAGCCACACCGCCCCGTCGGCCAGCGGCCCGTCCGTGATGCCGGTCGGGTTGCCGAAGAGCTGCCGGGTGGCGGACGCGGTGGCGGACAGCGGGTTCCACGAGGCGACGGCGCCCAGCCAGCCCGGCATCGTCTCGGCGGACACGATCGCGGTCGACAGGAAGCCGATCGGCCAGACCAGCACCTGCACGGCCATCGTCGCGCCCTCGCCGCGGAAGGAGAGCCCGACGAAGATGCCGATCCACAGCACCGCGAACCGCAACAGCAGCAGGAGCAGGACGGCAAGCGCCGCCGACGCCGGGCCGCCGGTGATCCGCCAGCCGATCAACAGCCCACCGACGATGAGTACGAGCAACTCGGCGGCCGAGTTGACCATGTCCGCACCGACCCGCCCGAGCGACACCGAGGCACTGCCGATCGGGAGCGAACGGAACCGGTCGGTGATGCCGCGCCGCGCGTCGGCCGCCATCGCCGTGGCCGTGGTCTCGACCCCGAACATCATGCTCAGCGCCAGCATGCCGGGCAGCAGGAACTCGATGTAGTCACCGCCGCCCGGGACGGAGATCGCCCCGCCGAACAGGAACCCGAAGATCAGCAGCAGCATGACCGTGAAGAGCAGGCCGAAGATCGGCGCCCAGGGCTGGCGGACCCAATGGGCCAGGTCGCGCTGAGTGATCACCCAACCGGCGCGCAGCGTGCTCATCGCGCCACCTCCTTCTCGGTCAGCGTGAGGAACACCTCGTCGAGCGTCGGCCGGCGCAGCACCAGGTCTTCCGGGGTGATGCCGAGCGTGTCGAGCGCGCGCACGATCTCGGCGAGCGCCGTCACCCCCGCGCCGACCTCGAAGGTGACCGAGTGGGCCTCGGCGTCGATCACCGCGGGAGCCCCGACCGCCTCGGACAGCCGCTTCGCCGGCTCGTCGAGCGGCTGCCGCAGGGGCAGGGTGACGGTGACACGATCGCCTCCGACCTGCCGTTTCAGCGCGGCCGGCGTGTCGCTCGCGACCACCCGCCCGTGGTTGAGCACCGAGATCCGGGACGCGAGCTGATCGGCCTCGTCCAGGTATTGCGTGGTCAGCAGAACGGTCGTGCCGCGCCCGGCGATCTCCCGGACGCTCTCCCAGACCTCGTTGCGGGCCCGCGGGTCGAGGCCGGCGGTCGGCTCGTCGAGGAAGAGGACGGCCGGGGTGAGGATCAGGCCGGCGGCGATGTCGAGCCGGCGGCGCATGCCACCCGAGTAGGTGGAGACCGGCCGCTCCGCCGCCCCGGTCAGGTCGAACGTGGCCAGCAACTCGTCCGCGCGGGTGCGGGCGGCGGCGGTGCTCAGGCCGTACAACCGTCCGAACATCACCAGGTTCTGCCGGCCGCCGAGGATCTCGTCGACCGCCGCGTGCTGGCCGACCAGCCCGATCCGGCGGCGGACCTGGACGGCCTGACGGCGCACGTCGAAGCCGGCCACGCTCGCCTCCCCCTCGTCGTAGTCGATCAGGGTGGCCAGGGCCTTCACCGCCGTGCTCTTGCCGGCGCCGTTCGGCCCCAGCAGTCCGTGGATGGTGCCGGCCGCGACGGTCAGGTCGAAGCCGTCGAGGGCCTGCACATCGCCGTAGCGCTTGCGTAGTCCGATCGCGGTCAGGGTGTGGTCGGTACTCACCAGAACTCCTAACTCCGTACGCCTCACGGAATAAGACGCGCGGTACACCGTACACCCCACGGGGTAATCTCCGCACATGGAAAATCAGGACGTCGATCGCACGCTCACCCTGCTGTGGCGGCGGACCCTCGGCACGCCACAGGGCTCGCGCGGGCCCAAGCAGCGGGTCAGCGTCGACGAGGTCATCCGGGCGGGTATCGAGGTCGCCGATGAGGAGGGGCTGACCGCGTTCTCGATGCGCAAGGTGGCCGACCGGCTCGGCTTGAAGCTGATGTCGATCTACACCTACGTCCCCGGGCGATCCGAGCTGGTCGGGCTGATGGTCGACGAGGTGGCCGGCGAGCAGCAATTGCCGGAGCTGGGCGGGAGCCTGCGGGAACGGATCACCGCGGTGGCCCGGCAGCAATGGGACGAGTGTCATCGGCACCCGTGGCTGTTGCAGGTGGAGGAGAGCCGCCCGTGGATCGGCCCGAACATCTCGGACCGATACGAGTGGCAGCTCAGCGCCATCGAAGGCGCCGGGTTCACCGACCTCGAGATGGACCAGGTGGTCACCCTGGTCGTCGGGTTCGCCGCACAGTCGGCCCGCGCCTCGATCGCCGCGAGCCGAGCGGTCGAGAGCTCGGGCATCTCGGACGCGCAGTGGTGGGAGGTCAACGCCCCGGTGCTGGAGCGGGTGATGCCGGGCGACCGCTACCCACTGTCGGGCCGGGTCGGCACGGCGGCCGGTCTCGAGTACAACGCGGTCGGCGACCCGGATCGTTCGTTCCGCTTCGGCCTCGACCGGATCATCGACGGGCTGGAGGAGCTGCTCGACCGCTGAGCCCACGCCCCGGTCGCGCCGACGAGCACCGCACGCCGGCCCGGCGTCAGCCCTTGAGCGCGGCCCGTGCGACCTTGAGGTCGTCGACCAGCCCGCGATAGGCGGCATCACGATCGTCGGCGCGCAGCACCGCGGAGGGGTGGATGGTGGCGACCGCCTGGGCGTCGTCGACCGGGAAGTCCTCGGGATGGTGGGCGCTGGCCGGCCAGGGCATGAGCTGCCCGCGCGACCGGGTGACCCGGAAGGACGGGCCGAGCAGGGCCTTGGCCGCGGTGGCGCCGAGCACCACCACGATCTCGGGCTTGAGCAGCGCGAACTCGGCGACCAGCCAGGGCCGGCAGGCGGTGATGTGGGCCGGGCCGGGAGTCTGGTGGATGCGCCGCTTGCCGCGCATCTCGAACCGGAAGTGTTTGACCGCGTTGGTGTCGCGTTGTTTGAGACAACGGACAACTCGGTCAAGGCACGCGTGACCAGTAGGTCACTGTCCGCCTCGGTTGCGGGATATC